>NZ_JAUBTX010000062.1:0-34785 GCF_036705185.1 Microcoleus sp. B4-D4 | reverse complement strand
CGCGCCACGACTTCTTCGATTTGAAATGGTTTGGTAATGTAGTCTATCGCCCCTAACTCAAAGGCGGTTACTTTGTCGAAAACATCATCTAAAGCACTAATGAAAATCACTGGAATCTGGCTCAAGTCTGCATCAGCTTTGAGAGTTCTACAGACTTGATAACCATCCATTTCGGGCATCTTAACATCTAAAAGTATCACATCTGGTCGCTTTACCTTCACCGTTTTCAGTGCCATCCGCCCACTGGTGACGCTGCGAACAGTGTAGCCGAGTTTGAGGAGTGCATTGCTTAGTAATTGTAGATTTTCTAGAAGATCGTCTACAATTAGAATATTACCTTTATTTTCGATTTCCGAATTAAGATTCATTGTTTATTAGGGGTTCAACTAAATCAAGAATCTGCTCAAACTTAAATTGACTGGCAAGTTTTGTCAGGGATTTTATCAAACGAGTTTCTGTTTGGGGAATTTCTCCTACTACTTGTAACACGAGGTTGGTGTTTGCCTCAAGTGCCGCTGCGTATAGTTGACTAATCCATTCTTGGGGCATACAGGTTAAATCTTCCGATGTCAATGGGCTTTTTTCTGTATCATCCAAGACTGGAGATATTTTTTTTGCATAGATATATTTGACACCCAAATGCTTAGTTAGTGCATCAAAAATACTTTGTTCAACAAAGGGTTTGCGAAGGAAGTCATCACAACCGGCTGAAAGCACGATCGCCCTTTCTTCTTCCAAAACACTCGCTGTTAACGCGATTATAGCCGTAGCATTGCCTTTAGTGGTAGATTTGATGTATTTTGTCGCTTCGTAGCCATCCATCACTGGCATCCTCATGTCCATCCAGATGAGGTGAGGTTCCCATTCATCCCAAATTGCGATCGCCTCTTGTCCGTTACTAGCTTCTTTCACCTCAAATCCCAAGGGACTGAGCAACTTAATTAGTAATTGTCGATTAATATATTTATCATCGACTGTGAGAATTTTGTAGCTAGGTTGACCGGGAGCAAGTGCTAGCACTCTGGGATATTCTCCTGTACTCTTGCTCTGGGTTTTCTGCCCCAATTTTACCTGAATATAGAATGAGAAAGTTGTACCTTTTCCTAATTCACTTTTTGCAGAAATATCTCCCCCCATCAATTGCACAAATTTTTGGCTGATTGCTAAACCTAAACCCGTTCCTTCCTGCATTTCTTTTCCGGCTTGGGCTTGACTAAAAGCATCAAATAGTTTTGGCAGTTCTGCTGCTGCAATACCCACCCCAGTATCACGCACCCGAAAATGAATCTGAAAAACATCTGTGGTTTCTTGTTCTCCCTGAAAAACATTCAGAGTCACGTTCCCCTCTGAGGTGAATTTGATGGCATTACTGAGTAAATTAATTAAAACCTGACGCAGTTTTAGTTCATCGGTACAGATGTAGCGGGCGACATTTTCGGTACGCTGAAAAATCATCTTCAATCCAGCATTAGTTGCGCGCAAATGCAGCATATCTTCTAAATCATTCAGCAAGAGATGTAAATCAAATTCTGTAGGATTTATAGTGGTTTTACCTGCTTCGATTTTCGATAAATCGAGTACATTATTAATTAGCGTTAAGAGATAATCGCCACTGCGATAGATAATTCCGGCATTCTCGTATTGTTCAGGGGGCATATTTGTGGCGCGTACCATCAATTGCGAAAAGCCGAGAATAGCATTGAGGGGCGATCGCAATTCGTGGCTCATATTGGCAATAAATCTACTTTTAGCTTGATTTGCTACTTCGGCTTTTTCTTTGGCAATGACTAACTCTGCTGTTCGTTCCTCTACACGATTTTCTAAAGTTTCAAAAGATGTTTGTAACTGTCCTGCCATATTATTAAAAGCTCGTGCTAGTTGAGCTGTTTCATCTTTTGAGTTAATTTTAACCCGGATATTTAAGTTACCCGCAGTAAACTCAGCCACGATATTAGCGAGATAAATCAATGGCTTAGTCAGTAGTTGCCCAATGGCAACGGCGATGATTGTTACTACTCCAGTGATTAGTGTAAATAGGAATAGTGCATCACTAATTTGCTTGTCCACAGGCGCTAGAGCCACAGCTAGCGGTTGTGCGAAAAGCACAGACCAAGGTTTATATTGTAAACGAGCGATCGCAATCAAATTTGCCTGATTATTATTTCCCGTAAATGATGCTATCAAAGAGGATTTTTTGGTATCTAATGCTTGCTTGACGATCGGTAAATTTGTACCAGTTTCTTTCGTTAAATCCTTTGAGAAACGCCCTTCTCTTCGGAGTTTATTTGCCACATCAGACGATAGAGGTACCAGGGATTTAAAAAGCAGTTTAGGTGTAGTGCTATGGGCTAGATAAATATAATTTTCATCTAAAAGAATTGCTGATAATTTTGGCCCGGCTCGCTCAGTTTGTCGAGTTACTAATTGCTGAACAACTGTTGCATTGTAGGATACTCGCAATATCCCTAGTATCTTTCCCTTTGCATTGCGAACAGGACTACTAAAAAACAGTTGAATTAGATCGGGAATTGTTGGCGATCGCTTCATACTAGAGACAAAAGGTAGCTGAGTTTGCAGCGGTTCTCTCCAGTAAGTTTGACTGGATTCATCTCGACCAATATCCGGTGTATTCGTATCTAAAACATTCCGTCCGTTTAGATCTAGCAAAGCGTAAGAGATAATATTAAGCATATCTTTACGACTGAGACGGATTAATGTTTCTGTCGCTAACCGCATTTCAGGACTATCCTTTCGCTGTTCGATCGTTTGGCCCAGGTAAGCAGATAAACCTGGTAAAATCGCTTCTACGCGCACGGCATTGAGATTACCATCAATAAACGCATCTATTCTGTTAACAGTTTCCTTGGCTGCCGCAGATAGAGCTTGTCGTGCGTTGTCAGTTAGTGCCTTTTCTGTTGTTTGTTTATTCAGATAAGCTAACAACAGTAAAGGGATGAGAGCAACCATGAGAAATGATACGATTAACTTGGTACGGATACTGTTTAAAAGTGAGTGATTCATGGGCGCACAGTAGGAGGAGATAAGAAAGATGAATTAAACAAACTTTTGAGATCGGGAATACGTGTAACGTTGCCAGATCGAATAAAAAAATCTGTATATATCTTAGCTGTTTTGTAGATAGACTGACTACTGCCAGAGTCAAAAAATTTCTTATTTTCCTCAAGATTAGTGAGGTTTATGCCCTCTAGGGATAGTGTAGTGCTAGGAATCTTTAATGCTTTACTAATGATAGCGTTTCCTTCCTCAACATTTGCTTCCCAGTAGGTCACGGCTTGCAGCCATGCTCGAATAAATGCACGAATATCTTCAGGACGATCGCGGATTACTTCACCGCGAAAGGCAACCACATCTAAAATCAAGCCCGGAGTTTCTTTGCTGGTAAATAGGATGTGATTTCCTAATTTTATTGCTTCAGAAAGATAGGGTTCCCAAGTATGTCCTGCTTGGATTTCCTTGCTTTTTAAGCGTTGGGGAAATTCGTAAGCGTCGAATTTAACTATATTTACATCTTCGTTCGTTAAGTTGGCAGTTTTTAACATCTCAGTGACAAAAACTTCACTAAATGCGCCTAGATTTGCGCTCACTTTTTTCCCTTTCAAGTCAGCTATGGTTTTAATTTGTGATTGTGCGACTACCACATCTGCGCCTGTGGTTTCATCTACAACCATCACAGTTTGCATATCGGGATTTGTGGCACTCAAGCTCATAAAACCTCCCAAGGCAAATCCACCACCATCATACTTCCCGGCACTGAAATCTGCTTGTTGCAATTGGCTGTAATTTGTATAAATTATTTCTACGTCTACTCCTTGTGCTTTGAAGAATCCTTTTTTTTGGGCAATGATAACTGGATTATAGCCAACAAAAATGGTAAATCCTACTTTCAAGGGAGGGCGTTTTAATTCGGTTGGTCTTGGAGCATGGCAAGCAAATAGCAGACAGCAGGTAATGAGAAAAATACTAACGGACTTGAGTAGTTTAGACATTGCCGCTCCGGGGTTCAACTAAATCAACAATCTGCTCAAAATTCAATTGACGATAAAGTTTTTTTAGGGATTTTATCAAACGAGTTTCTGTTTTGGGAATTTCTCCCCCCACGGTAACATTTTCTGTTCGTTGGAATAGCAAATTTAATTCCGTATTGTGAGCTCGTAAATGTAACAGATTTTCTAACTTTTTCAGCAATAGATGTAGGTCAAAGCCTGTAGGATTTATAGTGGTTTTACCTGCTTCGATTTTCGCTAAATCGAGTACATTAATTAGTGTTAGTAAATCATCACCACTATGATAGATGATTCCCGCATTTTCATGTTGGTCAAAGGAGAGGTTGTTAGCGCCTACCTTCAATGGCGAAAAGCCGAGAATAGCATCGAGGAGCGATCGCAATTCATGGCTCATATAGTTTCTGTGCTTAATATCAGTTCCAAAAAGTAATGCAACTGTAATAGAGCTTCCAAACCCTTATTTCATCAGTACCTTGAGGCTTGGCTGAATCGATTTGTTCAGAACGCTGAGAATATTTATTGTATTCAAGTCTATTGCCAAAGTGATATACAAGTTGATTTGGTGCAAATATGTGTAGCCAGCATCCGCATCGGCTTGCAGCAAAGTAGGGTTGTTGAATCCCAGCAAGTGCCACGCAAGTTCAATCGCACTCTCCGAGGCGATCGCACAACTGGGAATCCCATACTTAGCTTGCAAAAATTTACCGATAATTTGTAAACTGTAAAGCCATCGGATAATCTTCTTGCTTCAACCGTTGAATTACCAACTGCAAATCATCTTTATCCTTGGCAGAAACGCGCACTGCGTCACCTTGAATTGAGCCTTGAATCTTTTTAAACTCATCTCGAATTAATTTAGTGATTTTTTTGGCAATTTCCTGATCGATCCCTTTTTTTAGTTTGATTTCTTGACGGACGCGGCTGCCGCTAGCCGGATCAATTTTGCCGTAATCAAAAATTTTCAGAGATAAATTCCGCTTGGCGGCTTTTGTTTGCAAAACAGTGTGAATTGCATCTAGAGTAAATTCGCTGTCGGTGTTGACGACGATCGATTCTGCGCCCAATTCCACGGTAGTTTTGGTATCTTTTAAGTCGTAGCGGCTTTGAATTTCCCGCACTGTTTGGTCAACAGCGTTAACTACTTCTTGCCGATCGAAATCGCTGACAATATCAAAGGAATAACTAGCAGCCATAAATTCGTAATTGGTAATGGGTAATGGGTAATGGGTAATGGGCATTGGGCATTGGGCATTGCGTATTGTTAGCTGTTGACTGTTGACTGTTGACTGTTGCCAACTAGCAACTAGCAACTGCCAACTGCCAACTAGCAACTGCCAACTAGCAACTGCCAACTAGCAACTAGCAACTAGCAACTGCCAACTGCCAACTGCCAACTGCCAACTGCCAACTGCCAACTGACTAATGACTAATGACTGCTGACTATTAATTAACAGCCATCAAACTGAAATAGAATAAAGTAGCTGTGCAAGAAGAACTAATCGCAAACATGAGCGATCGCCCCAGAGGCACATTCAGAATATAGAAAACGGAAAATAACAAGCGGGCGATCGTAAAAGCGATCGCAGCCAAACCCGCCACCTCCGAATCTACCCCCGTCACAAAAGCCATCAAAGCCGCCGCTGAAAACAGCATAAACGTCTCAAACGAATTTTGGTGCGCCCAAGTTGCCCGCTGAGCGTAATCCGGCAACCTCTCAAACATAGCGCGCGGGGCTGCTTGGTCGTAACCTAGCTGCAAGCGGGCGAGGGCAACCACCAAAAACGGTGCATAAACCAGCGCTGCCGCCACAGCAATACAATCAAGCAGAATAACCGACACAGGCAATCCCAACAGCATCATCCGCCTCGCAATTCAATCAAAATAGAACAGAGTAACCACCTTGCGCTGTTCTTCCGCATCTTGGCAAGTTTTCAGCAAAGTGTGGCTTTCGTGAAAAGCAAAACAGATCAGTTGCTGACAGCGAGAAATAATCTCCTGATTGCACATGGCGCTAGCTTCCGGGAGAGACAAGCTATCATTTTTAGGATTTTCCACCAAATGTATCACTTGTTCTAGCTGCTCGCGAGACTCCCGCGGCTGGCGGCTCATACTTTGTGGCAAAATCACCGTCAGCAGATTAGGATCTGCCTGCATTGCCCCCCGAATCGCGGCGGAATTAGTGCCTGTAGCGCCTGATGTGATGAGCTGATTGCCTCCCAGAACTAAGGCGTAGCTCAGCATCTCAATTAGCTGCTGGTGGGTAATAGGAACGTGACGAGAACCCAAAAGAGCAATCCGCTTGGAGCTGGTTTGCTGGATCGCCGCAAGTTCTTGTAAAAAATCATCAACTCTGGGTAGCTCAATTGATTGACTCAAAGAATTTATTAAATTAAATAAAACTACGTTGTGGATTTTAGCAGACTCCCCAGCAATTGCCGCCAAAAACCAGTTAAAAATTGCACATTTACAAGATTTGACTGGGGGATGGCGAGATTTGAGGGAGCCATAAGGCGTTGAGCAGCCGTAGCTGAAGGTAGAATTCCTGAAAAATTGAGAATTTAAGAATTTTCCATTTTTATTGTTTAATTCAAAAAAAAAATTCTGCCTTCTTACACTCCGGCGGCCTGCTTAATGGACTTTCGCTCCCAAACCCAAGGATGCGAGCGTGCTTTCCCAGTCAAAGTGTTCTGCCATTAGCTGAGTAACGCATTCCACCTTGATCGGTTCGTGCAGGCGCACGCTGCCAAAGGTGCTGTCGATAATTTCTACCGTGGTTAGGGTATCCAAATCTACAGACAAAACTGGAATTTCCATTTCTTCTGCTCTGCCGATTACCAGGGGAGAAGGAGGCAAGTGGCCTGTGAGAATTAAGCACTGAGTTGAGCTTTCCAGAGCCGCGAGTTGAATGTCGGTGCGATCGCCCCCGGTGACTACCGCCATATTTCTCGCTTTGCGGAAATACTTCATCGCCGAACTAACATTCATCGCGCCAATTGTCAAGGTTTCCACCATCAAATCCAAACGGTCTGGACGGCAGAGCACTTCGGCTTTCAATTGGTGCACCAATTCTTTGACGCTGACACTCCGCAGCAAAGCGCTTCTCGGCAGCATTCCCAAAACTGGAATACCCGCAGCCTCCAAGAAAGGCCGCACTGTCGTCGCGATCGATTCGAGTTTGTCCGAGGGCACATCGTTGAGGACAACGCCAGCCAAGCGCGAACCCAAACGCCGTTTAGCCGACAGCAAATCGTCTATATAAAGATCGATCGGGCGCGTCACCAACAGCACAGAGGCATCAACCGCCTCAGCTACTTGAGGCAAAGACAAGTCAAACAGACTGCCTTCCTCCAAATTAGCCGGGCCTTCTAACAGTACCAAGTCTGCCTTGGGGCCTTGCAAATATTGCGCCAGAGAGAGCCGATAGTCTGTCTTGTCTTCTCCCCGCAAACGCTTGTGAACCGTCTCCTCGTCCAAAGACAGCAGTGTTGAGGGCATCTGACTTTCTGAGAGTTTCAGCGTCTCCACCGCGAACCGCACGTCTTCCTCCTCGGTTCCAGCTCCCTCCGAGCTGAAACAGGTTCCCAGAGGTTTGCCGTAGGCGACGGAGAGTCCTTTTGCTGGGAGTGCGAGTGCCATCCCTAGGGCGATCGCGGACTTACCGCTGTAAGCTTTTGTCGAACCGATCAGTAAATATTTAGTCAATTTGGTTACGCCTTCTCTCCTCAATTTGCATCTGTCTATTTTAATAAATTTAATTTTTTCAACAGCATTTTTCCACTGCGACTCAATTTCGCAATTCGATTATACTCGATTTGGTCACTTTTGGTCAGATTATTTTTTTTAATTAAATGTGTTATTCATGTGTTCGCAACCCTTTTGTCCGCATTCTTTGACATTCTGAGTTTTTCACACCAGTTTTTTCAGAGAGCGGTTCTCAACAGAGTTGCGTCAAGGGCGATCGATTGCTTTCTTACCGTTTCCCCCCTTACCTTTTTCCCATTAACATTACAGCAACGTTTCGCCATAATTTACGGATAAAATATGTTTATCTCTAGCCTTTTTTAGTCATATTCAGTCAAGTAAAAACTCTACAATACTGAGTATTGAAAAAGGAAATCGGACGATCGCGATCGCACCCCTAGCACTACAAAAGAGGTGATGGAGAACAATGCCATAACTCATATCAATTCCAGTTGCACTCATACATGACTGCTGACTGTTGACTGCTGACTGCTGACTGTTGACTGCTGACTGCTGACTGTTGACTGTTGACTCGATTTTATTATTCCGATGCAACCGGAAACGATCTCAGTTCTATTGAGCATCAATAATAGAACTGGCGCACCGATCGTGTAATGTCGCCGTCAGTGGTAGCATTACACGATTGGTGCGCCAGTTATAGCGCCATTCAATTGCAGGCTTTCGGGAGTGCCGGCCCGGGGAAAGTTAATCATCCATTCGCATCAGCTTGCGGTAAAACGTTTTAGAAAAATCGACGCTAGTACGAGTCCGCTGAAAAGTCAAAAGTACCTCAATTAAACAAGTGACAAATTCAGAGCTTTGCATCGTTACTTCGTAGCTGAGTTCAGCATTGCCGTCAAACAACACCCGACAGCGGGTCAAATCGATCGGCAGCGACGAAATATTCCAACTAGCGACAAACGGCACGTCCTCGCCGCCGTCAATTTTTCGGGCCCCCTCCAAGCTTTTGAGCTTGTAGAGACCGATAGCGTGCGGCAAAAACTTGCGCCGGGGCTCCTGACAGAAAGGAGCGTAGACTTTCACTTCTTTGTCGTCGGCTGGCTTCAGTTGAGGAAGAGACATATTTCCACATCCTGATAATTACTACTAGCAGATTAGTTGAGCTGCTCTGCAAAAACTAGCAGATATTCTAGGCTAAGCGCAAGCAAAAGCCAGTCAATTTTAGATTTTAGATTTACTTGCAGCGCCCTGAATCAGCAGGCTCGAACAGGGGTTGAAAATTTGGGACAGCGAAAAACTCCTGTACGTGGCACGACAGTATCCGTTTTTGGGCGGGTCAAACCAGCAGCGGGTTTTCCTGCAAGCGTGCCAGCGTCTGCTTTCGACAAAAGCCCAGAAACTGATACAGTAAATACTTATCTATAAAATCAAAAACTATTGGTTGTTTAATCAAGTAACCTATGCAGGAGAGTTCTTGGCCAGAAAACGACGCTCGCACCGAGCTTAACTTGGAAATCCCTGATTTAGCTAGAGAAGAGCTCAATAGTTTGACCTCGAACTCGAAGGCAAGCAAAATATTTGCCATACCAGACATGGGGGACAGGGTGTTTGACGCGGAAACTTCATCAGAGATCCCGGTGGCGGTGTCTGTGCCGGGCTCTCCGTCTTTTCCTCAAAATCTTTACCGGGGAAGGCGAGCAAAAGCTGCGGTAGTGCTGACTGCGGTTTGGGGAGGAACGATCGCCCTGCACTGGATTTCCTGGGGTGCGTGGGTAGTGTGGGGGTTGACGGGGCTGCTGTGGATGCAAGCGCTGCGAGTTTTGTTTGCCGGGCCCAAACCCGCACTCCCTCCTCTTTCAGATGAAAGTCGAGAAGATTGGCCTTATGTCTCGCTGCTGGTGGCGGCGAAAAATGAGGAAGCGGTGATTGCCCGATTGGTAGAATCAATCTGCAATTTAGATTATCCGATCGACCGTTACGAACTTTGGGCGATCGACGATCGCAGCAGCGACGGTACGCCACTGGTATTGGAACAGCTAACCAAAAAATACCCGCAACTTAAAGTATTTCGCAGAGGAGTCAATGCCAGCGGCGGCAAGTCGGGAGCCCTAAATCAAGTCTTGCCGCTGACTCGCGGCGAATTTGTGGGAATATTTGACGCCGACGCGACGGTAACGCCGGATTTGCTGCGCCGGGTGCTGCCGGTATTCGATCGAGAACAAGTAGGGGCGGTGCAAGTCAGAAAAGCCATCGCCAATGCTGGGGTGAATGTGTGGACTCGCGGCCAAGAAGCAGAAATGGCTCTCGACAGTTTTTTCCAGCAGCAACGGACTGCGATCGGCGGCATTGGAGAATTGCGCGGTAACGGCCAATTCATGCGCCGCACCGCCTTAGAAAGCTGCGGCGGCTGGAACGAGGAAACGATTACCGACGATCTAGATTTGACCGTAAGGCTGCACCTAGACCAGTGGGACATTGAATTTTTGCCTTTCCCAGCCGTGTTAGAAGAAGGAGTCACCAACGCTAGGGCTCTGTGGCACCAGCGCAATCGCTGGGCAGAAGGCGGCTATCAGCGCTATCTTGACTACTGGCAGCTAATTTTGCAAAACCGCATGGGAATCGGGAAAACTTGGGATTTATTTGGATTTTGGGTATCTCAATATTTCTTGCCCACAGTAGCGCTACCCGACTTTTTGATGTCAATTGTGCTGCGCCGGATGCCTCTAGCCAGTCCCATAACTTTTATGACCCTTACCTTGTCGCTGGTGGGAATGTTTGTCGGTTTGCGCCGCACTCGCAAAGAGACGAAATTTGAGGTGAAAAGAGTTTTTGTCACCTTCCTGCAAACGCTACGGGGTACTGTGTATATGTTGCACTGGCTGCTGGTGGGGAGTGTGACGGCTCGGATTGCGGTGCGTCCCAAGCGGCTAAAATGGGTCAAAACTGTCCATCAAGGGGCTGCTAAGTAAATCCATTTAATAGGGCATAGGGCATCGGGCATAGGGCATAGGGCATAGGGCATGGGGCATGGGGCATGGGGCATCGGGCCTAAAAGCATCGGGCCTAAAAGCATCGGGCCTAAAAGCATACCTCACTTTTATGAGAACCGCTATATCTCTTCTTCCTTCTTCCTTCTTCGTTTTTCCTTCTTCTGCCTGATGACTAATGACCAATGACTAATGACCAATGACTAATGACTAATGACTAATGACTAATGACCAATGACTAATGACTAATGACTAATGACTAATGACTAATGACCAATGACCAATGACTAATGACTAATGACTAATGACTAATGACTAGAGAAGCCGAAGTATTTAAAATCGACTGACGGCAAGTGCAAATCGGTTGCGGAACATCTTTTTTGCGAAGGTTATATATCGCCGCCCGATCGGACAGTGAAATTTGGCAATTTATTTATCGATCGCCAAAAACACTCCAAAACCGATTAAGTAATCGGCGATGGGCGATCTGTTGCGAATAAGTAATCGGCTATACAAAAGTCTAAAAATAAAAATTAAAAGCCAGAATATTTGAGTTTTGACTTGACAAAAAACCAATTATTATCTAATAATTATGAATTGCCAATTACGGCCAATTGCTTGTTGCCAACTACCAGTCATATCGCATCCGGTCGATTGACAACGATAAAATTGGATCGCGCGTGCGGACTTGCACAGGCAATCCGGGAGCGGACTTTAGTCCGCACGCGCGAACCGTTTTTGTTACGAAGATCGACCGGAAATGATATCACCCGTTAGTGAACTACCAGACGCTGATGCGTAGCATACAGCACTGGCTTCCTGATTCATTGGGATGTGCTGTTGCTATCCGTTGAAGCAAGTAGTCTTATCTTCCCTCCACAGGCAGGAGTCCTAGTTCCTAAGACCCATACTTTTTCTGACTACACGCTCCGTTTAGCTTGGTTTTCGCCTAAGAGATAGTGGTCAAGATAGTGCAATTGTATCACTGATTCGCTATCGCTCAACTTGTTTCTGGTTCGTTTTCATCCCGTCACCCACCTGAGTACAGGTAGGGTGCGGGACTTCCCACTCACATTCAGTTAAAAATGGATTTGTTAGAGTATCAAGCTAAATCTTTATTCCGTCAGATGGCAATTCCGATTTTGCCATCACAACGGATTGATAATCCCGCCGACCTCAAGGGACTGAAAATTCCCTACCCAGTTGTACTCAAGTCGCAAGTGCGCGCTGGGGGACGAGGCCGGGCGGGTGGTATTAAATTTGTGGAAAATACGATCGATGCAGTTGCTGCTGCTCAAACAATTTTTAATTTGCCGATCGAGTCTGAATATCCCCAAGTCCTGCTGGCCGAAGCGAAGTACAACGCTGACCAAGAATTGTACTTGGCGGTACTCCTAGACCCCGTAGCGCGACGCCCGGTACTTCTGGGTTCGAGAGAAGGAGGTATGGATGTTGAAGGGTCGATCGACAAAATGCAGCAAGTTGCCGTAGACCAAGAATTTTCGCCATTCTACGCGCGGCGTTTGATGCTGAAAATGGGATTGCAGGGAGACTTGATTCAATCGGTGAGCGCGATCGTCGAGAAAATGTACCGACTGTTTGTCGAAAAAGATTTAGATTTAGTAGAAATCAATCCTCTCGGCATCAGTCCTACGGGAGAGGTAATGGCTTTAGATGGTAAAGTCAGCGCCAATGACGATGCTTTGGGGCGGCATCCAGACTTGGCCGCACTCTCGGGTAAAAACCAAAGCAGCGGGTTCGTAGGAAACAGGAGAAATCCCCATGCGGGCGCGAGTCACAATTCTCACTCTCCGGCCCAGCACTTGCCGGAGTTTGACGCAAAATCTCAATCCCCAATCTCGAATTCCGAATCTTTGCAATTAATCGAACTAGATGGGAATATCGGGATTTTGTGCAACGGAATGGGCCTGACAATGGCAACTTTGGATGCTGTAGCCCACCAAGGAGGAAAACCAGCTAATTTTGTGAATATGGGTTCTCTAAACCCCTACGATACAGCAAATGCCCTGCGCGATCGCGCGGAATTGGCCCTGGAGTTAGTCGCTCAAAATAAAAACGTTAAGGTGATACTGGTCAATATTTTGGCCCGCGCCTCCAAAACTGAGGAAATCACCGCCGCAGTAGCCGGCTATTTGGAACGGAAAGCTCGCGCCAACCGCCACATCCAAGTTGTGCTGCGTCTGGTAGATATCGATTCTGATGCTGTAAAAAAGCGTTTGGGAGAGTTGCCGGTGCAGCTAGTTAGCAGTTTGGATCGGGCTGCGGCCGCTTCTGTAGCCTCGGCCAAGTAGCGGCAGTCGATCGGCAAAAGACGAGTGTGAAGGACTGTCAAATGGCAAAAAATGAATTTAACTCCTGAAAGCAAAGTCCTAGTACAGGGCATTACAGAATCTCCAGCGTCAACCCGCACCGCCCTGATGATGAAAGCATACGGCACTAATGTAGTCGCCGGTGTCAGTCCCGGTAAAGGCGGGCAGGAGGTGGAGGGAATTCCGATTTTTGATTTGGTAGAACAAGCCGTGGCGGCAGTGGGTAACGTTGACACTGCGGTAATTTTGGTAGACCGTTATGCGGTGCTGGATGCGGCTCAAGAAGCGATCGCCGCAGGAATTCGGCAAATTGCGATCGTCACCGGGGGAGTGCCTCCTCTGGATATGGTGCGCTTAGTCAGAAAAGCAGAGGCCACCGAAACTTTGTTAATCGGGCCCAACAGTCCGGGGATTATTGTCCCGGACAAACTGCTATTGGGCACTCACCCCAAAGAATTCTACACTCCCGGTTCGATCGGGGTAATCAGCCGCAGCAGCACTTTGACTTACGAAATTGCTCTCGAACTGACTGGGGCAGGATTGGGGCAGTCGATGGCTGTTTGTATTGGCTGCGACGCGATTCTGGGTTCGTCGTTTATGCAGTGGCTGCAAATTTTGGACGAAGACGACTGTACGGAGGCGATAGTGTTGGTGGGGGAAGCGGGCGGCTGGAGCGAACAAGCTGCGGCTTCTTACATCGCTTCGGCAATAGACAAACCCGTAGTTGCTTATCTCGCCGGACACTACGTTCCCAAGGGCCCGTCTTTGGGCCACGCCGGCATTTTGATCAGTTCTCGCGCTGCAGCCCAGAAAGCCTTTGGAATTAAGGCCGATAACAAAATGGCTGCCTTTGAAGAGGCGGAAATACCCGTGGCGGCTCGGCCTTCGGAGGTTCCTAAGTTGCTTAAAAAATTGCTGAAGAAAAAATGATTGCGATCGCCAAAAATCCAATTGGCTCGATCGTTCCGAATCCAAGTCCCCATTTGCTCGTTGCTCGTCTATCTGCATTACCAGGCTCTGCCTGGTAATGCAGATAGACGATACTCTGCCTCCTTTGCTCTCGAAACTTACAAGAGAGAAGACTGTAGGAGATTCTTAAATTATTAAATTTTCGTTTCTTACCAAAGTCCTCTGACAGGGCTCGCAGGCTGTGGTGCAGGTGCTGGTAGGGGTACAGGTGCGGGACGACGTGCCGGAGGCGGAGTTGTTGGCGGAAGGCTGGGACGAGGTGCGATCGGAGTTTCGGTGCGAGTTGTCCGAGTTGTCTCGCGCATCGACTCTTGCAGCAGGTTTTGCACGTTCCCCACTAAACCCTGAACTTTCCCAACTGTGGCCGCAAGGCTGGCAACATCTACGTAAACCTCCGGCAGAGGATACTTTTTCAGGATTTCTAGCAGCGACAGCCTACCGTCGTCGCCGGATGCCAGAATCACCGCAGCCCGCAGGGCTTTGCCGCTTTCTGTGCGGCGGTGAGTCCGAATTGCTTGACCGATTTCGTCCGTAATTTTTTCTCCTGGCGTACTGTAAACTACCCTCGCCAGAATAGCGGGCTTTAAACCGATTTCTAGACTCATCAATCCCTGCAGCACTTGTGGGTCCATTTTGGAGAACCCGATAATTTGTTTGATGGTTGGTGTCGTCGTGCCGTTTTTAGCAAAGTTTTCTAAGTCGCTGATATTGATGGTTTGTGCGATCGGGCCAAATGTCAGGACAACTTTTTCTGCCCCCAATGCTCTACTGTTGCTAGATAATATGCTGGCGCTCGATCCAACAAACAGGGCAATGGCGATCGATACAAATTTTGTTAACTTCATATTCAGTTTCAGCTATCGATTAAAATTATGCTTTCGAGATTTGTACATTATAGATGATGCAGCCGTCATATTTTACAAGGTCGCGAGTGTCAGTTAAGCCCGCCCCAGTCAGGCGCACAATCTATATCGATCTTTTGGCGCGCGATCGGCTTTAAGAATAAATAACCACACTTACCAAAATATTTTTGATTCTATTAATTCTACGTTCTATAGCCGTTGTCAAGAAAGTGAAGTATGCCCTATGCCCTATGCCCAGCGGCACCTCATCTTTATGAGAAATGCTATACATCTCTAGCCTGCTACATCAGAGTGCCTTCAGCCTTCTACATAAATCCCTTCTAGAAGTTATGTTGAAAACCAAGCGCAAATCCAAAAAATCCAAACACAAGCACAGCGAAAAAACAACAGCACTCAGCAAAAAAGAAGTAGCCGCACAAAAACGCAAAACTTCAGAAAAGCGCAATGAATTAGTACAGGCGATCGTCATTTGCTGCCTGGTCAGCGTTGCTGTCAGCATCCCCCTGTTATTCGTAGCCCGCCCTAAGATTGCTATTGCAGGAGGCGTTGCTGTAGCCATCTTGCAGTTTTCCTACAAATACCCCCGTCAAGCTTTGTGGAGTTTTCTAATTTACCTCCCTTTTAGCGGTACAATTACTTACGCAATTGGCGGCGGGAATGCTGCATTTCAAGTAGCCAAAGATGCTTTCTACATACCCGCTCTCATCGGCCTCATTCAAAGCTGCAAAAAGAAACAGTTACCCCTGTTTATTCCGAAAGAAATGCTTTCAACCTTCAGCATCCTGTTGATGATGGCAATGCTGACTTTAATTTTTGTCAACGGGGAAATGCAACTCCACCCGATGAAGGGCGACAAACCCATTCTGCAAGCAATTCTCGGCTTAAAAGTATTGATAGGTTACATACCGCTGATTGCTTGTACCTATTATCTGATCCGCACTAAAAAGGATTTGGTGTTTTTTGGTAGAATGCACGTAGTTTTGGCGATCGCCTGCTGTCTTCTCGGTTTGATTCAATACCTGTTGCTGCAAAGTGGCAAGTGCGCCGGCACCAGAGGAATGACCGGAGAAGAATTATATAAAGCCACGCTGCAAGCTAGATGTTTTGTCGGAGGTTCTCTGGTATTCAGTCCCGAAGTCAAGTTTATCCGCTTACCGGGAACTTTTGTAGCCCCTTGGCAGTGGGCTTGGTTTTTAATTTCTAATGCTTTTTTAACCTTTGCTTCAGCCTTTTGCGATCCTTCATTCTGGTGGCGAGTTATCGGTTTATTTGGCATGGCATTAGTATTTGCTAATGCAGTTATTTCCGGTCAAAGAGCAGCTTTAGTTATGGTTCCAGCTACCACCGCTATCCTGCTCGTTCTCACGGGTCAATTTGTTAATTTCAAACGATTTATTCCCATCGGTGCAGGATTGGCAATTCTGCTGTTTTTCGGTGCAGCAACTAATCCGGGAGTTGTCGAACAGCGGTGGGAGAGTTTTGTTGACCGCTGGAATGCTGCACCGCCCCAGCAATTTCTGTTTAATCAGTTCGAGCAGAGCCACAATTTTATCATTGACAAACCTCTCGGTAGAGGTGTGGGACGAGCTACTAATTCAACGCGGATTTTTGGTTTCACGCAGCTAATTGAGACTTTCCAACCTAAGTTGATGTACGAACTAGGTTATCCGGGAATGATTGCTTTTCAAATCATGCTTTTACACTTAGCTTTTCTAACTTTTCGAGCTTACCGTGCTGTGAAAGACAAAAATTTGCGGAGTTACGGAGCTAGTTTTTGGGTTTTTGTGGGATTTATTACGATCAATCCTCAATACTATCCGCTGGATGTAGATCCAGTGTCAGTGTATTACTGGGTTTTGGCTGGGGCGATTTTAAAGTTGCCCAAAATTGACAAACAAGTGCAGGATGAAAAACACTTGGAACTTGAGGGAGATGAGTTGCAAGTTAACCAGCAATTAAAGGAGAAAAAAATTCTTGCTTCTTCCCCAATTTGAAAGTCTTAGACGCAGAATATTAAATCCGGTGGCATGGGAATTAATATTACCCACAGTCAGGACACGGCAGTGCCGTTTCCCTACAATTAATTAATCAGGCGATAAGTAGTAAGACACAATTAATTACACAAAACTCTGGGCTACAAGCCTTGCCTAGTAAAGAATCAGCAAAAAATCAGTGTGTAATTAATTCTGTCCAATTACTTAGTTACATCCCTCGCGATCGCGGGCGGGTATTCGCCCGTGCTACGATTTTTTTCGGGTAGGGAAACGGCATTGCCGTGTCCTCCTCCGTTGCTTTTTGTATCCACGACTGTATTAATTAACCCGTAACTTTACTGCGGTTGCCAAACCGGATTGCCAGGATACAAATCCTGGTCATTTGTTAATTTAGTTAATACCGAACCGTCCCGATTAATTACATACAAGTTGCTTTTGTCTCCTTGGATTTCATTAAATATAAAAGCAATTTGCTGGCTGTCAGTAGACCAAGCTAATTCTGAAATTCCCGACGGTTTTAGCCTGGTAGCTAGTTGATTTAGCTGGTTCCCGTCAGCATTAATTGTGTATAGTTTTTGATTGTTGAAGTCTCCGGCGACGAAGGCAATAAGTTTGCCATCCGGCGACCATGAAAGTTCGTCGTAGTTTCTGGGTTTTTGGGTGAGGTTCTTGGCTGTCCCCCGCTTAATGTCGAGCAGGTAGATATCTTGCTGTTCGCCTGATGAATCGCCAGGTTTATTGTAATAGTAAGCAATGCGACTGCTGTCGGGCGACCACAATAGTTTGCCGTTGTAAACCTCATTTTGCGGGTTGTTTGTCAATTTTTTGAGGTTGGTTCCATCGGCATTAATTGTGTAAATTTGCTGTTTCGGATAAGCGCCGAACAGGAAAGCAATTTTTGTGCGATCGGGCGACCAAACAAGTTGACCTCCGCCGGATATATATTCGCCGGGACTTTTAGTTAGTTTGGTCATTCCCGAACCGTCGGCATTCATTTTGTAGATATTTTTATCCTTAACAAATACTACCTGCTGACCGTCCGGCGAAAGGTAAAATTGTGATGAAATTTCCGTTTTAGGCGGCTCTCCTCCTAGTTCCAACTCCAGAACTAATTTAGTTCCTTTAATGCCAGAAGTGTTGCTTGTATAAAGTGATTGGGTGCCGGGAGAATCAGAGGTAGAACCGTCACAGGAACGGGCAAAAACAAGTTTCTGGCTGTTGGAAAACCAAGCTATTTCAAAATTAGCTGCTTTGCAACCAGCCTCAGCAAACTGTTTAGTTAGTCGAGAACCGTCAGCATTGACTGTATAGATGTCGCTGTATCCGCCAACGAAAGCCAGTTGCTGGCCGTTGGGCGACCACACTAGGGGAGCGATAACATCTATATTAGGTGTAAGTTCGCGGCGAGCGGAACTGGTAGCATTGACCGCAAATAAAGGGGATCTGTTCTCGCTGCCGCGCCTCTGGAGAGCCACAAATGCCAGTATGCTTGATTTTTGGGCTGCGATTGTCGGAGGGCTTTGCAGGCTCAAAAACCTGGTGATTGAGAGTGTTAGGGAGATGAGGGCGATCGCACTTATCGGCCATAATTTATTTAATCTGAAAAGTTGCAGAATTTGCAACAAGCTTTTCAGGGGCGGCCAAGATGCCCACCCGGCACTCAACTTAAACTCTTGTGGAAGAGGCTTTTGTGGAACGGGCCTCTTGGCTGTTCCATATCGCAGCGGGAAATGCAAGTTAAAACGCATTTTATCGATTTCTCTTCTAATTTTCAAAGTGTTTGTCGATCGATATGTCGCGACAGCATCAAACTCTGTTTAATTCTACCAATAATTAGCTCAAACATTTTTTTTCGAGATGGATTCTTGCTACTGGGTGGCATCCCCAACTCGCAACACATCAAATTCAAGTCAGTTGCACTCATCGCCGACAATTTTTGCCTCACCTCTAATTCATGACCCTTCTTAGCTTGCAAACGCAGTTCTTCATAAACTTCTAAAACATTTCCTGCCGATAAATTAGCAGGCTTATTCACATCAGCAGCCGTAGATAATTGCGAATTTTTAGACCCAGCAGAAAGCACTCCCCGCTTAACTTGAGCCTCAATCCTGGTTAATTTTTTGGAAACCTCCCGCAAGATTTCCTTAAGTTCGCCAATTTCATCAACTAACCCCTCGCTTTCTTGCTCATTAGCACCAAATATTTCTTTTTTAATCATTTCAGATACGCCTCACACTCGCGCCACAGTTGCTCAAACTCTCTAACTAATTCTCGCGGCAGTTCTCCCTCATTAATCGCCCGTTTCAACCCGACGCTTTCCCGAATCGTCGATTCCAAAAATCTCACTTCTATGTTATTGTCTTTTGATATTTCAGCGCAAAGTCTTTTAACTTCTCTCATATAAAACTGAACTTCATTTGTCAGCAATCCTCCATAGGTTTTAGCTTTATTCATAAACACTGCTATCTTGGGAAACGGATAAGGTTCAATCCGTTTCTGGAGCGAGTTTAAAACTAAACTCAATCCCCTAGAACCAAAATAATCGGGATTGACGGGAATTAATATTAAGTCGCAGCAAGAGAGTACGCTATAGGTGAGGAGACTGAAGGAAGGCGAACAGTCAAAAAGCATCAAGTCGTATTTGGGGAGATTGGGAGAGTTGGCGATTTTGCCGCTGAATTGGCGGATGAAGTCTTTAACACTTTTTCCCTCAAATCCATCCAAATCCAACCAATACAGTTCTTCAACTGAAGGGATAAAATGTAATTGTTCGTCAATCTGATAAATCGTGTCGAAACCAACGGGAAATTTAAAGTTTTGTCCGGCTTTTTTAAAGACTTCGAGGGCGTCGTAAATTGTGAGTCTGTGCTTCAGAGATTTTTCGTACCACTTACCAAACTTATCATCTAAATGACCTGTATTTTCGTTAAGCCCGATCGCCTCTGTGAGGGACATTTGCGGATCTAAGTCTAACATCAAGACTTCTAAGTCGGTTCCTTGGGATATAATATTTCCCAGACTCCAAGTGACGGTGGTCTTTCCGACTCCGCCTTTGAAGTTGATTACGGCTATGGATTTAGGACTCATGGCTGGCTTTGTTTGGATTTTGCTCAATTTTTTATTAAAACATAACGATCGCCCAATTAGCGTTTGCTAAGTATTATTACTCGAATAATGGCGATCGCCTACTCAAGGCGATCGCCAGATTAACAGCGAGTCTCTTTTTAGAAAAGAACGTCAGGAAACTTGAAAACGTGACTAGCAATATTCCGCACCTTTGCTAATGGAACAGGTAATCCAGTTACACTGTAGCCTCGATTTGGTACTACTTTCTGCGGGAGTTCTGGGTGTTGCTGCGAAACTAACAACCTGAATTTACCCGGTTCGACGACCAATATCTCCTGTTGAGGAATGAAAAATATCCAGAGATCGGCTTGCGAAGTCCATCCCCAACAGGGACGGTTGCGATCGTCACAAGCTTCAAAAAACAAGTTTCCAGTTTGCTTGGCTTTTATATCAGTCTTGTACTCAGCAGTTGCAGTTGAACCGTTTGGGCGAATTAGTACGCGGTCAATACCTGCTTTCTGATACTGTGGCAAATCTGAGACATCCTCAATGCGATAGCCATGAATCTGCAACCACTGGTCTACGATCGCCTCTCCTGTCTTTCCTACTTTCTTTTGAGTTTGGAAGTCGTATTCCTGTTTTTGGGAAAGCGGGGGTAGTGGCTGGGAGAATTCGGCTTCGTTGTGCTGATTATTGTTGTACATGATTAATTCCGTCAGAGTTGTAGACGTAGATTTTTTTAAGTTTTGAGTAGTGAATCACTACATCCCTAGCTTCGCCGAACTTTATCTGGCAGCTACCCAACAAGTGTTAGAAAGTTTGTTAGGATTGTTTGTTAGGAACTCAACAACACCCTATAAATGGCACAACATCAGTATTCGCCAGCAGAAGAATTCATCCTAGCTGCTAATGACTGGGAGTTAGAACGGTTGTACAAAGACTTGGCCAATGCCAAGCGAGAAGTAGCACCGCATAAAGAAAGGGAACTTACAGAAGTCGAGAAGCGGCATTTGCGAGGATTGCTGTGTGGTTGTAGTCCTAGGGACATAGCTAAAAAGCTTCAGAAGGACTACCCAGGATTGAGAACCGATCTAAGTAACACTGTGTATATGTATGTCAAACAGCTTACTCACGGAAAAGTAGAAGACATCAAGATAAAAGACTCCAGATGTATCATTGCTTGGCTGGAGAAAGCAGGATACAAAACCCGGTCATCTAACTCAGTTGAAAATAAGCCTGAGACTACACCTTCTGTTTCGGAGAGTGATATTGATGATTTGTTGGAGAGGATGCGAGCGAACTCTCCTCTCTGTGCTGAGGATTTCAATAAACTGGGAATAAAAAAGGCTGAGGAAGAAGATTTTGAGGTAGCACTTGAAAATTTCGATCGAGCAATTAAGCTCAATCCTGATTATGCAGATGCCTACAATAACCGGGCTAAGGTTCGCTATGAACTAGGAGACTTGCCGGGAGCAATTGAAGATTACGCAGAGGCGATATTGCTCAATCCTAAGTGTTCAGATTTTCACAAAAACGGGGGTATTATTTCTTGTGAATTACGTGATTACCGAGGATCACAGGCAGATCACAGCCGAGCAATTCAACTAGATCCTAACAATCATCAAGCCTACAATAGCCGAGGTTTTGCTCGTGTACAAATGAAGGATGTGCCAGGGGCACTGAAAGATTTCACCCGAGCAATTGAACTAAATCCTGATTATGCCCTTGCTTGGAATAATCGAGGTGATGTCTACTTGGAATCCGGAAATCTGGAAAGAGCGCTTGAAGATTATACTCGGGCAGCTCAGCTGAATCTTAATAATCCTAAAATATTCTACAACCTAGGGGTTATTCACTATAGCTTGGGGAACAAAGAGAAAGCGCTTGAGGATTATAACCAGGCAATTAAGCTTAAACGAGACTTTGCTGAAGCTTATTACAACCGAGGTATTGTCCACTATGAACTGGGCGATTCCCAAAGAGCCGATGAGGATTTTCACACTGCTAAAAATTTATATCGGGTGCAGGGAAAACAAGAAAATTACCAAAAGGTACTTAATCTAATAGAAGAACTTCAACAAGAAGATTGAGAGCGATCGCATTTAGTAAATTGATAAAAAGAGCAATCGCTACATTGCTTAAAGCTTCATTCACTATAATGATTCTTACAAGCTGCGATCGCAATTTCGACCTCCGTAACTTGGTAAACCAAACGATGTTCGTTATCAATGCGCCTCGACCAAAAACCACTTAACTCGTATTTCAGAGGTTCAGGTTTGCCCAATCCTTCAAAGGGCGATCGATCTATATCTTTAATCAATTCTACAATTTTGCGATAAATCTTTTTGTCTAATTTTGCCCATTCATTAAAATCTGCAAAAGCAGAAGATTCAAAAATAATTCTTCTACTCATTACAAATCCTGTAAATCGACTTCAACTAAATTTTGTCTGTCTTTAACATTTTCAATAGCTTTCAACAGTTTGGTTTTATTGACTTCCGATTTCAAAATATATTCGGTTTCATCACATTCTGAGACAATTATTTCAATCTCTTTATCTCCAAAAATCGCTTTAATTTGTTCTAAAAAGTTACGATCTAGTTCACTGGCTTTTAAACGATAAACTGTTGACATCGTTTTTACCTATTTTTGATTTCGATAAAAATTAATATTGCCTTTAAATACAGTTTGAAGTTGACACTAAGGGCTGGCCAAATTGCCAGCCCTTAAGTTTTTTTAGCGTTTAACCAACTTCTTAGAAAGCTTCCGCAAGCGAATTGATTTCGGTGTTACTTCCACCAATTCATCCTGACCGATGTATTCCAAAGCGCGCTCCAAACTCATATCGACTGGTGCTTGCAATTGCGCCAATTCTTCACCGCCAGATGCGCGGTGGTTTGTCAACTGCTTCGACTTGCAGATATTCAGCTCCATATCTTCATCTCGGTTGTTTTCTCCGATAATCATCCCTCTGTAAACCTTGGTTCCAGGGGTAATGAAAAATACGCCACGGTCTTCAGCATTTTTCAGTGAATAAGTAGTTGCAACTCCTTCTTCAAAGGAAATTAATACTCCGTTGCGACGGGCGATAATTTCTCCACCGAGGGGGCGATAGTCGAGGAAGCTGTGGTTCATAATTCCAGCGCCGCGAGTCAAGCGCATGAACTCGCCTCGGAATCCAATCAAACCGCGAGCGGGGACTGAAAATTCGATTTGGGTGCGGCCGGTGCTGCTGACGTGCATATCTTGCATTTCTGCTTTGCGCTGACCGAGGCGTTCGATGCAGCCGCCGACTGCTTCTTCGGGTACGTCTAATACCAAACATTCAAAGGGTTCGCAGGGGCGACCGCCGACTTCGCGGTAGATTACTTGTGGCTGAGATACTTGGAATTCGTATCCTTCGCGACGCATATTTTCGATCAGGATTCCGAGGTGAAGTTCGCCGCGGCCGGATACGAGGAATTTGTCGGGAGATTCGGTTTCTTCGACGCGCAAGGCGACGTTGGTTTGGAGTTCTCGCATTAGCCGATCGCGAATTTGACGCGATGTTACCAAACTTCCTTCTTGACCGCAGAAAGGGGAATCGTTCACAGAGAAAGTCATCTGCAAAGTTGGTTCGTCTACCTTGATTAAAGGCAGCGCTTGCGGGTCGTTGGGACAGGTAATTGTCTCGCCAATATACGCATCAGCAAAACCGGCAACTGCGACAAGATTACCAGCAGAAGATTCTGGGATATCAATCCGCTTCAGGCCTTCAAAGCCCATTAATTTGGAGATTTTTGATTTGACAAGCGCGCCGCTTTCGGTGATTAAGACTGCTTGTTGACCAATTCTAATCGTGCCGTTGTGGATGCGGCCAATGACGATGCGACCGACGTATTCTGAGTAATCTAAGGTGGTTACTTGCAGTTGCAGCGGCTTGTTGGGGTCGCCGACTGGGGGTGGTACGTGGTCGAGGATTTCTTCAAAGAGGGGCTTCATATCTACCCCTTCGTCTTCGAGGTGTTTTTTGGCGTAACCGCTTAAGCCGGAACCGAAGAGGTAGGGAAATTCGCACTGATCGTCGTCAGCACCTAGTTCGAGGAACAGATCCAAAACTTTATCGACGGCTTTGTGGGGGTCTGCTCGATCGCGATCGATCTTGTTGACAAATACGATCGGGCGCAGTCCTTTTTCCAGGGCTTTTTTGAGCACGAAGCGGGTTTGTGGCATCGGGCCTTCGTTGGCATCTACGATCAGCAAACAACCGTCAACCATGCCGAGCACTCGTTCGACTTCGCCGCCGAAGTCCGCGTGTCCGGGAGTATCGACGATGTTGATCAGGGTTTCTTTGTATCGGACAGCGGTGTTTTTGGAAAGGATGGTGATGCCACGTTCGCGCTCGATGTCGTTGGAGTCCATAACGCAATCTGGGATTTCTTCCCCTTCGCGGAAGACCCCGGACTGTCTGAGGAGAGCGTCCACAAGGGTGGTTTTGCCGTGATCGACGTGAGCAATGATGGCGACGTTGCGAATGGGAAGACTCATAATGCGTCTGAGACGTTAAACGGATTTAACTAAAGATTTCTTAATAATTGTAGCGCATGAAGTCAAGGGGCGATCGGGCTCTGCCGAATTGACATTTTGCCTGACCTACAGACGCCAGCATTATTACCGATCTTTTTTATAATAAACACCACTAGGGGCGATCGCCCCTGCAGACGCAACCACAGAGCTGGCAAGCCGATCGAGCATTTACCGACTTGCCTCGAAATAAAATCCCAGCCGTGCAGTGTCCGAGGAGTGTTGCGATCACAGGCTTAATCCAGCGTCTGCACGCCACCGCCGTTGACGAACAGCACCTGTCCGCTGACCCACTGCGATACAGGGGCAGCAAAATAGAGAACGGCTCCAGCGATGTCTTCAGGCTCGCCCAAGCGTTCAAGCGGAGTATGGGCCAGCATTCGCTTTTCGACCTCTGGAGTCAGAACCGAAGCCAAGGCACCCGTTCTGACAGCTCCAGGGCCCACGGCATTGACGCGAATTACCGGGCCGTAGTCGAAGGCCAGGTTTGCCGTCATGTGATTGATGGCGGCTTTGGAAGCAGCGTAGGCGCTGATGGCGGGGCTTTTATTGATGGAACTCATCGACGACATATTGACCATCGAACCGTAGCCCGCCGCCTTCATGTGCGGCGCGCAGAGTTGCGACAGTCGCCACGCGCTGAAAACATTGAGTTGAAAGGGGCGCTCGAACTGCTGCTGCGAAATCTCGAACGGACTTTCTTTGCCGGCACCGCCGCCGCCAGCGTTATTGACCAGAACATGAATGCTTCCACACTCGGCGATGGTGCGTTCCACCAAACCAATTAAATCTTCGTCACGGAGCACGTTGCACTCCACGGCCAAAGCTTTGCCGCCGCTGGCACCAATCTCATCGGCAACCTTTTGGGCGTCCGCTACTTTCAAATCGGCAATAACAACGGTGGCACCAAAATCAGCCAGCATCCGGCAACAGGCTGCACCGATGCCGTTGCCACCGCCGGTCACGATGGCGACTTTGCCGCTCAAATCGAAAAGAGTTGTAGGCTGCATAAACTTAATTTCCTCCGATCAAATACCGGGCGACAGCTTCGTAAGCTGGTAGTGAAGTCGAATCGTTAGCGCTGTTTCCAGCGATGGGATGGGAGGCGAAACGCACGATGACCATTTCGGCTGCGGGATCAATAAAATAGATCGTTTGTCCGTGCACGCCACGCGCCACAAAAGCGCCGCGGGCGTTTCCGGTATTCCACCACATATCCCGATAAGACCAGCCTGGTAATTCGGGATGGTCGGATTTGGCGAAAGCGGCTTTGCTGCCGCCGCCGGCGATATCTTCGATCGCGCGGGCGGGCAAAACCTGCGTGCCTTTCCAGCGGCCTTGGTTGCGAATCAACTCGCCAAAGCGTGCCATATCGCGCAAACCGGCGTTGTAGCCGCCACCGGCGAAGGGAGTACCCAGTTCGTCCACCGAATAGTAGCCGTCCTGTTCCATGCCGATTTTGCTCCACACGCGATCGGCCAGAAGTTCGTCCACCGACTTGCCGCTGGCGCGGGCAACCAGCCAGCCCGCTACGTCAGCGTTGGGGGTTTTGTAGCCGAAGGCTTCGCCGTGGGTGCCGGCCTTTTTCACCGTTTTTAGCGCGGCGTAGTAGCCCACGGGCCCGCTGTAATCTTGGGGTTTGGGTAACGGGTTGCCGGCGCCGGAATACTCCCAGATTTCGGCTTTGGGGTTAGCGTATTCTTCGCTGAATTGCAGCGCAGTCGTCATGTCCAGCACTTGGCGCACGGTAGCGTCGCCAAAGGCGGAATCTTTGAGTTCGGGAATGTATTCGGCTACCCGCTTGTTTTCGTCCAGCTTGCCTTCGGCGACCAAAACTGCGCCCAAGATGCCGGTGAGAGATTTCGTCACCGACATCGCGGCGTGTTTGTTGTCGGCCGCCAGCGCACCAAAGTATTTTTCCTAAACGATCGAGCCTCGGTGCAAAACCAGAATGCCGTCTGTGTAGTTTTGCCACAGCGACTCTTCCCATGTCATGTCTTTAGTGGCATTCAGCGGGCGGAACGCGATCGAGTCAATTCGTGGATCGAGACGGTAAGGCAGCGGATCTGGCGCGCCCAGTCCGCGTGAAACGTTGACGGCGGGCATGAACTCGTTCATGTGCGCCACGCTCCAGCGCAGGGCGGGAAACTGGAAAAACGAGCCGTCGGCGAATTTCAACTGCTTATTTTTGGGCGCTGGGAAACCTTGCATCCAGCCCATTGCGATCGGATCGCTTTCCCGCGCGGAGAGAAATTTGTTTTCGGTTTGAGCCGAACTCGCGAAAGAAAAGACACTCATGCCTAAAAAAACAAATAAACAAACAAATGCAGAAACAGTAAATCCGTAATAAAAAAGTTTATTTTTACTTCGCATCGAAAGAAACCATAAAAAATAATGAGTCAAAGCGAGGCGCATCCTGCTTTCCTCGAACAGAAACGCTGCGCCTGCAACCAAGCCGCGCGCCGCAGCCAAACTTTCTATCATAACTCACATTTCGCAATTGTTAACATACTTAAAATCTACATTCTTTACCCTACATTTTTACATACCATAATTGCTCACAAATGTAAATTTTAAACTAATAAATTATACCTTTTAAGCAAATCTTTATTCAGTCAATATACAACGCAAAATTGTATTTATTGCCTTATTAATTCATATAAAAAGTACAAAATAAATGTGATTTTTTTTCTCGTTATTATGCTCTGGCTGATAATGCAGAGCGGGAGGTTCTGTCTCTCTTACCCTAAAAATCGGAAAAAAAGACTTGCACTACATAAGTCACGTCATCGATATCTAAACCGCATATTCAAGCCAGATGCAACATTGATAGATACAGATAATTTCAGATAATTTGTGATTGTTGCAAGAGGTATAGAGAAAAGTGAATTTGGTAATGTTTGGTTTTTTATTGTCAGTTAGGGCGATCGGCTAAACTTGAGATTATGGAAGTGCAACCAGAGAGATTAAGCGTTATATTAGACAAAATGGCACAGTTTCGTTTGCCGAATGGTTTGGCTCCCTGCGAGATGTTAACGCTAAAATCTGGATTGACAAGAGGCTTGAACGGGTTAGCAGTGACAATTTGGGAGACTGTCGTTCAGTTGGGGAAGGAGTTTGCGAACTTAAAATCGACTATGGCGCAGGCTACCGAGTCTACTTTTGACAAGTGGGATCTGCGATCGTGCTTTTGCTATGCGGTGGGGATAAAAGCACTGAAGATCGAGACATTAGCAATGCTAAAGAATATTGGAGAGATTATGAAAGAAGCCAAAATGCCGGCTAGTTATAGCTATCATTCTTTTAAAATTTCCAATCTCAAAGGTCCAAATTATGCTGCTGCTTACCTTTCTCTAATATTTGGAGAAGAGGAAGAAGGTGATTTAGAGATGGGAATAATGCGAAAAGCACTGCGAGATGTATTTGAGGCTTTGGGCGAACCAAATATGTCTGCGGAGGATGCTAATTTGCATTTGGAAAAGTTGGATACTTTGTTGTCGCTAGGAGGAAGCGCGACAATTTATGCTTTAGCCCATTGGCTGAAGGCTTTGGGATTGAAGTTAACGGTTGCGGTTGATGCAGGGGAGAAAGGGGAAGAGGAAGATGCTGTTGGTGGTGCTGAGTTAGCAGAAGTTGGTAATATTTGAACGGGCGCTAAATTCCCAAACGTGATTTTTAAAGTTTTTTTTGATTTCAGGGGAACACTATGTCAGAAACCGAACTAGATTTAGGATCTATAGCCGCGAGAGTATTGCAGCTTGAAGAAGAGCAAGTTATTCTGAAAAAATATTTAGCCAAACTTAAGAGGCAGTTAGAGGCACAGAAACAGCGATTTAACGATCGCCCCGAACCGCAAATGCTAGAAAGTTTGACTGCTGAAATTGCGTCCCTGCAACAGCCGTGTGGTTTGGGAAATAGCGATATGTCTGTCATTTCAGAGCAGCCGATCGAACTTGACACCGACACAGAAAAGCCAAAGTCAGACTTTCAGTATCAGTTAGTATGCGATCGTCCCAACAGTCGCGCTGTGTTGGTGGAGGCTCTATCAGTAGCACAAGAGCGGCTGATTATTGTTTGCCCTTGGCTTAATTGTAACAGCATTAATGATGAATTGCTGCAAAAAATTAGAGAGTGTTTGAACCGAGGATGTTTGATAGATATTGGCTGGGGTTATCTGGGAGACAGGCAAAAAATCGGCAAAGGATGGCGCTACAATGCTTTAGCAGATTTGCAAGAATTAGAAAGCGAATTTCCCGATCTATTTTGTCTTTATTTATTTGGTACTCACGAAAACTTTTTAGTTTGTGATTCGAGTTTTGCCATGTTGGGGAGCCATAACTTTCTGACTAACAGCGACGAAAGTGCAGAAAAAGAAGTGGGACTTCGCACTAATGATTTCCAAATTGTCAAGCAATTAATTGAGCGATTTGACAGCAGCCAAGTATTAAACGAAGAGGAAATTGAGAGGCGGTTTGCAGCGAGTTCGGAGGACATCGATCGAGCTGATTATTTGGAAGGATTGGCGGCGGATGCTGAAAATATTGCTTTAGACGATAGCTGGGAGGATGTGGAGGATGAGTCTGAGGAATGTCTGGAACCTGTTGTTAGTGTTGAGGAGTTTTGGGAGCGTTACACTCAGGGAGAAAGGGATTTTACGGGTATTAATTTAGCTGGTGCTAATCTAACTGGTAAAAACCTAGCTCCTGATATCAACCTGAGCAAAGCTAATTTAAAACAAGCTAATTTAAGGGGTGTTAATTGGCAGAGACTCAACCTCAGCGGGGCAATTTTAAACGGAGCAGATATGAGGAATGGACTTTTCTGTAGCACAAATTTTAGCGAATCTAAATTATGCGGTGTCAATCTTTCTAAGGCAAATTTATCCAGTGCCAATCTGGAGCGGGCAAACTTAGTTGATGCCAACATTGAGCAGGCGGATTTATCCAGTACCAACTTCGATCGGGCAAATTTAATCAATGCCAATCTTTCTCAGACTAATTTATATGCAGCCAATCTTTATCAGGCTAATTTATCAAGAGCTAACCTTGTTCAGGCTAATTTACAATCGGCTAAACTAGAAAAAACCAAATTGAGTAAGGCGAGTTTAAGAGGAGCAAAACTAGAAAATGCAAATTTTAGTGAAGCCGATTTGAACGGTGCCAACCTCAGCGGTGCTAAACTCAGTCAACAAACAAAATTCACAACTGCAAACCTCAGTCAAGCTAACTTAAGCGGGCTATACTTAAGAAAAATAGACTTAAACAATGCTGATTTTACAAATGCAAATCTGAGTAATTCTAACCTTTTAGAAGCCAACCTCGATCGAGCAAATCTCAAGGGTATTCAGCTTGAAGGAGCGATTTATAATGAAGCAACTTTATTTCCTACTGATTTCGATCCTGTGAAAGCGGGCGCTTACTCAATTGCTCCTTATGTATCGCTGCCAAATGTCGATCTAACTGGTAGGGATTTGATCGGTGTTAACTTAAAAGGAGCAGATTTACAAGGCGCTAATTTGAGTTCAGCGCAATTGAATAGTTCCGATTTTAGAGATGCGAATTTGAGTGGGGCAAAGCTTCAGGGAGCAAGGCTAGACAACTGTAATTTTAGTCGAGCTAATTTGAAGCAGGTAAACTTGAATGATGCAAGATTAGTTAGTGCCGATCTAACGACAGCCGACTTAACTGAAGCTGATTTGCGACAAGCTGAATTAAACAGTGCAAAACTGCGTGGTGCTGACCTAATGTCAGCAGACCTCCGCGCGGCAAGGTTAAGTTTTGCAGACTTATCTGGCGCGAACTTAACAAATGCAAAAATAGGAGGAGCAGAATTTCAAAATGCTACGCTCACTGGTGCAATTATGCCAGACGGATCTACTCACGAATAAAATTAGTTAAGGGGTTTGCTAAACAAACTCTATTCAAAAAGTCTCAATATACTCTGTTTCCAGAGCTAGCGGCCGACAAGGGTTGGACTCTGACAGAGATTACCACTCGATCGGGCGATCGCTACAGCACGCTGAAAAATTATGCCCGATCGCCCAATCTGACAATGGCTGACAAATTCGTGCTCTGCTAAAATTGGCGCGGACGTTTGATGTGCCGATCGCACAATTGTGAAATTTTGCCCAAAAGTAGCAAATGACACTTAAAATAAACCAGTACCAACCAGTTAGACCAAAACCGGCGGCATCGGAGCCCAACTAAAACATATTTGAGAGTTGGCGGAGGAGAAATGGCGAAGTCTGGAAGAGATGATATGTACTCAGCGGCAATTGTAGCTGTGCGATCGCCCGTATCGGTCTACAATTTGTAACGTTGAGCCTTATTGAAGTGCAGGAGTGGAGCTGGCTTGGATAACGCTAGTCTGTCAAGAAAACCCCCCCAAGCCTCGGAGCTTGTCGCCGACGAAATTCCAGAAGCAGTGCGAGACCACCCATACCCAGAAGCAGGATCGAGCCAGTCCAAGAAAAAAGGGCTGATTTGGAAACTGCTAGGGTTGGCGGCATTAGCCTGTGGGGTCAGCATTTGGCTGAACCTCAACTTTAACTTTTTCCCAGCCACCAGTCAGGCAGAGCAAAGTCAAAAAAACCCAGCAGCCGCGAGTTCGCCTTCGGGATCTGCCGCAAGTCCAACTACTAGCTCAAAACCCGCAACCCCAGACAACCTGCTGGGACACTTGCCTTACCCAGAAGCACCAGCCGCAGACTTGGTAAATGTCACCTCCGACGGTGGCATCAAACTCCGCAAAGCCGCAGCAGCCAAATATCAGGAAATGGCCAACTCCGCCGCAGCATCAGGGATCTATTTCGCCCCCATATCCGGCTTTCGCTCCGTAGAAGACCAACAACACGTATTTTTTGATGTAAAAGCCGAACGCAGGCAAAACGCCACCAAGCGAGCCGAAGTCAGCGCCCCTCCTGGATATAGCGAACATCACACCGGTTACGCGATCGACATTGGCGACGGCTCCGCCCCCGAAACTAACCTCAGTCAAAGCTTTGACAATACCCAAGCATTCAAATGGCTAGAAGCCAACGCTCCCGCCTTCAGCTTTGAAATGTCTTTCCCCAAAAACAACCGCCAAGGCGTCAGTTATGAACCTTGGCACTGGCGGTTTGTGGGCGACAGGCCAAGCCTCGAAACTTTTTACAAAGCTCATTCGTTGAAAAAGTAGAAGTCAGTTGTCAGTTGACAGTTGACAGTTGACAGTTGTCAGTTGACAGTTGACAGTTGACAGTTGTCGGGAAAATCAAGGAAGATTTTCGTAATTCCCCCCTCTCCCGCTCTCCCCCTCTCCCACTCTCCCACTCTCTCCCCCTCTCTCCCCCACTCTCCCCCTCTCTCTCCCTCTCTCCCTCTCTCCCTCTCCCTCACTCTCCCCGTTGGGCCCAACTCGTGATTGCAATCTATCCAGGCAGTTTTGACCCCATTACCTTTGGTCACGCAGACATTATCGAGCGGGGCTGCAAATTGTTCGATCGGGTAATTGTTACCGTAGTCAAAAACCCCAGCAAAACCCCTCTGTTCACCGTAGAGCAGCGGATCGAGCAGATCCGGTGCTGTACCCAACACTTGTCAAACGTAGAAGTAGACAGTTTTGAGGGTTTGACAGTAAACTATGCTAAGATTCGACAAGCCAAAGTGCTGCTGCGGGGGCTCCGGGTATTAACAGATTTTGAAATGGAACTCCAGATGGCCCACACCAATAAAACCCTTCTGGGCGAAATTGAAACAGTTTTTTTGGCAACTTCTAACGAGTACAGCTTTTTAAGTAGTAGTGTAGTTAAAGAAATCGCCAAGTTTGGTGGCTCCGTAGATCATCTTGTTCCGAAACACGTCGCCCTAGATATTTACAAATGTTACGCCAGCAGGAACCAAATCGCATCGAACCCGATATTACCGCCGGCAGCGCTGAGAATGAATCACCTCAGAACACAGCCGCTTTCGGAGAACCCACCCGAACCCCAGGAGTAGACATCCAGCGGGAATTGAACCGGCTTGAGGAAATTGTTCTCGACAGTCCGCGCATTCCTCTGACCAGACGTACTCTGGTGGATGAAGAGCAGTTGCTCGATCAGTTAGACTTGGTGAGGCTAAATTTGCCGATCGCCTTTGGGGAAGCCGAGATAATCATTCGGCACAAGGACGAACTGCTCGAAGAAGCCCAAATCTACGCTCAGGAAGTGATAGAAGCAGCAGAACAGCGAGCCGCAGAACTTTTAAACGATATGGGCCTGATCCAGCAGGCGAAGATCGAAGCAGATCAGTTGCGACAGCAAGTTTTGCTCGACTGCGAGGCAATTCAGCAGGCGACGCTGGCGGAAGTCGAACAAATTCGCTACCAGGCTCAAGAGGAACTGGAAGAAATGAGAGTTAGGGCGATGGCTGAATGCGAGGAAATTCAAAACGGCGCGGACGATTATGCTGACCAAGTGCTGGATAATATCGAGCACAAGCTCAGCGATATGCTGCGCGTGATCCGCAACGGGCGCGATCAGTTGGATAATGTTTCTGCGTCGCACATCCATCACAACAAGGGTTAGCTAACTGCTTTTGACCAAACGGCGACTTAGGGGTAATTTTCTGAATTTGTAGGCGATCGTCCCAGTGGTAGAACAACGCTATTGCCCTTTCCGGCAGACTTGGCACAAAATTGGGCGATCGAGTTCTAGAGAAACGGCACCGTCGAGTGTCCGACTCCCCACTTTGTGAATGTGAAAAATTTAATCATTGGTATCAGATTGAGGATTGTAGCAAGATTTTTTTGAATTGGTATAAGTTTTGTGAAAATAGGAGCAAAAATAATATTTTCTGCTAGAGTTAAAGCCCGTAAGACAGAAAATTTTTGATTTGACCCTAATTTGTGGCATCTACTTTTTACCATGCAAAAAGCTTCTAATCGGTTCGCTGAATTTGATTTGATCCGAGCTTTAGCGATCGTCGGTGTTGTGATTATTCATGCTGGATTCTCGGCATTTCGCGATGACCGAATACTGTTTATCGCGATCGACACATTGCAACTGTTCTGCGTACCTGCATTTTTACTGCTGAGCGGTTTTTTCCTCACCAACAAAACCGACAATCAAAATAATCCCGCACAGATATTCAAAAAAAGACTGTCAAGAATTATACCTCCCTATTTTGTTTTGGTCAGTAGCTTTGTACATCTTAAATAGTTGGGGATCGCTCCCAAAAATTGATTTGCTCTCATTGCTTAGAGATATCCTGACCGGCTCAGTAAAGGCTCCCTATTACTTCATCGTTGTAATTATTCAATGCTACGGTTGGTGGTGGCTGCTAGTGAAATTAAGAGTTTTAGAACCAGAAAAATTTTACTCTTGGGTTTGACAATTCAAACAATTTTTACAATATTCTTTTACTTGGCAGTTTTCAAATACATATCAATACCTCTACCTTTGATGGATCGCTGGATTTTTAGTTGGATTTTGCCATTTTCAACAGGTTTGTTTTTGGGCGCAACCTATGACAAAATTCAACCCGTTCTCGAACGCAGAAGAATGCAACTTTTAGGAGCAACTATCCTATTTTATCTAGCAAGCATTTGGGAATATTAGCTGCTCGGCGAAGTTAATGCGGAGGGATGGTTTCTGCGATCGTTTTTTAAAATACCTGCTCAAGCATACGCAATTTTATTCGTCTTGTCAGTCCTGGCATTTTCTAAAAGGCTCGCATTTCCCGATAAAGTATCTGGGTCAGTCAAAATATTAGCTGCTTATTCATTCCCTATATATCTGCTAGATTCGACAGTCGTGCAATATGTGTTGTTAGTGTTTTTTGACACTCCCCGGTCTAAAGACACGGGGATTCTTAAGGACAAACTTTGGGGGATGAATCCGCCCAAAGTTTAATTCTTAAAGGGTTAGTCAATAACCCACTACCCACTCGCTCAATTAATGAGTCTATGGCTACCTTTGATTTTCTGATGATGTTTGCTGCCCCATTAACATCTGCATTTAAGATTAGTCCCTGAGCAGAACGGTACAAACCTCGTTTAATTCGCTTACCCGAGGGCTGCCAATTGTCGGGTTTTTCACCGACTTTCACGGGCATTATGTCTCGGTCTAGGAAGCTAGATTTTGAAGTGTAAGATTCATCTTGCTCGACAAATTTCCACCCTTTTAAATCGCATTCTTGTTGCAACCTTTCTTTGACTTTGGCGGTCGGTATTTGGACAAAGTTTTGGTTGGTCACTCCGCCCATGTTTACTTCTTGTTTTTGTCCCTTATTCCAACCAAAAACTATGACATTAATTAGATTATCCTG
>NZ_JAUBTX010000061.1:0-35241 GCF_036705185.1 Microcoleus sp. B4-D4 | reverse complement strand
ATTAGACTAAAAAAAGTTTGCTGGCTTTGATTTTTCAAAAATACCAGTAAGATGAATCACATCTGCTGAATGTGGGTTTAGAGCGCCGAATTCGCCAAATTTTAGAAGCATAAAAATTAAGGTTCGTAGTGAGGACTCTAGTCCTTCTTCGCTAACACTTGAGTTCTGAGGACTGAAGTCCTCACTACAAACCTTATTATGGATTTGTCTAAAAGCTATAGCGGTTCGATCGCCTTATGCCCTATGCCCTATGCCCTATGCCCTATGCCCAGCGGCACCTCATCTTTCTGAGAAATACTATAATTCTACTTCAATGTAATTTCGATATCTGCTAAACCGGTGAGTTTTTCCACTGCTTGCTGTTCTTCAAGTCGCGGTACAAAAATAGTTAAACCTCCGGGAACGCACTCAATAGTAATCGGAGTCATGCCGAAAAGTTCTCCGTCTACAACTACTTTCTGAGGCGGATCGGTAGTAATTTTTACTTTTTTGGCGCGAAAATAACCGATGTCATCGCGATCGCTCGGATTGCCAGTCAAAGCTGTTTGCAATAGGTGATAAGAAACTGCGATCGCCCCAGCTTGATTTTCAGGCGCAACCAGCGTCACATCCAGCAAGCCGTCATCAAAAATAATCCCCGCCGGGCCTTGAGCTAAAATCGAAGTAGGCGGCGCTGCATTCGCCACCGTGACGGCTACAGCAGTAACGCTGACTATTTTATCTTCTGTCTCGATTTCTGCTTCAAATCTTTCTAGATTGTTTAACTGTTTAATTCCCGACAGAATGTAAGCCAGCATTCCCCAGCGATTCTTCATGTCGCGATCGGCTAATTCGACAGTTTCCGCCTCAAAACCCACGCCAGCTAACAAAACCATCGGCATTTTACCGTTGCAAGTCGCCGCATCCACCACCCGCCTCAACCCTCCCAAAATAGTTTCGCAGGCGGCTTCAACTGTATTCGGAAGCTCTAAAGCATTAGCAAAAGCATTTGCTGTTCCCCGCGAAATAATTCCTAAAGGAATATTTGTGCCGACAATCGCCCCAGCAACTGCTGATAGTGTGCCGTCGCCCCCAGAAGCAATAATTTCGTCAACTCCCCTAGCAACTGCTTCGTGGGCGAGTTGATCTGCGTCTATTTCTGGCGTTGTCAGCACAATATCTAAGTCAATAAACGGCTCTAAAATATCCTGAATTATCGCCAAGTCTTGGTCTGGGTCTCTGTTGCCGGCGACGGGATTAAAGATTAGGCAGGCTGAACGTTTCATAGTTGATAATCGGTAATTGGTAATAGGTAATGGCTGAACTGAAATCATCGATTTTTTTCGTTTGTATCGAAGTTTATATCCCCCTAAATCGCTCTTAGGATCGAAAACTTAATAACTTAAACAACTACTACAGTCTTCTCTTTTGTAAGTTGCAAGAAAGAAGGAGGCAGAGCCTCCGGATCTGCATTACCAGGCAGAGCCTGGTAACGAGCAATGCCTGGTAACGAGCAATGCCTGGTAACGAGCAACCTGGTAACGAGCAACTCCGAAAACAAACCTCACCTATTTTTCAAAGGTTTGATTAAGACTTGACAAAAGTCCACTCTAACACTTCGCGCGGAGCTTTTGCCAGCGCTTCTTTGATTTCCTCATTGCTGTCAAACTTGACTTTATCTAAGCGGCACGCTTCGACGTTCACCGTAAACTTATCGTCTTCAAAAGGCCAAGGAGTTACAGTTACGAGTTCGTTGCTGTGCTGTAGAATATCGTAGCGCTTTCCGTCGGGGCCGACACTAATTTCTAAAGATCGTTCTCCGGCGGGCAACTCGCGGCTGCACAGAATTAATGATAGCCGATCGCACCACTGGAAAAAAGCATAAGCTGATTCTGCCTCTTCTTTAGAAATCTTAAACTCCTCGCGCCATTTTTTTTGGTTTGCGAGTTGTTCGTCCAAAAAATCGTTTAGTTCCTTCGACTCTCCCCGCTTTCCTTCATTAAGATAGCTCATGTGCATGGAAGTCAACATTGCTACCCACCGCCCCCGATATATAGAAGTCTCGGTCAATCCTTTCATTTTAGGCACTGAAGTTTCTGTGTCCAAGGTAAAATCAAAGGGCGCGCCGGCTTCAGTCAAAATATGCTCTTCCCACTCTTTTTCTAAATCGTCGTGGTGAGAAATCGCGGCTATGGTTTCGTAGAGGCGAAGCGGAGATTTCGAGCGCTTCCACTGTCCGCCAAGTTGGGCGGCCAGCAAAGCGTGGGCGCGGTGATAAATAATTTCCCAACCGGTGGCGGTTAAGTTGGCAATCATTGAATTTTTCTCCTGAATTGAGTTGAGTGCAAAGATTAAAAATTTTCCAGTGGGAGACAGAATTTTGAGAGTTTCAAACTTAGGAATTAAGTTTTTTGCTTCGGCAAAACTCAATCCCGATCGCCAACAATGCAATTAGTTCGATCGTTCGGACTCAGTTTTTCATAAAAGTCCGATCGCCCAAGTCGGAACCATCAAAGGTAGAAACAAAGTTAAATCACAAAAGGTTCGATCGCGATATCCTGCCATTTGCCCTCAAATCGTTCCACAACCAAAGGTGTGACTCGGAACTTGGGGGGAGTCCCGTCAAGAACATCAATCCGCAAACACGAATAAGGACGGCGTTTGTGGGAACCTTGACCGCTGCGGCCGACAAATAGCAAAGATTCCGCTACCCGCCGGCCGGCTGTTTTGACACCCGGTTCGCGCCCCAACCGATAAGCTTCAGGACTTGATGGTTCCTCCAACACCGGGCCTTCCGGGCGCTGGCGGCGCAGGCTGTGACCGCTTCCCCCGCAAACAATCCAATTAATCCCAGAGTCGCCGTGTCCGGTATCCCCAGTCTTCAGGTGTTCCAGACAGTGGGCGTGGCCGGTCAGTACCAAATCTACTAGCGATCGCCCGCCCGCCACTTCTCCAACTGCATCGCGCACCCCGTCGAGTACCTCGCGCAACCGCAACCGCACGGCCAAAGTTTGAGCTTGATTCCACTTTGTCGCCTCGGTTACGTAGGGGGGATGGTGCAGGTAAATTACCCGCCCCCGCACGTCTGAATCGCGCCAAGAGTCAATCAGTCGCCTTTCGAGCCATTCGAGCTGTTCGACATCGGTGGCTGTTTTGTCGGAGGACAGTTGTTTGTCAATATCCATCAGCATTTCGTCAACTTGCGCTAATTTGGCGCCCAAGTCGTCTAGCTGTTCGGCTTCTTCTGGAATTTCGGGGTTTAGCCGATCGCACATTTCCAGCATTGCTAATTTTTCTTGTTCCAACTGCTGGCGCTCGATTTCCAAATTCCGGCGGCGAATGTCGCCTTGTTTGGTTTTCGGCAGCGGCAAGGGTTCGTTGAATGTATTGGAGTCGAGGGCGAAGAAGTCGATGCCGCCGCTGCGGAACGTGTAATAGCGGTTGGGTAAGCGGGTAAAGCTTCCGGGTTGGTAGCGGATGCAGCGGCCTGTGCTGGTGCTGGCGGTGTAGTGGGTGTCTAGGTGGCGATCGAGTTCTCCCGGCAATTTGTGAGTTTTCAGGTAGTCGAGAAATGCTTTAGCGTAGGCATTTCCGCGATCGGAACCGTGCCAGCCGACATCGAGATCCAACTTGGCACCCAACAGCTTCCGCAGCGGCAAAGCTGTTGCCGACAGCAGGCCGTAGACTACGGGCAGGTCGTAATAGTCGTGGTTTCCCGGTACTGGCAAAAACGGAAAGTTAAACACCATGCGATCGTAAGCAATCCGAGAGGGATGCTCGCCGCCGACGATAAATTCTCGGTAGGGGCGAATAAAGTTTTGCAAGTAATATTCGCTGGAACCGACGAGATAAACTACATCCCCCGTGTGGAGGAGGAAACGGCAAGTTTCCCGCTGCGAGAGCATTTGCTGGGCAATCTGCCGCTGCGGGTTGTGGCCGCGGTGGTTGCTCGTGCCGCTGTCGCCTGCGACTAAAAATGAAAATTCTGGAGAGTCGCTGGTTTGAGTTTCTAAAACAATCCGAGTTTGGTCGATCGCCCGATCGACTATCGCCTGTTCTTGCCACCGCACCCGCTCGTTCATTTTGCTGATTTTGACTGTTATTCGCGGGTCGGACACGAATTTCACGCCGCCTAGTCTCCCAAATTGCTGAGTTCCTAGTTAATAGTGTAGCGATCGGGCGACTTTTTGCATCTCTCTAAAAGCTGAAAAATCGATCGCTCGGCCCCGAAGCTAAAAACTTGGTTTTTTGCTCGTTATACCATTTCTCTAAAATCATGCAATACTCTCCGCCCCCCCCTAGCCCCCCCTTAGCAAGGGGGGGGACAAGAATACTGTTTGCTCGTTTTGCTCGTTACCAGGCTCTGCCTGGTAATGCAGATCCGGAGGCTCTGCCTCCTCTTGCTCCTTCGATCTTGCAACTTATACCATTTGCTCAAAGCTTTGATGCGATCGCCCCGCCTAGCAACTAAAATAAGAGTTTGTACGAGGCGGTGCTGTTTGTTGTTGCCGAAGACGAAGGAATCTATCAAGAACTTGGGAAAATAACGCCAACAATGCCAGCCAACTATACCGAACTCGAAAAACGCCTTTGGGAAGCAGCCGACGAACTCAGGCAACACCTTTGTTTTCTCAAGTTCAAAATCTACTGTTAAAAAACGCCAACCTCCGCCAAACCCGCGACTTACTCCTCCCAAAACTCATCTCAGGTGAGTTAGACGTAGAGAATCTCGACATCAACAAGGGAAATATTGCCGCATGAACAGTAATCACTCATCTATGTCTAGGTTATCTGAAAATTTTTACGTCGATGATGATATCTCACAATCTCTTCAAAAGCTCCTTCGTGTACGTCCTCATGAAGTAGAAGCTAAAAAAACAATAATTCTCACCACTGCTCCTCAACTCTGGAATGTAGAGGAGCTTGGCAAGTCTTCAAAGATCATAGATTTGTCTAATTTAATAGGTATAAAAAGCAATGAGAATTTACTTGAATCGGAACTTTTAAATACAGTTATCGAACAGTTTGCTTTAGCTGGTTGGCCTAAAAGAGCTATATTTCCAGAATATCGCTCTGACCTTAAAGTTCGACGCATCATCGATATTGCTATTTTTGAACCAGAAGATACGTGGCAGATTGCTGTTGAGATCCAAGACTCAGAACGATTGTTAGACAATGCAGATGAACAAATTAAAACGCTATGTAGAGGAACAACAGTCAAATGGTTGTGTGCTACTAATGGAATTCAATTTAAACTTTTAAATAGAGAAACTAATGAACATCAGTTACTAGATCACGCACCTTCGCCCACTGAACTAGGAATTCATGAATGGGAAAATATCCCACAGAATGTCAATTCCCACTCCTTACGTATATTCAATCCCTCTTCAGTAGAAGTGTTATTAGCAGAAGTTGAAGAAAGCAAACCAGAATCATTAGTTATAGACTTCACAATACCTTGGGGGTTCAAAGTAAAGAAAAATTCAGATCTTTATAATAATGTAATTTCTCAATTCATAAACTCTTTACCTATCAATATTCGGGAACAGATGCCCGGTCGGATTGATATTTTACCTGTGATTTTAGCTTGGGCAGCTACTATTCCTTCAGTCAAAACTCTATCAGCTATTGTTTGGCCTGGAATTGCAATCAACGAATTAACTCAGTGGCTAAGAAATTGCCTCATTGAAAGATTTCGTTTGTGTAGTGTACTTGAACTACCTGGAAACCTCTTCCGCTTTACATCTATGATGACCAGCCTTCTATATTTCGGAGGAGAACGAGAGCAGGTCTATTTCGATGTTCTTGGATCTCGTGGTGATTTAATTAGTATGGATTCCCGTCCCTGGTTCGACAGCTTGTCAAAGTGGATGAAGGGCGATAAACCATCAACAGGCTATACAGCAAAAGTTGAGAATAACGCAAACTGGGCTGTTAGAGCTAACGACCCTGAAATAGATAAGACGTTAGAACGATTAAAACGACTGGGTAAACTTGTATATCTTGGTGAATTGTGTGATATCCAGCGTGGAGCCGTCTTAAATCGAGAAGATTCTGAAGGCACCACTCCACTGATACACGCTAGAGATCTCAGAGGCGGTTACGTTGATTTTGAGAACGCCCAAAAAATAGAAGCAAATTCCATTCCTGAACAAGTATTGCTAAAAAAGGGTGATCTTCTTCTGCCTGAAATAAGTGGAGGGTTTTCTGTTGCTCTCAACCGAAGTAGTGAACCCGCCGTTCTTGGTAGGAATGTAATTAGGTTGCGACTCAAAGATGACAAAGTGTCTAGCGAGTATTTGCGGGAGTACCTGAACTCCTCAACAGCAAAAAAGCTAATATCTGCAAGGGTATCAACGTTAGCTGACGTTCAGCGTATAACTACTCAGTCTTTGCGCGAATTTCCCGTTCCCGTAGTAGACTCTAAGCTCTATCAAGGGTTGAACGATCTCCAGCGTATTGAGGTGGAACTACGAGCTAAGGCAGATGAATTAGAATCTCTTCGACGTGCATTATTTGATGCACAGAACAGCCACTCTTTTCAAGCTAGTTTAATTGAATTGAAACGTCGTGGCACTCTATTAGAAACAAGTTTACAATCTGTTGACCGCTTAGAGTTCCAGATAGCTAACTTTTACCCATTTCCCATTGCCTATGGTTTCAGGTTACTTGGAAGTATAGTTAACCCTGCACAACTTTATAAAGAGCAACTGCGCGTTGCTGAAAATCTCCTAGCTTTTCTTGGGTCAATATCACTGGCGTTACTGCAAAAACAAGACCGTCAAAAGACAGGAATTGACCTAAAAAAATACTGGCAAGGTGGTATTTCTCCCGGTCATTGGGTAGAGCTTGTTGCTCGTAGTGCAAAAGTCTTTGGTACTTACAAAGATGACCCTCTAGCTGAACATATCTATCGGCTAAATATTGGTTCAGATACAAAGGGTTTTGGAAGTGATGTGACTGCTTTAATCAGAGCAAAGAATAATTTTAAACACGACCGAGGGCCAACTCTTGAGGAAGAGATTCTCAAAGCTACACAAGACATTCAAGAACGCTTAAAGCGATGTATGGAAGCATTAGCCTTTTTTACAGAGTATCCAATCCGTCAAGTCTTAGATGTTAACCCCAGCCGTTGTAATAGTACAACCACTTTGAAATGTTTGCGCTTCATAGGAGATCACCCAGGTTTACCACAAGAAGAAGTTATTTTACATAAAGCTTTGCATAAAGGTGATTTATTCCTAGATGCAGGCCGTCAAGAATGGGTGCCACTGTACCCTTTTATCAACGCAATAGCTTGTTCTAGTTGCAAGACAAGAGAGACATACTTTGTTGACAAATGGGATAACGGTATTGCTTACACAAAAAGCTTTGAGCGGGGACACACAGAAAGCTGTGGTCAAATAGCTGAAGGGTTAGCCGATTGGGGTAGTAACGAGTAAACCCTGAATTGAGAAGTGCGATCGATCTTACCCTACAATTCTGCACCCAACACGGCATCAACTTCGACAAAATCCAAGCCGCCACCGAAGCTTTCGCCCTTACCAAGCTGTGGAATGATGCTGTCGAACTTATCCTGATAAACGACGATTCCAAACAGCGATATCTAGCACTAACTCAGAACGTTAACAAACTCTACAAAGCGATTCTCCCAGACCCAGCATCTGGCGAGTTCAATCCTAGTTTGTACGCTTTTGCTGAAATTACCAAGCGCATCAAAAGTCTAACCCCACAGGTGGATATTGCCGAAGTCAAAGCCGCTGTTGAGGAAATTTTGGACAAATCCATCGGCACTTCAAATTATATCATTCCCGCATCAAATCAACCAATTGACCTCAGCAAAATTGACTTTGAATCCCTCAAAGCCCAGTTTGCATCGGGTTACAAACACACCGAAACAGAGAAACTCAAAGGCATAATTAGCAGCCAACTAACCCGAATGCTGCACCTCAACAAAAGCCGGATGAATTATCTCGATAAGTTTCAGCAAATGATTGATGAATACAACGCTGGTTCTGGTAATGTGGAAACATTGTTTGCCGAGTTAGTTGAGTTTGCCCAGGAACTAAATATTGAGGATAAACGTGCAATTGGCGAGAATTTATCAGAGGAAGAACTGGCGATTTTTGATTTGTTGACTAAACCAGATATCACCTTAACCGAGAAGGAAAAGCTGGAAGTTAAGAAGGTAGTCAAGGAACTTTTGTCAACCCTTAAACAAGAAAAATTAGTGTTAGATTGGCGCAGGCGACAGCAAACCAAGGCAGCGGTTAAAGTGGCGATCGAGGAAATGTTAGATAAACTGCCCGAAAGCTACTCAACCGCAGCGTACCAGCGCAAATGTCAAGAAATTTACCAGCACGTCTACGAATGTTATTCTGAGGCCGGACGCAGTATTTACACCGCCGCAGCTTAAACCTGAATAGTCAGCAACCCACGGCTTGTATCAAAATTTCATCAAAACTTTACCAATTTTTATTAGCTTTACTGTAATTTATGATACCAACCGCCCAATTGCCGCCAATCGCCACAAATGCGGAATTTTTAATATTTAATTTCCCGAGCTCCCTTTTCCTACCTCTCCCTCTCTCCCCCTCGCCCCGTCTCCCTCTTTCCCTCTCCCCCTCCCCTCTTTCACCCTAAAATTTGCAATTTTTGAGTCACGAATCATGGCACGATCGCAGCGTGTTTTGATACCATGCAATCAAGTCCAAGACAATCAGGGAATGCACTGGAGGTGCGTAAATGGAGCTTTTGGGAGAACAAAAACGGTGTTTGGATTGTTTAGTCACGTCGATCGAGCAATTGGGAGGTCGAGCAGACATTCCGAAGCTCGAACAGATAGCTGAGTTAATCATTCAAACCATGAGAGGGCCTTGGCGCTACTTTCACACGTCGGAACACATTTTTGAGGTCGGGGGGTCAGTCGATCCGATCGAGGTGCTGGCTGCGCTATTTCACGACCTCGTGTACGTGCAAGTCGATCAGGGCGTAAGTTTCAATATTAGCAGCGCCCTTTGTCCTTTTGTCAAAGAAGTGCGATCGCAGTTAATTATTAAAGATCAAACCGAACTGCCCGACGATACCATGTATCAGCTCGTGGCCAGTGTCTTTGGGTTCCTTCCCGGTAAGGCTCTCTCGCCCTTTGGCGGCCAAAACGAATTTTTGAGCGCCGTCATTGCTGCCAAATCTTTAGAGCCTTTTTTGCCAGCTAGTACGATCGCCGAAATTTCCGCCTGCATCGAAGCTACTATTCCTTTTCGTCCGTTGTCGCCCTCGGGTTTCAGCGCGATCGAACTTTTGCATCAGCGGTTAGTAATTATAAATCGCGATTTTGATTTCGGATGGACTGATGCCGAAACTGTAGAAATTGTCAAGCGTTCTGTGAGACTATCAAATCGGGATGTAGAGAATTTTGCCTCTCCAAATTCCTCTAATTTCTTAGACAATACCTGGAACTTAATGCCGGAAACCAACCACGAATTGAGCAATGTCAATTCCTATACTGTTGGCGGATACCGCAAATCTCTGCAAAAAATGGAAGGATTTTTAAACTTTCTCAAACCCGAACTCGTTTTCCAGCAGTTCATGCAAGAACCGGACGATGAAACCTACACTTACATGATTGCCCAAACACGAAAAAATATCGCCGCTGCCAAACTTTATCTCGGAATCAAACTAATTACCATCGCCATCTTAGAAGCTCTTTCCTACCGTTTGGGCCGCGACATTCCCCTTTCAACCATGATGGGAGAATTGCGCGCACCCGGGTTTAAAACATCGGTTCTAGAGGATTATTTGCCCAACAGACAAATCGCCTACCCCTTAGAAAGTCAGTTAGAAAAAGAGGTTTTAGATTTGTTAGCAATAGGACGCAATCAAGAATCTCCCTATGATATTAAAAACTCCCCCGTAGCTACCTTTATTATCAAATCTATCGGCTTTGCTGAAACTGAAAACTTCCTGAAGAAAGCTCAAGATTTTTTTGCAGAGCGTATTACGTCGGAAGAGTTTCTGTCTTACTGTGCTCCTGATGTCATCGACACCATTTCTTCGGGAGTTATGAAACTCTTTGACAGCAGGAAGATGGCTTTAGGGAAAGTTAAGTTAGCTCACCAAGCTGTTTCTTAGGGTATAGATCAGACGGCGGCTTCAACCAAATTTTATCAAAGGAAGACGGCGGTTGAAACCGCCCGGTCTTCTCACCGCTGATTTTTTTTAATCCGTTCTTTCAATGATGATAGTCAAGTGAGCGACTAATGCACCGATCGCACCTACTGCTGCAATCACAGGAAACAAAGCCGCACCGATTACTCCGCCGACTACTCCCACAGTCAGAGGGACTTCTACTAATATCCGTTCTTCTTCATTTTTGATAATGATGCGGCGGATATTGCCTTCGTGAATCAGTTCTTTAACCTTAGCAACCAAATCGTTGCCGTTAATCTTCAACTCTTCGACGGTAACTTTCTGCTGAGCATAAGCAGGTGTTTCTAAAGGAGTCGTTTCAAAGTTAACCTCAGCCACTTTTTGGGCCGAAACTGTTTTAGATACAGGTGTTGATTCGAGTTCTCTTGTCCCCACCGGTTCTTGTATGCGATCTGTAGGTGTTTCCATTTTTTGCTCTCCTTTTAGCTAAAAAATTTTTTGTATATGAAGTATCTCGTAAAGATAACACGCAACTTTTTGTCTGTGAATCATTCTTTTGGTTGATATTGCTGCGGCTGGCTCTATTTTTTCTCTTCATCTTTGAGGGCGAAATCCCAAAATTTGTCCTCCGGTGGCTCGATTCTCCCAAGAGGAAGAAGCAACAAGCAACAAACTCTCCCCCGCTTCCCTTTGCTTGTGCCAATACGCTAACTGTCTGCAGATCGCCGGCCGGCGCGCCCCTACATTAAAACACTCCTAACCCAGACAGCAAAAGGATTGTAGAGATATTCAGGCACTCAGAGTTAGAGAGTCAGCGGATGTACAGGTTGAAATAGTGACATTGTACTGAAAGTGCGATCGCCCCACCGTTTATATACTTAACACATCTCGTTTGGCAAACCGCACATGGAAACCCTCGCTTACTTTCCTCAAATGTCCTTTCTCTCTAGCAAGCGGGCGATACCAAACAAAACCCAGCCCCCAGACATTCATCCCATGAATATCTTAGAGTTTCTCATGAGAATTGCCTAAAATCAAGGGAAAAAAGAAGTAATTATCACCGCCAGATTATCCCAAAAAAATCAAATTCCTCAAAGAGAAGTTGAACTTGAGGAAAAGTTAGGTAAAATACAATTAATTGCTTCTGCTTCCCCTTTATTGGCCTTGTCCGATTTGACAGCTACAGAATTTGAATATCAAGTTGGCGGAAGTTTGCCGGCGAATGCTCCTACTTACGTCACCAGAGCGGCAGATCGCGAACTTTACGACGCATTCAAAGCAGGCGAATTTTGACGTGCTCACCGGGCGGCAAATGGGAAAATCGAGTTTGCGGGTGCAAACAGCACGCCGCTTGCAAGCCGAAAACACCGCCTGCTCACTTGTTGACATCACGGGAATTGGCACTGCCGAAATAACTCCCCTCCATTGGTATGCGGGCTTTACAGCCACTCTCGCCAACAGCTTTAAAATAAAAATGAATGTCAGGAATTGGTGGCGCGAGCGAGAACATTTGCCGCCAGTCCTCCGATTAAATGAATTTATCGAACAAGTATTGCTTCCTGCGATCGTCCGATCGTCATTTTTATCGACGAAATTGACAGCATTCTCTCCCTCAACTTCTCCCTCAACTTCTCCAGCTAGAGCTTTAATCGCAAAGGTGCGTCGGTGAAGCTTTGGAGTCTTGAGTCTGCTAAAGTAGAATCTGTGGAACTTGACAAATTGGTCGCAGTCGGCTGTGGCTGGCTGGAAGACTACCTGCGATACAATCCCGGTGGTGAGAGCGATCGGCATTTGTGCCAAACTAAATGACTGTTGATATTTCTTGGCAATTCTCCGCAACGGGTTTTACTTGAATTGTCACGGCGGGCGATCGGCTCCCGATTTGTCGCTACTCTTGTCTGATTGTCATATAATTTTCAGTAAGGGGTAATAGGCAATTTTCGGGCTCAGGTCGCGGATGTCTATCAATCTGAACTACCTTTAACTATATGAAAAATCAAAGGTAGTTATAACTGCTATATTCTGGTTAGTCGAATCTTGGATAGATGAAATTTACTAAATATAGCAATCCTTGCAGGATTTGTAGGACTACTCGTTACCAGTTCGAGCGAAAGTAACGCTTCTGGAGCGAGGAAAAGCCTACCCAATTGCGTCCCGAGGCAATGCAGCGAGTGACATCAGTTCCCTGGCTCTTCCTGGGAAACAGTTATTTAAATTGATTTAGAATTGCTACAGTCAGGTTTCAAAGGGGTGTCTGCTGTTAAATTAATCTAACCTGCAATATCGTTTCGGGTGAAATTAGCGCGATTTAAGCAAAAAAAAATCTTGCTGAATTAACTATATGCGATCGAGCCGAGTAGAGTTGATTGCCCAACTATAAAAAGAGTATAAAATGCAGTGCAAATAGTACGCAATACTCCAGCAGCCAACCACAACTGCCAATTACCAAAGGAGGGAGCAGTGTATGAAACTGACGGGTTGAGTCCCCTTAAATCGCCGCTTGGTTTGCGATCGACTCTACAAGAATTAACCTTGTACGATTTTTTTCTAGAGTCTGACTGTGTGGGTGACGAAGTTTCTCAAATTTTTCAAGCAAACCCTTTACTTCCCGGCATTATCATCACTCAGCAAGGAAAGTTTATAGGGATGATTTCGCGCCGGCGTTTTTTTGAACATATGAGCCGCCCCTACAGTTTGGAGTTATTTTCTCAACAGCCTTTGTTGATACTCTACCGCTTTACTAAAACTGATATGTTGGTTCTCGATCGCGAAACCTCAATTATGACGGCAGTGCGGCAGTCTTTGGAGCGATCGCCACAACTAATCCACGAACCCATTGTAGTGCAGGTAGAGCCGGAAAATTACAAACTTTTAGACGTGCACGAATTGCTGCTTTCTCAGTTGCAAATTCACGAGTTAGCAACCGTAGCGATGCGCGAATCCCAAGCACAATTGAGGCATCAAGCCCAACAGCTCGAACTTGCTCTGCTGGAACTTCAGCGCACTCAAACTCAACTAATTCAAACAGAAAAAATGTCTTCTTTGGGGCAGTTGGTAGCAGGAGTAGCTCACGAAATCAACAATCCTATCGGCTTTATCTACAGCAATGTACACCATGCGAAAGAGTATACTGAATGTTTGATACGGATGCTTTATCTCTACCAGCAGCACAGTTCCGAATCTATCCCAGCCATTGAAGCGGAATCAGCAAAAATCGAACTCGATTATTTGCTGGAAGATTTGCCGAAAGTATTAAATTCCATGCAGCAAGGTGCAGAAAGAGTGCGCGATATCGTTTTGTCGCTGCGGAATTTTTGCCGGTTAGACGAGGCCGAAATGAAGCTGGTCAACATTCACGACGGTATCAACAACACGATTATGCTTTTGCAAAGCCAGCTTAAAGGCAAACCGGGCCAGGAGGCGATCGCCATTCATAAAGAATACAGCGATTTGCCGCTGGTGCAGTGCTATCCCGGACAGCTAAATCAGGTATTTATGAATATTTTAGTTAATGCTATTTACGCTATAGTTGAGTGTAACAAACACGCAAATTTTGACAAAAACAGCCATCACTCTTCGCAAGTATGCGAGCAAAGTCATTACAAAACAAACACTACATCCTCAATTAATAACTCTACTTACCTAACTCCTACTATTCGGATATGCACGGAATTAACCGAGGGAAAAAAAGTAATAATTAGAATTTTTGACAACGGCCCGGGAATGACAGAAGCTGTGCGAAAACGGTTGTTTGACCCTTTCTTTACTACAAAGCCGGTCGGTAAAGGAACTGGTTTGGGACTATCCATTAGCTATGAAGTTGTTGTCAACCAACACGGCGGCGAATTGAAGTGCGTTTCGGAACCGGGAAAAGGAACCGAATTTGCGATCGAGATTCCGCTTCAACAGTCTTCGCCAGCACAGATTTTGCCTCGCTTTGCTTGATACATAAGAAGTCATTAGTCATTAGTTGTTAGTTGTTAGTTGTTAGTTGTTATTGGTTGTTAGTTGGTAGGGGCGGTGGATGGTGCGTGCCCGCCCTCTTAGTTGTTATTTGTTAATTGTTAGTTATTGGTTGTTAGTTGGTAGGGGCGGTGGATGGTGCGTGCCCGCCCTCATTTGTTAGTTGTTAGTTGTTGTGTTAGTTGTTAGTTGTTAGTTGTTAGTGCTGTCCCCCCCGATCTTTCCGTCCAACTTCATCAGGAACAAGGAAGAAGGAAGAAGCAATAAAAGTTAGGGATTCGGCAGTTTAAACCGCTTCTTGTCAAACTTTCGTTTCTCTTGCTTGAGACTAAAAAATCAAGCCCGCCGCCTACTGCGAATTTTTGCAAACCCACTTCCACAAAGGATGACTCGGCCCCTGTTGGCGGATGCGGCGCACTTGTTTTTCTAAACCCTGTTTTTCCTGCAGGGGCAATCCTCGCAACGCATTGCGAGTTTGCCAAGTTATCACTGCTAAAGTCATTCCTAAGCACAAACCGAGGCCGAGAGTCGGCCCGCGGTGAAAGTATAAACCGTAGTACACCGCAGCCCAAGTGAAGTGTTCTAACCACAAACCGATTTCGCGACGCAAACTCCAAATGCTGAAAGAACCGACGCTAATCCATAGCAATATCACAGTTAACCAGCGGCCGTAAACTGTTAGTTTGTGAAGCCTTTGGACTTCTCTTTGAAAAATTGGGTCGCTTTCATTAGTCATAGCAGAAGGAAGAAGGAAAAAGGAAGAAGGAAGACCGAAGTTGCAATCGACTGCATGGGGAAAGTGCAATAAGAACTTCCTAACCGTCTTTGCACGGTTGCTATAACAGCAGTCAGCAGCCCGATCGCTAATGACTGATGACCAACAATCGTTAAACTTCTTCTGATGGGTTGATTCCTTCTGCGGGGAGGGGGATGGAGTTGCCCGTGCGACTGCGCCACCAAGCTAGCAGCGTGCTGGCAATGAAAATACTGGAATACGCACCGGCAATAAAACCGATAATCAATGCTAAAGCAAAGTATTTAAGCGTTTCGCCACCAAACAAAAAGATTGAAAACAAGGTCAGCAGGGTTGTCAGGGTCGTGTTGATTGACCTTCCCAGGGTTTGCATGACGGCATCATCGACAATTTGATCGATCGACAGTCCGGGATTTAGCTTAATTACTTCCCGCACGCGATCGTAAATTACCACTGTATCGTTAACAGAAAAACCGATAATTGTCAAGAGCGCGACGACAAATAAACTGTCAACTTCCAGTCCTCCAACTAAACCCAAAATTGAGAATACACCAAGCGTAATTAAGACATCGTGAAACAGAGCAATAAAAGCAAAAAAGGCATAATCTAACTGAAATCGGAATGTCAGATAAAGAGTAATGCCTGCAAAGGAAAGCAACAAAGCCAGCAAACCAGAAGTAAATAACTGTTTGCCGAGGGTAGGCCCAACCGTATCTATTTGAATAGATTGAGGAGCAAAAGCGCCTAGTCTTTCGCTCAAAGCTTTTTGCAACTCAGTCCGCTTTTCGACATCCAAAGTTTTTGTCCGCAGCGACAAACCGCGCTGTTCTTTGCCGATAACTTGAATGCTGCTACCAGCTAAACCTTGGGTATCGAGGACTTGGCGGACAGCAGCAAGATCGATGGGTTTACAATTTTCCGGTTTCGTGCAGTCGAGTTCAAATTGCAGGCGAGTGCCGCCGATAAAGTCTAAACTGGGGCGCAGCGGTGCGCGGATGTCGGGACGAGTCCAAGAAATCGCCATCGATACTATACCTGCAAGGATGATCGCGGCGGAAATACTCCACCAGAGCGATCGATATTTGATTACACTGAATTTCATAATTTGAAGGAAGAAGGAAGTTCGGCAACGGATTGTGTAACGGATGTAACGGAATGTAAGAAGGAAGGAAGAAGTTAACAGTCAACTGTCAACTGTCAACTGTCAACTGTCAACTGTTAGCTGTTAACTGTTAGCAGTTTTCGACAAATTAGGACAAAACAACTGAGGTTTCCGCAATGCTGGAAAGCTCAATACTACGAACAGTAGAGTGCGGCTGCAAGTGAGCGCAGTAAACATACTCACTAATACGCCCAATGCCAGAGTTACAGCAAACCCTTTAACTAAACCAGCACCCAACCAGAACAAAGCAGCACAAGCAATAACTGTTGTGACGTTTCCGTCTAAAATGCTGGAAAAAGCGCGGTAAAAACCCGATTCTACCGATCGATAAAGCGTCTTCCCTGCCCGCAACTCTTCCCTAGTGCGCTCAAAAATCAGCACGTTAGCATCTACCGCCATCCCGATGCTGAGTACAAAACCAGCAATTCCCGGCAGCGTTAATGTCACTCCCAACAGTACAAAAGCAGCCCAAGTTAGCAAAGCATAAATTAACAGAGCAATATTGGCAATTACGCCGGGGAGTCGGTAGTAACCTATCATGAACATCAAGACTAAAATTAAGCCGCCGATCCCTGCATTAATACTGCTTTGAATGCTGTCTCGTCCTAAGCTTGCACCCACGGTACGGTTCTCAATAATTTCGACAGGTACCGGCAAAGCACCGCCCCGCAATTGCACTGCCAAATCGTTAGCTTCTTGGGTGGTAAAGTTGCCTTGAATTACGGCACTGCCGCCAGTAATTCCTGTCTGGGCAAATTCAACGCCTACTACAGGAGAACTAATCATTCTTTCGTCTAGAAAAATCCCCAGAGTCCGTCCGGTGCCGGCTAAATTTTTAGTTAGTTCGCCAAACAATTCGCCTCCTTTTGTATCGAAACGGAGAGCGACGTTCCAGCTATTCCCAGACTGCAAGGGTTGAGGTTGAGCGTCTTGGAGGTTTTCGCCGCCTAGTCCGCTGCTTTTGTAGAGTTTGGCGATCGCCTCATTGCTCCTTTTCAAAGCAGCCTGATTTTCTTGAACTGCGGCTTCATTTTTGCTAGTTTTCAATTCTGTTTGTTTTGCCAGCAATTCCTGCTGCAACTGCCTTTCAATAGCTAATTGCGCTTCTGTTCCCGGCAGTTGTTCCCGAAAGTCTAGCTTGGCGGTGCCGCCCAAAACTCGTTCTGCTTGTTGCGGGTCATTTACTCCCGGCAACTGCACGAGAATTTGGTCTTCTCCTACTGTTTGTACCACTGATTCGGAAACGCCCAAACCATTGACGCGGTTTTCGACTATCCGCCGCACTGCTTCTAACATTCCCGGATCAATTTTGGGAATTGTGGGGGTAGTTTTTATCTGAATCGTGAGTTGCGACCCTCCTTGCAGGTCTAATCCCAGCCGCGTCGGTATTGTTACTATTACAGTAATAGCTGCGACGATCAAAACAAAAATTAGGGCTAATATTGAACGCTGTTTTTGCATATTTAATTATTGGTTATTGGTTATTGGTTATTAGTTATTGGTTATTGGCTATTGGTTGTTGGTTATTGGTTATTAGTTCGTCCCGAGCTTTTTTTCGGTCTTCAAATAACAAATAACAAATAACCAACAACAAATTACAAATTACCAATAACTATTTATACTCGCAAAGCTACCATTTTTTGGACGGCTTCGACAATTTGGTTGGGCTGGACAATTGTCAGTCTTTCCAAATTACCGTTGTAAGGTGTGGGAATATCTTGCGAAGACAGGCGCAAAACTGGTGCGTCGAGTTCGTCAAAAAATCGATCGCTAATCGAAGCAATTAGTTCGGCACCGATGCCTCCGGTTTTCATACATTCCTCCACAATAATTACTTTGTGGGTTTTGCGAATGGATTCGCCAATTGTCTCCATATCCAGGGGTTTGAGAGAAATTAGGTCGATTACTTCGGGATCGTAACCTTCTTTTAGCAGTGCGGGCAGGGCTTGCAGGACGTGGTGCCGCATTCTGGAATATGTCAAGATGGTGACATCTTTGCCCGATCGCACAATTTCCGCTTTGTCTAACGGCACTAAATATTCTGTTTCTGGCAAATTTTCCTTGAGGTTGTACAGCAAGACGTGCTCGAAGAACAGAACGGGGTTATCGTCGCGTATGGCTGATTTTAAGAGTCCTTTGGCGTTGTAGGGAGTCGAACAGGCGACTATTTTCAAACCCGGTACTGCTTGGAAATAGGCTTCGAGACGCTGGGAGTGTTCCGCGCCGAGTTGTCGGCCCACGCCGCCGGGGCCGCGAATCACCATCGGCATTTTGAAGTTGCCGCCGGAGGTGTAGCGCAGCATTCCGGCGTTGTTGGATATTTGGTTGAACGCCAGCAGCAAAAAGCCCATGTTCATGCCTTCGATGACCGGCCGCAATCCGGTCATTGCTGCGCCGACTGCCATGCCTGTAAAGCTATTTTCGGCGATCGGGGTGTCGAGCACTCGGAGTTCGCCGTATTTCTCGTAGAGGTCTTTGGTGACTTTATAGGAACCGCCGTATTGGCCTACGTCTTCGCCGAGTACGAATACGGCTGAGTCGCGGGCCATTTCTTCGTCTAACGCCTCGCGGAGGGCGTTGAACAGTAAGGTTTCTGCCATAGGAGGTGAAGCAATGATTGCAGGAGGTCAGATTAGAATCTTAACCTTTTGGGGTGCGGATGAGGATGCGATCGTAAATTCGGCAGTTAAAACCTGAGATTTTGAAAATCAATATCATATAATTTGTATTGTGTCAATCAGTATTTAAGCTAGAATCAGATTAACTTGCGTGCTATTCGCAAAAAAATACCATCCTCCAGACAAAAACTTAACTAACTCTGGAAGAGTTTTTCGCTCTACCGGAAGGGGAAGGCGATATTACCTACGAACTGATTGATGGTCAAGCATTACCAAAAATGTCACCAAAAAAATTTCATTCTCGACTCACCAGAACCCTAATAAAAATCCTTGAACAGTGGGGTGATGAACGGGGATAAATTGGTGTAGAATGGGCGGTCAAATTAACCCGGAAACGGCGAGACTGGGTGTCAGTACCCCATCTTTTATATGTTTCTTACCAACGCTTATCTCGCGACTGGAATGAGGATGAAGCCTGTCCTGTCGTCCCAGAGTTAGTCATAGAAATTATTTCACCCGAACAAACTTTCGCTCACTTAGCTTAGCTGCTAAAGCGAGAAATTATTTAGATGCTAAAATATTGGGCGTTTGGGTAGTCAATAGCAAGGGGAGAAGCCTTACAGTTTTTTAGGTTAGGACTAAAAGAATATCAAGTCAGAGATAAACGCAGTCGTCGGAGGCATTTAATTTTGGTGTTTTGTGCCTGCACTTTCATTCTCTGGCATACCTTAACTGGAGGATTAAGACCCTGGTGGGCAAATCAACCTTTAAACAGCTTTATTGATGTGATGCGCTCTCAGCGTTTCGCACAGCAATATCTTTTCGGTTTGTGTGTTATGGTTGAACCAAAATTGGGACGTATTCTCCGCTTATAAAGCTAGTTCTATGCTCTGTGTGGGCTTGAAGTTTGTTTAAATACCGTTAACGCCACATTTGCCCGAATCTCATTCTTGTATTCTCACTCAAATTAAAAATTAAAAGCGATTGTGGGCTCCTAGCTTAATTTCTTCATTTTTCAATGACAAATGTAGAGCAAAAATCCTTACTGTGTAATAACTTTAACTGGTAGAGTTGGGCAAGTTTTTGTGTGATTTTAGCCTCGCAAGTTACAATAACTTCCGGCGGACTAAACTTATGATTCTTATTTTTGTCACCATATTCAACTACGTATAATATTGAATATTTTTTTGTGGTAATATTCGCTAACTTTGAGTAAAAAACTAAGTGAGCATTATATTTATTGCTTACTGCTGTAAAATTGTTGAGTTGTGGCATATCCTTGAAAACCTCTTGAAAGTAATCTCTATACATTATTAGAGGAACCTCTTGTTCAACACTTGGTCTTTCTATCTTGTAAACTACGTTATAGTTAATATTAAAATAAGGAAGAGAGAAAAGAGATATTAAAGTTAAAGCAAAGATTAACTGATGCTTCAAAGCGTCAATAGAGAAATAATTCTTCAGCCTATTGAAAATTTCAGATATCCCTACACCAATAACTAGGGCAGCTATAGGATAAACAGGGTTATCATACCACTCAAGCTTAGTTTTTGCAAAAGAAATTATTAACAAATAGCCGATTAAGTAGAAAAACCCAAAAATTCCGATATTTTTCAGCTTTTTTTTAAAGCTGAATATACTTATTAACAAACCAAAAGGAAACACATAAATCCAAGGAATAAATCTGTATTTTCTCAGGTTGTCGATATAAGACCAAAATGGACCAGTGTTATTTTCAGCAGCTTCTAAATATCTGCCACCAACTTCATTTTCGAGCACAGAAGTAATATATCCAGGGTTATAATGCTCTCTTAAAAAATAGTAGCCTAATACCACTCCGCTAAAAAGAATAAGTGAAATATAGAATCGAGAGGAAAATAGCAATTTTCCCATTTTCTTTTGATAAGCAGTATAGAGAAGAATACCCGGTAATGGGAGGATAGCGGCTATGCCTTTTGTCAAAGCTGCTAAAATTATTGTAACCGTTGCTATTGACCAATAAAAATTTTGTGTTTTTTGTTCATTTGAGTGCAAATAAATAAAGTATGATAGTGAATAAATAGTAATCCACAGCACGAGTACGGAATCATAATTTCCGCTTCTTCCTGTGTGATAACCCATAAAACCATAACTTGTTATTAATACCAACCCACTTACCAAACTTATTTTGAGATCCTTTAAGTATTTACTAGCAAATATAAAAATTATAATCGCTGTACTCATAGCAGATAATGCTGCTGGCAACCGGATCGCAAATTCGTTATATCCGAAAATTTTCATACACAATACTATCATCCAAATTAATAGGGGTGGTTTAGTCCCCCACATATCGGGATTTCCGTTAAAATAGGTGACAAGTAAGTTGCCGTTAAAAGCCATTTCTAAGGCGTTAACCGCTCGCCGCGACTCATCCCACATCTGAACAGGTGCTACACCTAAATTGATGAAAAATACACAACAACAAGCAACAACAAACAGCCCTAAACTAATTGAAAACCGATGTTGGACAATTTTATTAATTGTGCTTAAAAACGAATTACGAGTAGATATATCCTCGGTATTTAACCTTAAAAGCGCAACTAATGAACAAATATAAAGAATCATAATAATTCCTAATAATACCAACTTAAATGTTTTGATAGAAGTATCATCCAGTGGCAAAATCCATCTTTTGGTATTAGTTCGGGAATCTATTTGAGCTACTTCTCCTTGCACAGCGAGAGGATGATGATTTTCTGGTAAAGAGTATCGAATTTCCTGGGAAACTAATGCTTGAGGGGTTGAATTTGCCGTAACTGCAAAAACCGCAAGTTGGAAGCAAAAATAGCAAAGTAACAAGAGAAAAAAATAGTGGAGTAAATTTTGTAATTTTTTCCAGAAAAATAACTTCATCACTACTTTATACTTAATGGGTCATTAGTCGTTAGAGATATAAGTTAAGCTAAAAAATATGAGCTTAACAGATAGGTTAAAAAAATTATATATAAATTACCATAAATGCCAGGGATTGTCAAGGCAAAAAATAGTAATTTTATTTTCCACAATTCTGTTGTTGTATGGCAAAGTCAACTTGGCGAACCTCAGTCGTTATATAGCACGTTTAAATGATTTGTGCAAAAGCCTCGTATTTATTGATATTCCTAATTTTTTTGGGGATTTCTTGATAATTTCATCTTAATAAGATTAATCTAACGGCTTATCCTCTCTTCCTTTTTCTCACATTTCTATTATTACAAACAAATTATTGTAACTCCTGGAGTTTTCCTTTGATATCCTGGATTTCATCCATTGACATCTCTTTACATCTAACCCTATATTTTTACTTTTAGTTAGTATATAGCGGTTCTCAATAAAGTGAGGTATGCCCTATGCCCGGTTTAGCCTATGCCCACGAGAGCACCTCATCTTTCTAAGAAAGGCTATATTACCATTCTATTAAGTTGCAGAACTCATTTAGATGTGCTATAGAGAAGCTCTCGTGACGATTAGGACTAAAAGAATATCAAGTCAGAGATAAACGCAGTCGTCGGAAGCATTTAATTTGGGTGTTTTGTGCCTACACTTTCATTCTCTGGCATACCTTAACTGGAGGATTAAGACCCTGGTGGGCAAATCAACCTTTAAACAGCTTTATTGATGCGCTCTCAGCGTTTCGCACAGCAATATCTTTTCGGTTTGTGTGTTATGGCTCAACCAAAATTGGGACGTATCCTCTGCTTATAAAGCTAGTTCGATGCTCTGTTTGGGATTGAAATTTATTTAGGGCTTGCTAATGACTAATTTCGGAAAAATGCTTTTGCAACAAATCGTGGATAAATCGATAGCGCCGATCGCCCGTTTTTTGCAGCAACAGCCGATCGCCCGCAGCATCCAAAAAACGCTGGTAATCCCAAGGAATATGACCGCTAGACCACAGTACAAGGTGCAAAATAAAACTTTCAATCCCCGGAATTCCCGGCAAGAAAGCACTAATTACCGCCACAACAGCACCCGCAATCAACCCCCAAATCGACCCGGAGACTAGGGTGAAAATTAATCCCAAAATCACCCAAATCAGCCCGCCAAGCAACTTAACTCCAAACTGATACTTGCGCCGTTCCTCGCCTGTTTGCAGCCAGCAAGACGGTATGCGATCGAGGTAAAATTCTTGAAGTCCTTGCTGTTCCATCCTTTTGGCCAACCATCCCAGCCAGTGGCGAATTTGTTCGGGCCGCAGTTCCTTGTTTCTCGGATACTGCTTGACTTCCCGGCTAATTTGGTGGCGAATATAGGCAGTTAACAGATATTTGCGCTGTTCTTCTGCGGAAGTTATGCGCTTCCAAGCTTCGATTAAAATATCGTCATAAGCCAGAGCCATCATGCTCAATAATAAGGGAACTTTTGCCAGTTTTAACAATTCTGGTTCCTTCTCGATGCTGTACCAAAGTTCGCGGCTTCTGGCTGCTTGCAGATAATTTTGAATTTGAATTTCTGTCAGAGGTTTTAGCAAAACTGCTGCTTGGAGTTTAAATCTAGTTTGGCAGTTTTTGTAAACTTCAAAACTGCTGCAAGCTACTAAATGTTTTGGTTTAATTTCGCTTTCAAGAAACTGATTGATTGCTTGAATGCACAAGTTTTGGCGCTGGGTTTCTACTTCGTCTAAACCGTCGAGGAGAGGTAACAATTTTTGTTCGGTGAGCCATTTTTTGCCCGTAGCGGGAGAGATGCTGTATTTGTACTGAAGTTGAGCAATTAACCAATCGGCGATCGCCCCGGATTCGACTTTCCACGATCCGAGTTCAAACAACACCGGTAGAGGCAAACTAGCATCTTTTTGGGCGCGGGAAACTAACACCAGAGCCAATTCTAGCAGGGTCGTGGTTTTGCCTGAACCCGTCGCTCCCAAAATGACCAATTTGCCACCGCTGCGATCGAACACTTTAGAAATGCTAGCTTTGGGAGGAAGGCGAAAACTCGGACGGTTGCCGGCTTTCACTTCCACATCCCAACAGCGGCTAGCACCCAGAGGCTGCGAGTCTGGGCTGAAGTTAGCCAGCACAGCAGCGTGCAAAGACTGCGCGATCGCGGCGACAACTTCCTGCTTCACCTCCTCCAACAATCGATCGCGGGGCGGTTGTAATCTCAGAGGAATCAATCTTGACATTTTATACACCTCGTGCTGAACACTTACCTTGCCAGATTTGCGCGCAAATGACAAGCAAGATTACCATCAGTAAAGGCATCCAGTATATATTGACGGAAATTATTGCGACAATATATCCATCTGAAATTGTAGATAAAAATCCTGACCCAGCGGCTCGCACTAAGTATTTCCCCTATAAATAAACTGGCGATCGCCCCAACTCCGAAACAAAAATTATTAGTATAAATACAGAGAGGTCAATTATGTCATTTACCAACAGTCAAATCATCACAGTCAGCTTAGCAGGACTTGCAACAGCGGTGGGAGTCGCTGCTGCAACTATACAGTCTGGCGCGATGAAACAATCCCCTCCTCCCGTTGCAGAATCGCCAGCAGCAACCGGAAACCCCATTGCAGCGCTGTCGGCGAACAACCCCCAATCTCTGCAAGCAGAACCCCTGCAAGCCGAAACCCAGGCTGCAGAATCTCCCCCATATCCATCTCAACCAGCCCAAAGCCCCGCACTGGAACCACCGCAAATCGTCGCAGTTTCTCCGCAAAAAGTTCGCCCAGTAGTTGTCACACCTCCCAATTCCGGGTGTAAAATTACTCAGGCTGTAGTCAGCGATCCGAATCCACCGCTAAATGTACGATCGCGCCCGCAAGTAAGGGGCAGCAACATAGTAGGAAAACTCAAAAATAATACCTTTGTTTCAGTCGCCGAAGAACAAAACGGTTGGCTGCGAATTACCGAACCGCCCGGTTGGATTGCCAAAAATCGCACCGAAAGCAGTTGTGTGAATGTGAACCAGCAAATTAATTTTATGCCTGGGGGAAATGAAGCCATTGTTAAAGGTCGAATTATCGGCGGCGGCAGTCACTCTTACCGGATTCGCGCCGCCAAGAATCAAACAATGACTGTTAAGAATCGGAGAGGTGTTTTTCCACTAATTCTGACTTCTAATGGCAAAGCTTTGACGGGAGATAATTATACAGGCAATGAAACAGAGTGGACTGGAAAAATCCCTGCTACTGGCAATTACACATTTGAACTAAACTCAAATTTCCGGGGATATGAATACGAATTTTATGTGCGAGTCCGATAAAGTTCGCCGTTTATAGTCCTTGATGTACGGGTGGCGAGAAACCGGGTTTTTTGCGAAGTATTTTCGCAGTAAACCACAGATTCACTAAAAAACCCGGTTTCTTTGGTCTTGATGCTTAGCTAATCAAGGAATTGTTCCAAGCGAGATATCAAGAATTGCAAATTTCTGCCAATCTTCCGAATCAAAGTGCCACCATTCTGTTGTAATACCGATAAATCCGTGTTTTTTCATCGCATCCTTAAGCACTTGACGATTTTTCCGAGATTGGGCGCTGCCGCCTTGATAATCTCCGTGAGCTTTTTCGGTAAAATCATCGTAAGGTGTGGGCATTTCTAATTCTTTGCCGGTGCGATCGACTAAAGTTAAATCTACAGCCGCACCGCGATTGTGCCGCGAACCCCTAGCAGGATTAGCAACATAGCGCGGATCGGGCATAACTTTCCACATTTGCTCAGTCACAGAAAAAGGCCTGTAGCAATCGTAAACTTTCAAACCCAATCCAATTTTTTCTAAATCTGTTTGAACTAGCGCTAATTTTTGAGCGACAGAACTTCTCAAAGCGCATTTGGCTTGAGAGTAAAGCTTTCGTTTCAAGAAATTGTTCGCAGTGGCGTAGCGGATATCGAGGCGAATGTTGGGATTTACTTTGCGGATGTCAACAAGGCGCGCCCAACTGGGAAGTTGACTCATGAAAATACTTTCAGGTGCTACTGGGCTTGCTTCTGATTGGGGAGATTGCACTTCTGGTGGCTCCTGGGCGCGGACAAAGATTGTATAATTGAGTGCGGTTGTAGATAGTAATGTTATAGCGAATACAATTAAATATTTTGTAAATCGGTTTAATTTCATAACTCGGTTCAGTGCATATTTAATAGAGTTTTTACATTTTATATCTTGGGGACTTTTCACGCTTTTCGTGTTGTTTTCCTGCCCGCCAGACCGACAGGGGTTGAAACCCCCGGCGGAATCTTCGACTGTCAGACTATCCGACAAGCGCGAGAACGATCGCTCTCTTGTAGTTGTTAATTTTCCTCAAATTCCTAAGCGCTGATAGACTAAATCTAAGTGTCTCAATTGATACTGCGGATCGAAGCAATCATCAATTTCTTTGCTGGTCATTTTAGCTGTTACGCGATCGTCCTTAGCAATCAAATTGTAGAAATCGCCCCCTGGCTTGTTCCAAGCTTCGTGAGCGCAAGATTGGACAATTGTGTATGCGTCTTCGCGACTCGTGCCTTTTTCTACTAAGGCTAACATCACGCGCTGGCTGAAGATTACCCCGCCGTAAAGGTTCATGTTGCGCTTCATGTTTTCGGGATAGACTAGCAGGTGTTTTACTAAGTCTGTGGCTTCTACTAACATGAAGTGAGTTACTGTAGAACTGTCGGGCAAAATCATCCGTTCTACGGAACTGTGAGAGATGTCTCTTTCGTGCCAAAGCGCCACGTTTTCTAAGGCTGCGACGGCGTTGGCGCGGACAATTCTTGCCATCCCCGTGAGTCTTTCGGAGCGAATTGGGTTGCGTTTGTGGGGCATGGCGGATGAGCCTTTTTGCCCTTTGGAGAAGAATTCTTCGACTTCGAGCACGTCGGTGCGTTGGAGGTTGCGGATTTCTACTGCGAAACGCTCGATCGATGCTGCTAACAGTGCTAAGGTTTGGACGTATTCGGCGTGTCGATCGCGCGAAATGACTTGAGTCGATGCACAATCGGGTTCGAGTCCGAGGTTTTGACAGGCTATGGCTTCTATTCGCGGATCGATATTAGCATAGGTTCCGACTGCGCCGGAGATTTTGCCGACTGCTATGGACGATCGCAAATTCACCAATCTCGCGCGGCTGCGAAAAACTTCCGCCAGCCATCCAGCTAGTTTAAAGCCAAAGGTGATGGGTTCGGCATGAATTCCGTGCGATCGGCCAACCATCACGGTATTGCGGTGCTGTTGGGCCTGATAGCGAATAGCTTGACTCAAATCTTCGACACGTTGTAACAAGATATCGACACTAGCGACTAATTGCAGCGCCAAAGCGGTATCGAGCACATCGGAACTGGTTAAGCCGAGGTGAATGTAGCGGCCGGCATCGCCTACATATTCGTTGACATTTGTCAAGAAAGCGATCATGTCGTGGCGGACTTCGGCTTCAATTTCGAGGACTCGTTTGGGGTCAAAATTAGCCTTAGCTTTGATTTCTTCGACTGCGGCGGCGGGGATGTAGCCGAGTTCGGCTTGAGCTTCGCAGACAGCGATTTCTACTTGCAGCCAGCTTTTGAGTTTGGCGGTTTCAGTCCAGATGTTGCCCATTTCGGGCAAGGTGTAGCGCTCTATCACGGTTGGGAATTGGGGAATGCGATCTCACCATTGTACATCTGTGAGGGATGCGAGAGTCATAGGACTTAGACATGGGGCCCAGAAACCGGGTTTTTTACGATAATACTTTGTTGTAGCCCGCAAATTCAGTAAAAACCCGGTTTCTGATTCTGAATGCGATATTTTTTACCGATCGCCAATTATAAGTTAAAGCCTATTCAACCGATCGCTCTACCACAATCTTTGTACTGGGTAGCTGTCGAATACAGCATCAATACTTAAGATAGGCATTTGAGTCACAACGGCTTGAGCAATTAAGAGTCTATCGAATGGATCGCGATGAGCATTTGGCAATGTGTCTAATGCAAAAATATGAGCTAGCTCGATCGGCAAAATTTGCAATCCATTGACTTGCTGCTGGCGTTCTATCAATTCAGTTAAGGACACATTCAGTGTTAACTTCCCAAGCTGAAGCTTAATTTGCATTTCCCAAATACTAACCAAGCTCGTAAACAAAGTATGAGTTAGATCGGTGATAATATTTGTCGCTTGTTGCGATAAGTTTTGGGGAGAGATCGCCAGCCAAATCAAGACGTGCGTATCCAGCAAAATATTCATGCTTTACCCAACCAAAACGCATCAGGAAGTGGCTCGTTAAAATCCTCACTCATCCAGCCCATCCCTTGATGCAGGCCCAAAACCCGTTGTTGCCCAGGAGGGGGTGCAGCTTCAACTGAAGTGTTTTCGGGGATCGATCGCATCTGTCGTTCCAGCAAAAACTCTGCAAAAGTTAACAGAAGCTGCTGATTTTCCGGGAGTAAGTGTTGTAATTTGCCTAGCAAATCTTCCAAAAGTTCGATCGTTTGAGAAGTCATCTTTTTCCCCTCAATGTTGGCGATAGTCTCATTATCCGTTATTCTTTGGCGATCAATGCTCGTCTTGAAACAAAAGCACCATTGATTTCAACACTTGCTACTGGCCTAAAACCAGCTTGCAATAAACCTTTTTCTAGTTTTTTACTGCTTTTTATCTGATGTTACCCATTTCGGGCAGAGTGTAGCGCCCTATCGCGGTGGTCGTTGGGGAGTGTGATCGTCCTATTGTACATCTGCGAGGCATCGGTCTTGAGTCGGGATGGGGAATTTCGGGCGATCGAACTATCCCTCTTCTGAGTTTGAATATTTCGTTTGTTTCGGATATTGCGTTTATGGCACGGTAAGTGTTATCGTGAAGGAAACAACCAAGTATATGCAGGTCAAATACTTACATAGCCCTTCCAGTAATGGCTGCACAGGTTTTCCGCGATCGCAGCCTCAGTCTGCTGAGCAATGAGCAATAAAAAATGGTTGTGTTAAAATCAGGGGTTTAAACCCCTGATTTTAACACAGACTGACTTTCTGCTTTCGATCGAAAAAAATTAAATCAAAAAAGAAATTAATTATGTTGAGCCAAAAATCATCGCTTGAGTCCGTTTTGGTTCAAGAACAAGAAAAAGAATCAATAGCTGAATTAGAGCGGATTCTTAACCTCGATCCTTCGCAAGCAAAATTAGTGGGAAGCAACGGAGAAGAGATTCTTATTCCTGAATCTGTCTATCGTATGTTGTGTCATATCGTTCATATGATGGCATCAGGTCAGCGCATTTCTATAATGCCTCACAATTGCCAGTTGACAACACAAGAAGCTGCTGAGATTTTGAATGTATCTAGACCCTTTCTAATCAAGTTACTAGAAACAGGAGAAATTCCCCATATCAAAGTTGGTTCACATCGACGAGTGACTTTCCAAGACTTAATAAATTATCAAGAACAGCGGAAAGTAAAGCGTCGCCAAGGGCTGCAAGAACTAACCCAATTTCTTCAGGATGAGGGGTTCTACGAAGATGGGGTGTGCGATCTAGCTAAGTAAGATGGATGTTTCTTCTGTTGTTCTAGATTCCTGCGTCATCTTCCCTATGCCTTTATGCGATACGCTGCTGCGTGCTGCCGAGGCTGAGTTGTACAGCGTTCACTTTTCACAAGAAATTCTAGATGGTGCTACCCGCAATCTTGTAAAAAAAGGCATAATGACAGATGTCAAAGCAAAATATTTTCAGGAACAGATTAAATACTCCTTTCCTGAAGCAATTGTCAAAGTGCCTGCAGGTTTGGTGGAAGCAATGACAAACCATCCAGGAGATCGTCATGTTGTAGCTGCTGCGATTGTCGCAAATGCTCAAATCATCGTTACAGATAACCTCAAACACTTCCCAAAGGAGGCTTTGGAACCTTATGGCATTGAGGCACAGCACCCGGATGTATTTCTAAGTGAGCTTTTCGATAATAACCCTGAGTCAATCGTTGAAGTAATTCGGCAGCAGGCTGAGGCTCTAAAAAACCCTCCTTGTACTGTTGCCGAAATTATTGAAAAATTAGAAAAAAATAATAGGGTACACGAATTTGCTAGTAAAACTCGTTTCTACGAATACTTTGATTTTGTAACAGAAACTGCGAAACAAGCCTTACGGAAGATTGGAGAAGCTGCACCCGAAGGTGGTCGATGTTATGACGGGGAAAGATATCGACTCTGGATGAAAGGGCCAACTCTAACAATTACGGCTAAAGACGGTAGAGGAGAAGTTATTCGAGTTCATAATGAGGAAATTGAGTGTAATATTTCATCGGAAGATGTCAAAATATTCCAAATATTTGCTCAACGCTTGGAGCAAGAATTAACAATAAATAGAATTGAGGCTCGACAATCAGATTAATGAGAAGCTCACGGAAATAGAAGAATGAATAGCCATTATAGTCTCATCATCCAGTGGTCAAAAGAAGATCAACTTTTTGTTGTCAGTTTACCTGAGTTTACCGATGTCATGCAGCCTTGCACTCACGGACACACTTACGAAGAAGCGGCCAAACACGGACAAGAATTGTTAGAAACATTGATTGAACTCTATCAAGAAGATGGCAAACCTCTACCAGAACCTCAGACTTTGGGAGAACGACTACAAATTGCTTAAACTTGTTATACAATCTCTGCTACCATTCACCATAAACACCAACTAAAAACCCTATGACTTCTCAAGCCTCCAACCCAAATGTCCAAGACCTGCAAAGACAGGTGATTGCGCTGTTACACGAAGTTAGCACTCTGATGGGTCGCGCTAGCAATGAACTTAAGTCTGAGGATAGCTCAGAAAACAAGTACCAGATATATCAACAGGAAATTGAAAAGGAGATTGGTACAGTCACACACCTAAAACTCAGAATGGCCATTGCCGCACCGATGAATGCTGGCAAATCCAAAATTATTAATGCCATTATTGGTCAAGAACTCCTGCCAAGTTCTGCTACAGCGATGACCACACTGCCAACAGAGATTGTATTGAAAGAAAATGCAGCAGAGCCGATTCTAAAATTGAGTCCTAGAATTTGTGAAGCATTTAAGAAAGCATTGGATGCTATCAGGCAGGAAATTCAGCAGCAAGGGATGGAAGAAGTTCTTAAGCATACTGGTGAATATCCGCATTTAGCAAGTTTACTCCAAGAAATCCACAGTGATAGAGATTTTGGAATTTCCGAAGAAATCTCTGGCAGTAAGAATATCAACAAGATCCTGACAGAGTTGAATCATATTATCCGTCTTTGCAACATTTTGGCCGTATCCCAAGATCGAGATCCTCTCCAGTTGCTTAATGACAATGACATTCCATCTATCGAAACTCCTTTTTTCAGAACACAGCAAAATCAACAACTAGAGAAGCTAGGTAATCTTGTAATTGTTGATACGCCTGGGCCAAGTGAAGCCGGAGTCAGCGAAAAACTAGAAATTGTAGTTTCCAAGCAACTTAAGCGTAGCCAACTTGTGCTACTTGTTCTTAATTTTACTGAATTGAGGGCTGAAGCAGCCGAAAAGATTAAAGCAGAAGTTCACAAAGTTATCAGAACAAGCAGTCAAGAAAATTTATATGTTTTAGTTAATAAAATCGATGAGCGTCGTCGAGGTGACATAGATACCGAAATGGTAAAACAATTTGTTGCTAATAACCTCGAACTGGTCAACACAGACCGCGTATTTGAAGTTTCTGCTAGGCAAGCATTCTGCGCTAAGGATTTTCTCCGTCAATCATCTCTCAGTAGTCAAGATATTAAAGAGCCTGAAGTTGCCCAAGCATTAGCTAGAGAAGTATGGACTGTTGATTGGGAGGATGAACTGAAGGATGCAACTGTAGAGAAATTACAAAAGAAAGCGGTAAAGCTTTGGGAAGTATCAAACTTTGAATCTTTTCTGGAAAAAGCAATTAATGTAATTTTGCGACAAGTTGCCCCCCGCTGCATGGAGTTTGCATTGAATCGTTGTCTTATTCATCTAGATGATTTATGTAACAATGCAAAAAATGACCTGGCTTACATTAACAGTAATGCTGAAAAGCTCCAGCAAGCAATTGAGGATCTTAACCAAGAGCTTTCTAGTCTAGCTGCTTGCCGTCAGAATCTAGATAAAGAGGTTGCCCAAACAAAAAAGCAAATAAAGGAAACCGTAAACGCCAACCTAGAAAACCTCAAAAAAGACGTAAAAAACGAACTTGACACACTCTTGAAAAATTATGTTTTAGATTCTGCTATAAAAGTATTTTCCCATTTGCGGGACAACATATCCAACTTCTTTAATAGAGATAAGGATGAATTTGAATTTGATAGTAAGCAAGAGGCCAAGCTATTCGCTGAGCAAATAGCAGCTTCGGCGAAGCAAATTATTGAACGTCAATTGTATGTCGCTTGTAAAGAGACGGATAAACAGACTGAAGGCAGGATTCAAGAATTATCCAAGTTACTAGATAATGAAACTAAGCCTATTATTGAACGCGCTCAAGATCGGTTAAAAAGAGATTTTGATGTTATTTTTAAACCAGATATATTCAAGCTAGTTGATATTGACATAGAAGTGAATACCCCTGATCTTGAATTCAGAGGGCATGGATTATCTGATTTACTCACAGCATTGTTAGAAGGAGCATTTGATGGTTTGTTGGTGCAGTTTGCTGCTCGTTTAGTGGCAATGGTAGCTAACAGTCCAATACTGAGCGCAATTTATGGTGGAGTTAGCACCTTTTTTGGTTGGTGCGGTGTGAACTTAGACAAACATCTATATAAAGAAATATATAGAGTTAACCTAATCCTTTTCAAGGCTGAAATAGTTAAATTCTTTGACAATAAAGTCGAAGAAATTCAAGAACAATCTAACCGATTGATTGAGCAATCATTGGAGCAACAAATTAAAAGGTACTTTGACGCTCTAGACTCTCTTCTAGGTGATTATAGGAAGGATTTGGAGCAATCACTAAAAGCTCAAGCTTTACCTTTAGAAACACTGAAAGAATTAAAGCAAGCGCTTGAATCATTTTCAGTAGGTAATGATAAATTACAGGTGGATCAGTTGAAAGATCAGGCTAATGAACTTCTGAGTCAGACAAAATCATTAATAGCAAGCTGAGATGCGCTTACGTTTTTTACTAATTTAAGATTTCTGGAACAGGAACTTATTAACTAAACTAGCTTTGTTCAAAGCCATATCAGTCAAATATGAAATTAGTGCAAAACCGATACACTCTGCTAAACGAGGCGGCACGGCATTTCCAATTTGCCACATTGCCTTTTTCATCGAACCTTCAAAAATAAATGAATCCGGGAAAGTTTGCAATCTAGCCATTTCGCGAGCTGAAATAACGCGATTGAGATAAGGATGAATATGAGTGCCACCATGATTTTCTTTAACAGTCATACTGGGTTTTCCCGGATACTGTCGCTTGAAAGCATCGGCGTAGCTTTCATACAAAGAACCGCCTGGTCGAACTTTAGCAAGTCTTTCCATGTACTCAACAGAATGACGAGTCCATTGGTGGTTAATTTCTGGTATGGGAGTATACTCGGGTAAATCATCAATTGCTGACTCAATCGCTTTGTATTGTTCGGGCAAAAATTGCGACTTGGGATAGGGGTTTTGCATCCCGAATCTATTGGCAATAAAAATGGCTCGCGGCCGGATTTGCGGGACTCCATAAGCGGCTGATTCCAGAACAGCAACGGACATATGGGGATAGCCAATTTCCTGAAAAGCCTCGCAAATGGCTTGCTTAACAGCTCCTTTTTGTATAGTCAATATTCCGGGTACGTTTTCCATGACAACATACCAAGGACGTATTTCAGAGACAACGCGGACAAACTCTCTAAAGAGGCGATTTCGAGGGTCGTTGGGGTCGCGTTTTCCTGCCACTGAGAAGCCTTGACATGGCGGCCCGCCTACAACAACATGAGGGACTTGCGGACAAATAAAATACCAGTCATAATGGGATAATCGTGATATCCCATTTTGGTAAAGTTTCAGAACGTTGCCATGAGGGCAAATACTGTTTTAACTCATGAGGTAAGACTTTTACGCCTTTCTCATAAGTTGTCTTAATTACGTTTACAATTGGGTTAATTCCTTTCCATTTCATGTTAGATGCCCAGTTTGCGGCTGTTTCAACTGAATCTAAAATAGCACCATTCCAATAATTTTCAAGTGCCGCCCAACAGCGTTCAATTGGATTATACTTACTATGATACGGCGGGTAGTAAATTAGTCTGATTCTTAAACCAATTCTTTGAGACAACTCAATGATACGTTTGATGAATTGTGTTCGATTACTTCTATTTGCTGGACCACCATCAAGGTCAATCACTAATTCTTCCAGTTCGGTGTAATCAGATTGGTTGTTTTGCCACCAATCCGTTAGACAATCGACGATAAAATCAGTGGTTTCAGCAGACTGCCCCATATAAATAGATAATTGGTCACTTTCAGTATTGAGAATGCCAAAGGGGACTAATACGGCTTGCCACTCCGTATCATGGTCATCAGCCGACTTCGGTTCAATGGTTCGGGATTTACCGCCCCGTGACAGGTTGCCAATTTTTACTTTGGCTTTGCTATCGATGGATATTCGTAGAGAATTAACATCTTGATCGGAGGCTTGATTCTCTTTCAATACATTCTCAAAAATTGCATCTGTTTCGGGGATTTTTTTCAATGGCTTGGTTTTTTGTGTTTTTTTAGGCGATACCCCATTCGATTTAAAATCGTGCCAATTGTCTGACGAGAAGGCAATTGCGAGGTGTCGTAGTTCTTCTGACTCGCTAAGGCTGATAGTACCGCCTTGGCACTGATCCGAGCATACAAAAATGTCGATTTAAACTTGGGGTCTGCCTGGGACTCTGGATCTACTAAAGAACGAATATCCGCTTCTAAGTAGGGCAGCAAGATTTCACTTTTATGTCGCCCTCGCGCCCGGTAATTATCAACACAAATCAACCCAGTTCGTCGTTCATGTAAGCCCAGTTGAACGCTGTCTCGGTTCCACCCCATAAATGTTTCTACTTTGCGAGCCGAACCATTAAAATAGTCTTCAGCCACTTTTGCCATAAAGTCTCGACGGCGATAGCCTGTCAGTTTCTTTGCAGCATCCTTGAACGTCGATTTAACGGTTTCACTCAAGATCATTTCTCGCATCCCAATTACAGAGGTCACAACCGCTCATGTCAGATTTTTTGTTTCTTACTCTTCTAAGATAACTGGGGTTATATTTAATTGCAAGCCCCTGAACTTCTGGCGAACCAATTTCAGCGAGCAACTGTTGGGGATTTAAGTTTTTTATATCGTCGCACAAGTGATGGCAATCGGGAAAGTTTTTTGTATGAGTTGCCGAGGCGATGGGATTAATTTCAACACTTGCTACTGGTCGAAAACCTGCTTGCAATAAACCTTGGGTCATGCCGCCAGCACCGCAAAAAAGATCGACAAATGTATAGTCGGATTTTGGCAGTGACTGAGATTCAATATCAATGAATATCTTGTAGGGGTCGCAGTCATTTGCTTCTAGTTCGCGTTGGATGCGTTCGTAACGCCCTAATTTTGCTTTTTTCTGCTTTTTGGCAGGAATTAATTCTGACTCGTTTGAGAATAAAGACAGTTGTATTCCTTCAATACTTCGGACAGTTTTATATCTAGTCGAGCCTCCGAAACCCTTGCGGGCTATATGCTGGACTATTTTTTCAATG
>NZ_JAUBTX010000060.1:0-36193 GCF_036705185.1 Microcoleus sp. B4-D4 | reverse complement strand
GTTGATTTTATGGCTTTATGCCGACCAATTTAAAACTATTAAATTTGTCTAAATATCTGCAAAATGTGGGTTTTAAAGTCCGCAGGCGCGGACTTTCTTATTCGCGTACTAGAAATTAAAAACCGCAATCAAATTCGTTTTTAGCGAAGACTTCACTCCTCAAAAATTTACAAACTTAGGTCATTTTACCGAAGATGATATCAAGGAGTAGTTGTCGTAGTTTGTGGCTGCATTTGCTGTAGCTGAAGTTGTTGCTGCTGAATTAGAAGTTGCTGATTTTCAACATTTATTTGTCGCTGTCTGTCTTCGAGTTGCAAGCGTCTGTCTTCGAGTTGCAGTCTTCTGTCTTCTGCTTGCTGTAGTCTATCTTCACGTTGTATCTGTCTCTCTAGCTGTCTGTCTTCACGCTGCTCTTGTCTGTCTTGACGTTGTTCGCGAATCTGTCTGAGTTGATTTTTTCGCTCGAAATCTCCTCCCAAAAATAAGTTTTGAAAAGCGTTGATGGTTGCTTGAAACCCAGTAAAAACTCCGCTAACAGCGTTGATCCCTGTTGCAACTCCTATCACTGGCTGCAAGAAACTGTTGATATTGTCTCCTACCCTGGTATAGCCCGATCGCGCTACGAGAATCACATCATTGTTGCGGAGAACTGGATTATTGTCAGGATTCAACCCTTGAGCAAAATCCACATCGATAGTGCGGCGACTAACTGTACCGTTGGGGTTCAAACGCAGCAGTTCCACCTTGTCTTTTTTCGCCCGCAATTGATTGAAACTGCCTGCAGTGAGCAAAGCTTGGTGCAGGGATGTACTGGGTTTAACCAGTAAAGCTCCAGGCCTGATTACTTCCCCCACAACATTGATGCTAATCGCGTTTGGAGAGAAACTCGTACTTCCGATTTGGGAAACTTCAGTCAAGTCTACAGTAGATGCTGTCGGGATAATCACGCTATCACCTTCTTGCAGCAAAATATCTTGAGTAGAGTCGCCTTTTTGCAGCAAATCCCACAAATTTACCATGATAGTTTGTTCGTTACCCCCTCTGACTTGGCGGCGGATTTGCACGCGGCGAATATCGGCTTCTGTAGTGATACCGCCGGCAATTTTGAGTGCTCTAGTTATTGTTGGCAAGCCCACAACTGCTCCTTGCTGCTGGTCGATAGATACAAAACTCAACTCTGTTTGTTGGTTGGTCGATCGCACATCGGAAGCAAATACAGTATAAGGCCCTGGCCGGTTCACTTCTCCAACAATTACCACACCAATTGGTTTAGTAATATCAGCGGAAAAATTAGCACTGGCTCTTTGACGGACTTCTTGAGTATTGAGGGAACTTGCTGTCGGTACAAAAATTGTATCGCCATCTCGGATCGTGACATCTTGGCCCAAATTTCCCGTGTCTAAAAAATCCTGCAAATTAACAGTAGTAACTTGCTCGACACCTCCTCTGCGGGAACGGCGAATTTGGACGTTTCGCATATCTCCTGCTGATGTCACCCCTTGTGCAAGTTGCAGCATTTCCATCAAAGTCGGGAATTTTACTCCTCCTCCGCTTCCCTCTCTGACGGGATTAATCTTGTAGGAACCAGGGCGAGTAACTTCACCGGCCAGACCTATATTTAGGGGGCGAGCGAGGATCAGAGTCACGGTGACAACGGGAACATTAATGAAGGGTTCGTAGCGCTTGGTAATGACGTTAGCGGCTTGTTGCAGCGTCAATCCTTGAATTGAGACGCTGCCAATGATTGGCAAATTTAGTGTCCCGTCAACTAACACTTGATATTCTTTGCTGAATTCAGGAACGCCGAAGATATCTAAACCAATGCGATCGCCCGAGCCTAAAGTATAAGCTGCTTCTTGTGTCAGCGCACCCGAATTGCCTAGAGGCAAACTCGAACCCGGAGGAGGAGGAGGCGGTACTCTCCGCTGGTTTGGGTTGCCGCTGGGTGCAGGATTTCTGACTGCAGGCAACTGAGCTATACCGGGCAGCGAACTGTTCAGCACCAGGAGGGCTGACAAACTCAGATTTGTAGCGGTTTTAACGGTATGTTTCATCTTTGTTTCCTGGTTGCAGCCTGCCAATGAATGAGAGCAAGTTAGCAAGTTGATTTTAGGTTATTTTCCCTGTTGTCTAGTGTAGCCTCGCTTGGTTACAAAATCCACAGGTGGAATCATAAAATTGTGAGGCAATCGAGAGCGTTTTTTGTAAAGAAAGTGTAAAGCCAGCCAACTGTTGTTAGAATTAGGAGCTTGTTTGACCAAAATTATTTATACACAACTCAGGATACAAATCAACCTGCTAGAGTGGAGGGGGTAGGCACGGGGGCACTACCCCTACAAAACCCGGTTTCTTTGAAAATAGTGGCTGCTTTCTCGATACATTGATGAAGAAACTGGGTTTTTGAACTGCGACGCGCAAGTCCTGTTGATGTAAAATATTAAAGAATTATCTCTGCGGGACAAAGAACAAGTGTCACTAAAATTGGATAAAGTAATTCCTTGGGGACGCTGCTTGGATGAATACATAGGAATGTTTAGCCTGACATCAACCGATCTCAAGCTAGCAATTCTGGATTGTGCGGGCGGCCCGGCGAGTTTTAATGCCGAAATGACTCGCCAAGGTAAAAAGGTAATTTCTTGCGATCCAGTGTATCAGTTTACGGCGGTGGAAATTGGCGATCGCATCCAAGAAACATATCAAACTGTGATTGACGGTGTTAAGGCAAATGTAGACGGCTATTTGTGGAACAGTTTTGAATCGCCGTACCAGCTAGGTGAAGTGCGGATGAAGGCGATGCAGGAATTTTTAGCAGATTTTCCCTCTGGTTTGGAGCAAGACCGCTACATAAATGCTGAATTGCCGATTTTGCCTTTCAATGACGGTCAGTTTGATTTAGCTTTGTGCAGCCATTTCTTATTTGCTTATTCTCATTTACTTTCGGAAGAATTTCATTTGCAAGCAATTACAGAAATGTGTCGGGTTGCGAAGGAAGTTCGGGTGTTTCCGCTGTTGCAAAGTTTTAGCGGGGTGGAATCGGAACACTTAAACCCGATTATTGCTGAATTGAAAAAGAGAAGTTTTCGTGTGGAAATTCAAGAGGCTCCTTATGAGTTTCAAAAAGGTGGAAATAAGATGCTGCGAGTTAGGGGATGAATGTAAGTTACCGGCCGAATGTAAGTGGCCGGGCGAAGGGAATTCGCGGCTATATAAACGATGTCCGCCTCTGCGGACTGGAAGACAATAATTACTATTTTATATACCAAGGTCAAAATGCTAAGCAGCGCCGCATTGAGGAAAACAGGGACAGGGTGGGAATTTGTCAGCGAAGAGGCTGTAGAGGATTTTGTCGAAGCTCATTTGGAGAGTTTGCTCGGCTTGACAGTCATCAAGCGGCAATTCACTGTTAACGAACAAAGATGCGATATTATAGCGGTGGACGAGAATAAACAGTTAGTTGTGGTGGAGTTGAAAAACGCTGAAGATCGATATATCGTCCAGCAGTTAACTCGTTATTACGATGCTTTGTTGGAACACAAACCTTTTGCCGATCGCGTGGATTACGCTCAACCCGTTCGGTTAATAGCAATTACTCCAAAATTTCACAGGGATAATCTTACAGACAGGAAGTATCACGGGCTATTTTTTCAGTTTTTGCAATTTGCGATCGTTCCTGACGGGGAAAAATTATCTTTACAACTGAAAGATGTAGATACCGAACATATTGATCGAGTAGATATTACATATCGAGAACAATACAGCAACGAAACTATATCTGAACCGCCCAGGTTGCTTTTAAAATTTATCAAAGAATGTAATGAAACTGAACGCGAAGGAGTTTTGAGCGTTCGCAGACAAATTCTAGGCTGTGATAGACGGGTCAAGGAACTTACTGACTCTAGTAGTATTAAGTATGGTCTCGGCAAAAATAAATTGATTGCTGAATTGAGATTTGATGCTAGACGAAATAGCCCTGCAATGTTTTTATGGCTCCCACTTCCCAGAGGATACAACCATAATAAAATTCTAGCTAGAATGAGAATTTGGACGATTGGAAAATAGTCACAGATACAGGTTATATTCGGAAGGGAATTGGCATAATGGTTAATGAGGATGAGTACAAGCTGGGTATGGTTTCTCCTTCAGCTAAGTTAATGCCTGATACCTCCTATAGGGCATTAGGTGCCAGGGATAGATTTGTGAACGATCCAGCCTACAGAGACAATTATGTTATGAATAATTTGGCAAATTATGTGAGCAAGTATGGACGAAACTACCGTCACGGTTCGCCATTAACGATGTCCATAACATACTATTTCAAGATAATTGGAAAAAGTGACGAATCCACTTCTTTAGAAAGAATAGTTAATTTAGCTTTAGAATCAAGATTGGTAAAACTATAAGGGAGAATAAACAAATACGATCGCCACCCATCACCCCTTACCCAATCCACCATCCATCTGCGTCTATCTGCGTGCATCTGCGGTTAAAAAAATCAAATCAATAGCTTGGCAACAAATCCAATTACCAAACCTTGATATAATATTACATCAAGAAGCCAAACTAAAACCAACTCATGCCGCAAACAGTCTGGATCGCACGACACGGAAACCGCATCGACTTCGTAAACCCCGACTGGTTTCTCACCGCAGAACACCGCTACGATCCGCACCTTTCCGAAGACGGTCACGTTCAAGCCAAACAACTCGCCAATCGCCTCAAAGGTGAAGGAATTTCTCACATTTTCGCTTCCCCTTTTCTGCGAACTGTCCAAACTGCAAATCACGCGGCAGAAGCTCTTGATTTGTCGATAAAATTAGAGTGGGGACTTTGCGAATGGCTGAATCCTGAATGGATGACGGAAATGCCGGAAACTGAGTCTGTCGCAGATTTGTGCAGGCGTTTTCCCAGGATTGATTCTGCTTACAAAGGCGGTATTGCTAGTTATCCCGAAACTGGGGAAGCTTGTCTCAAAAGGGCTGGGGAAACTGCTAAACGCCTCGCTGCTGAGTTTCCAGAGGATATGTTATTAGTAGGTCACGGTGCGTCGGTTTTGGGAAGTGCGATCGGGCTGGCGGGCGGTGTTGAAACGGAAATTAACGCTTCTTTGTGCTGTTTGGTGAAAGTGGTGCGCGGTGAGGGCGAATGGTCGATCGCACTTAATGGCGATACTTCCCACCTCACGGACACTGAAGCCGTTGTTCGCTTTAATTAAAGTTGAGATTCGTGCAAAAAATCGCATTCTATGCTATGTGTGTAAGGTGCACACTGCACACCCTACGTTTATTGAATGTCGATCGCACATTTTAAATTCAAAATCTTAAATAGCTATGGCTGGACACAGTAAATGGGCAAATATTAAACGCCAAAAAGCTAGAGTTGATGCTGTTAAAGGCAAGATTTTTGCCAGAATATCTCGCGAAATTATTGTCGCCGCGCGCAGCGGAGTGCCCGATCCCGCCGGCAATTTTCAACTGCGGACAGCTATTGAAAAAGCCAAGGCGGCGGATATTCCTAGTGAAAACATCGAAAGGGCGATCGCCAAAGGTGCCGGTTTAGCCGGGGGGAGTTCGGAATTAGAAGCTATTCGCTACGAAGGTTACGGCGTTGGCGGGGTGGCGATTTTGATTGAAGCGCTGACAGACAACCGCAACCGCACGGCGGCTGACTTGCGAGAAGCTTTTAGTAAAAATGGCGGCAATTTGGGCGAAACTGGTTGTGTGGGCTGGATGTTTGACCACAAAGGAGTTTGTACGATCGGCGGCCCCATTGATGAGGAACAATTGTTTGAAGCTTCCCTAGAAGCCGAAGCAGAATCCTATGATTTGATATCAATTGATGAGGATACTGAAGGTGCAGAGGTTTTTACAAATGTGGCTAATTTGGAAAAGCTTGCTGATGTTTTGAAACAACAAAATTTTACAGTTTTGCAGTCAGAAAATCGCTGGATTCCGAGCAATACAGTGGAAATAGAAACTCCTGAAAAAGCCAAATCGCTCCTGAAGTTAATGGATGCACTGGAAGATTTGGACGACGTGCAAAGTGTGACAGCTAATTTTGAAATGAGCGATGAATTGATGTCTTCGGTCATGGTTTGACGCTCTAAATCACCAGATTTTTGCCATTTGCAAGACAAATCCCGGTAACTCTGGATCGGCGCTGACTGTTTCAGGATTATCTAAAATTTCAGGTTCGCGATCGGGACGGTAGATGTAGACTTTTCGGTTTTTGCGATCGACTAAAAAACCGAGCGATACACCGTTGTCAATATATTCTTGCATCTTGTTTTGCAATCCCTTGAGAGTGTCACTAGCAGACCGCAATTCAATCACAAAGTCGGGACAAATCGGTGCGAATGAGGCTTTTTGTGCTTCAGTTAAGGCATTCCAGCGCTCTAGTTTAATCCATGAGGCATCGGGAGAGCGGGTTGCTCCATTCGGCAAGGTAAAGCCTGCACTGGAGTCAAACGTTTCACCTGTGCCATCTTCTTCTGCCCAGTTCGCAAGTTGCTGAACAATCTTACCGTTTCGGTTCCCTGTATCTGAAAATGCTGGTGACATAATGATAACTTCCCCACTGGCTGTCCGCTCAATTCTTAAATCGCGATTAACCAGACAAAATTCATAGAACTGTTCAACAGTCATCGATTGGATCGCAGGGAAATTGACCGTCAGTGGGACGCTTTCGGTTTGAATTAGCAGCGTCGTCATGGTTTTTCCTCATTTAGTGCAGGCGTGACAGAATACCTTGAACTTATCATATCTTAGCTTGGCGATCGCAAGTCTTATACCAAATCCGAGTTTGCCACCCGCTTTATCTTCTGACTCTTCTGTTTCCTCTTCTCTTCGCGTTCTTTGCGTCTTCGCGGTTCCATCCTAAAGGGGATATATTACCCCTTGACGCTTCGGCGGTTAAAACCAGGTTTACACAAACTTTCGCCGGCAGGAAGCCGACTGGTTGATCAGCCTTTGCTCATATAGATTGTGTATGGCACTTGAGGGGGAGAGGGGGAGAGAATTTGACAATTTTTGATTGTCATCAAAAAAATCTACAATGTTTATTTGCACAACAGCTTAAAGGGTATCCTAAACCTGGATTTGGTTTGGTATTGGCCGATCGCGATTCCGAGGCTTGTATCCGTTTTCGGGCGGTGTCAATCATATTTTTTGCCAGTCAGCAAATAAGTAACCATGTATCCCTTGCCCTTAACTTGAATGGCGCCGCGCTTCTGAAAAGTATATTTATCTTTTAATATCTCGTAGGTTTCAGCGGTGACTTGAATGCAGCCGGTAATCCCGTGGGATTCCATTCGCGAAGCAATATTTACTGTGTTGCCCCAAAGGTCGTAAATAAACTTTTTTAAGCCGATGACGCCGGCAACGACAGGGCCACTGCTAATGCCGATCCGAATACTGAAAGGTTCCGAATGCTCTAAACTCAGCAGCCGAATTTCGTGCAGCATATCGATCGCCATATTCGCGATCGCCTCAGCATGATCTTCTCGCGGTGTAGGTAAACCGCCGACAACCATGTAAGCATCACCAATAGTCTTAATTTTCTCTAAACCGTGGCGATCGGCCAAATGGTCAAAAGCCGAAAAAATATCGTTGAGAACTTCCACCACCGCAGTCGCCGAAATTCTCGACGAAAGCTCTGTAAACCCCACAATGTCGGCAAACATCACAGTCACTTCCGCAAAACTTTCGGCGATATTGTGTTCGTTGTCCTTCAAACGCAGGGCGATGGCTGCCGGCAAAATGTTCAACAGCAATTCCTCGGATTTACCTTGTTCGAGTTCCAACTGTTGGTAAGCAGTCTGCAACTTTTCGGCTTGGCTAATTCTTTCTCGGGCTAGCTTTTCGATTTGGGCGGTGCGGCTCAAAGCTGTCAGCATATATGTCACCGGAATCAGAGTCCACAGCATCCCCATCGTCAGAGTTCCCCAAGAGCGCCAGTGCTTGCGAATCTTGCGAATTTCCGCAGTTGCTGACACGTACACAGACCACTGGCGGCCGCTAATTTTTACCAGCCTTTGGCAGGCTTTGCGATCCAAGTCTCGATCGTCTTGAATCGGGCAGTTTGACCGGAGATCGCGTTCTGCAGCGGCCGATGCGGTCAGCACTTGTTGGCTGTCTGGCTGGAAAATCAACCCAAAATGCTGAATTTGGCTCCAAGCCGCCTGATTTTTGACAACTCGGTTCCCCCTTAGCGGTAACAGCGACCGTGCTTCTTGCTTGTCTGAAGCCTCGTTGCCGAGATAAATAGTGAGGTATTCGGTATTGCGTCCTTTTAAAGAAGCTTGAAAAATATCTTTGCCTCGAAATATGCCCAGAACAAATCCTTGCAGCAGTTGGCGGCGGGATTCGAGGGTAGTCGGTTTAGCGCTGTTTTGGTAAATCGGAACCATTACCAAAAGACCGGGTTCCGGGAAATTTTCCTCACTTAGGCCTATGTAGCTGGTGACAGTCATTTCTCCGGTATCGCGCGATCGATCGAGAACCGCGCTGATTTTTGGGGCCGAGGCTAGGTCAAAGCCCAATGTTGTCTCGTTTCCGGCTGTTGGTTCGACGTAGAAAGCCGGAAAGTATTCGGAACGCTGGCTGGCCTTACGCAGTTCTCCTCGCGGGCTGCGCTCTGTAATCTCGAAGCTGGAGTCGGTTTCGGTTCTGGCTTTGGCTTCGTAGTTTTGCCGCTCGGAATTGGGGACGCGGGGCACCCAAGCCAACAGTTGCAGGCTGGGGTGGACGGATAGGGGACGACCGACAAAGCTGGCAAAAGATGAGCGCTCGACGGCGCTGAAGGCTTTCATGTAGTCGCTGAGGGCGAGCACTGTGTCTAAGTCGGAGTTTAGCTGGCGTTCGATGCCGATCGAAATATCGTCTATGCGGCGGTTCATTTCGTAGTCGCGGCGCTTTTCTTCCCAGTCCCAAACCAAGGCAAACGCTAGGGCAGACATTCCCACACCCAAAACGAGCGTCAACCCGGCTGGAATGTAGCGAGACCAGGAGAAAGGTAGTTTTTTCAGCATAATTGCCTAGTGAATAAGGGCAGCAGATGGGCGCACCGCTGAATGCGATTAGTTTCGGCCTCTGAGTGTTGTTAATTCAAAACCCCGATAACTCAAGCACCGATGGCAATTGGGCATTAAAAGTTAGATATTTAAACTTTTAGCTAAATTTCCATCCTTTACACCGGAATTTCAATCCAAAATTCCGCTCCCTGTCCGGGTCGAGAGATACACTGCAAACTTCCCCTATGTTTTTCTACCACAATCTGATGGCTGATGGACAACCCCAAGCCTGTGCCAGACCCGACCGCTTTGGTCGTAAAAAACGGGTCAAACAGCCGCTTGCGAACCTCTTCGGTCATTCCCGGGCCGCTGTCGGCGATGCAAATGACAAGGCGATCGCACTCACTCAGCTTGCTTTGATTGTGGCTTGTCAACCCGGCTTTTTTCATTTCTGTGCGAATCACGATCGTCCGGGGTTGCGGTTGGTTTTCTAGAGCCTCGATCGCATTGCCGATAATATTTAGAAATACCTGGTTCAACTGCACCGCACAACAGTCAATCTTTGAGATTTTTCCGTAATCTTTAATAATTTCAATCCGGCTTTTGGGATTTTCTTGATGCAATTTATGCTGCAAAATTAATAGTGTGCTGTCAATTCCTTCATGAATGTCTACCAACTTCATTTCTGATTCATCCAGTCGCGAAAAATTCCTGAGCGACAACACAATTTTACTAATTCTTTCTATCCCTACTCTCATGGAATGTAACATTTTTGGCAAATCTTCCTTGAGAAAATTTAACTCTAACTCCTTAACCTTTTCAACAATTTGAGGAGCTGGGGACGGGTAGGATTCCTGGTAGAGATTCAAGACTTCTATTAAATCGTTAAAATAGTTCTGGGTGTGAGAAATATTGCCGTGAATAAAAGTTGCAGGATTGTTGATTTCGTGGGCAATCCCGGCCATCATTTGACCGAGACTCGACATTTTTTCAGATTGAACTAATTGGATTTGAGCGTGTTGGAGTTGTTCGTAGGCTTCTTGCAATTGAGTTGCTTGTTTTCTCAATTGAGATTCGGAAGCTTGGAGTGCTGCTGCGGAAATTTTGCGGTTGGTAATATTTTCAATCATCCCTAATTTGTAAAGAGGTTTTCCTTCGCCATCTCGAATCAGAGTAGATGTCACGTTTACCCAAACAATTTTACCTGTCGCCGCCATCTGGCGGATTTCGATTTGATAGCTCGCAATTTCTCCCCGATAAAGAGCAGCAGCCACTTGGAGTTCTTGGGCTCTATCTTCGGGATGTCCAATTTCTATAAATGTTTTACCTAACAATTCGGCAGCCGAAGAACCCAGCATTTGGCAGAAATTTTTATTAACTCGCACTAACTGGTTATCCTCTAAATTGGCTAAGTATATCCCTATGGGTGCATCTTCAAAAATTTTGCGAAATAGTTCCTCGCTACCCCGGACTTGAGCTTGCAGGGAAAGCCTGTCGGTGATGTCTTCAAAGGTAGACAAAATCCCGACTACATTGTCGTAATTGTCGTGTAAAGGTATTTTATTTGTATCCACCCAGCCTTGGGTGCCGTCGGCTTGCAGTTGCGGCTGGATAATGTGATATTCTGGGGTGTTGGTTGCCATGATGCGGTGGTCGCAGGCTCGAACAAATTCTGTTTCTTCTGGCTTCCAAGGCATATCGTAGTCGGTGAGACCGACGATTTCACTGGGATGATTGAAACCTGCGATTTTGGCAAAGTTTTTGTTACCTCCCAAGTAAACTGAATCTCGATTTTTCCAGGCGATTAACTGAGGGATGTTGTCTATCACCAACCACAGCATTTTTTGCGAGGCGTACAAGGCTTCTGTGCGCTGCAGGACGCGCTTTTCTAGTTCTTGATTGGCTTGTTGTAGGGCGATTTTTGACTCGCCTAGGGCGATTTCTGCTAGCTTGCGATCGCTAATATCGATGGTTACTCCCTCCCAAAGCAGATCGCCGCCCGGTTGCAGTTCGGGGCGGGCAATGGCGCGAATCCATTTTAATTTTCCTGACTTGGTGACGATCCGCCCTTCATATGTCCAAGGTTGTAAATTGTCCCCGGAAATAGCTAGGGATTCTAACAAAGGTTTTATGTCGTCTGAATGCACCAACGACCACATAAAAGTTGAGTTTTTTTTCAGTTTTTCCGGTTCTAATTCGTAGAGTTCCCAACAGCCGGAACTGACATAAGTGAATTGATTGGAACCGTCGGCACGCAACAAGTATTGATAAATCATTCCGGGCACGTTGGCGGCCATTTTTTGAAATCTGGCTTCGCTGTGCCACAGTGCTGATTCTGTTTGTTTGCTATCGCTAATGTCGATCAACAAGCCATCCCAAATAATGTCACCTTTTTTGCCAATTTCTGGTCGGGAAGCCCCGCTAATCCACTTGATGCGATCGCCCGGAAAAACTAATCTGCCTTCCCAGCGCCAAGGTTCTAATGTTTTAGCTGAGACAGCCAAAGATTCGTGGAAGCTTGGCGCGTCGTCTGGATGAAGCATTTCGATCGCGAGAATAGCAGAATTTTGGAGCACCTCTGGTTCTAATTCGTAGAGTTCGCGGCAGCCGGAACTGAGGTAGGGAAATGACACAGTTCCGTCTGCTGCTAGCTTAAATTGATAAATCATGCCGGGAACGTTGGCGGCTAATTTTTGAAATCTCGCTTCGCTGACTCTGAGTGCTGTTTCTGCTTCTACGCGATCGGTAATATCGTAAAATGCCGATAAAATTGCCGCTTCACCGTTAAAATTAATCGATCGCATCGACATTTTGACCCAAAACAAACTGCCGTTTGCTTTTTTGAGGCAGATTTGTTGGCTGTCGCTAAAGCCCTTTTCTTTGACTAATTCTAGCAATTTATGGCACTCGCTCGCGTCCGCATAAAAATCGCTCTTTTTGCTGCCGATAAACTTTTGGGAACTCAAACCGAAAGTTTCCCCTAGGGCTGGATTTGCGTACAATATTGTGCTGTCTGACCGGCGCGTTATTAGGATGGGAACGGGAGTCGCAGCGGCGATCGCCCGCAATCTTTCTTCGCTTTCTTGCAGGGCTGTTTCGGCTGTAATTCTTTTGGTAATATCGTTTTGAACTCCAATAAAATGAGTTAATTTTCCCTCGCTATTTAAAACGGGGGAAACGATTAATTCGTTCCAAAAAGGAGTTTTGTCTTTGCGGTAATTTTTGAGAACTACCTTAATTTCTGTTCCCGATCGCAAACCACTGCGAAGTTTGTCTAATTCGGCGCGATCGGTATCGGCACCCTGCAAAAATCTGCAGTTGCGTCCAATAACTTCTTCGGTACTGTAACCCGTCAGTTTCTCAAAAGCCGGATTGCAGTAAATAATAGGTGTATCAGGGCTGTTAGCATCTGCAATCAGGATGCTGTTGCTCGACGCGGCGATCGCCCGTTCTAGGAGAGACAGGTGGAAAGAATCTGTTATCATGAGTGGCAATACCCAAACTCCGAAGGAGTGGACAGAACTATAAAAAAGTTTAAAGAGATTGAAATATTCTTATTTTATAGTCTTATTTTTAGTTTAACCTAACAAACTCAGCAGCCCCTAAAAGCCGACGGGGAAATGAAGCGCGGGCGAATGGAAGAGCGTGCACACAACAATACGGTTCAGTTAAGCCCGGAGCTCCCCCCGAATTTTTGCCCCCCTACTCGACCCCTACTGCCCTTAAGCAGGGCGATGTGATATCAATTCCGGTTGCACTCATACATGATGTTGACTGTTGACTGTTAACAGTCAACAGTTAACAGTTAACAGTCAACAGAGAATTTACTATTTCGATGAAGAGAGGATTTGATAGGAGGTGGATATCGGGGAAATAATACCATTTAGAAAAAATGTTGCAACAATAAAATTGTTGGGTCAAGGGAAACGGAGGGTTGTTTCGTTCACCCAATGTATAAGGTGCGTCCCTATTAGATTGTCACTCTTTTTTAGAGATTGTCGATGTATCCACACCCTACATATACTGTTGCATCAATTTGGAAAATCGGTATAAATAGCGCTAACTGAACTTTATTGACCTATACAAAGCAAACCAAAATACTGCCCGGTATTCTTTAATCTTCCATGCAAAAATCAAAAAACGAAAATGATATAACCATTCTAAACCGACAAGTTAATGCAAGAACCCTGAGCAGTTTTGCTTACTTCAATCCTGGCTTGAAAAACTTCTTTGAGCTGCGCCATGTGGGTGACGGTGAGGATACAGGCGAAATCAGGAGCGATCGCATTAATTGCAGCAATCAGCCGATCGCACCCTTCCGCATCTTGAGTCCCAAATCCCTCATCAATAATCAACATTTGCAAAGCCGTACCCGCCCGCTGAGACAACAATCTCGCCAGCGCCAGCCGAATCGCAAAATTAATCCGAAAAGCTTCACCGCCAGAGTAAGTTTCATAGGGGCGAGTACCGCGAGCATCAGCAATTAAAATGTCTAAAGTATCAATCAACTTAGTTGCTTTTTTAGAAGCAGCCGCCCGCTGAGTAATAAATTGAACGTGCAACTGATTCGCGCTCAATCTCGACAAAATATGATTAGTTTCCGCTTCTAGTTGAGGCAAAACATTTTCAATCATTAAAGCTTGAATGCCGTTTTTGCCAAAAGCTTGACCCAACTCTTGATAAACTCGATATTGGCGCTTTGTAACTTGCATTTGCTCTTTTTGAGCTACTAGCTGAACTTGCAGAGATTCCAAATTTTGCTGTTGCTGCTGGAGTCTTCCGAGACTTCCCAAATGTTGGTCTAACTGCTGGCGGCGGCGGCTTATTTGCTGTTCTACAGCGCTGATGCGAACAGTTGGATCGGGATGTTCTTGTAACTGCTGGTTCATCGCGGAAGTTTGAGCGCTGACAGCTTGCAAATCTCGATCGCGCACGGCGATGGAATTAGCAATTTCATTAATCCGCTGCTGCACTTGCGGGTACTGCACAGTTGCCGATCGCAATTTTTCGGCCCTAGCGATCCAAAATTGCGTCCGGCGCATTTCGCTGCGGACGTGTTCGTGCTGTTCCAAATTATAGCCAACTTCCGCAATGTATCTATCTAAAGACAGAATTTGCTGCTGAATTTCCGAGCTATTTTTTTGCTGTTCTAACTGTTGTTGTACGGCGGCTAATTGAGTTTGCAAATCCGGGCGGCGGGTATTAATTTTATCCAGTTTCTGCTGAGCATCTTTGATTTGAGCTTGCTTAATTTCTGCCCACCGCAAGCGCTTTTCATCGCTGCGGGCGAGGGAGTGACTGCGATCGCTATAATTGAGCTGTTGCAGTTGCTGTTCCACTTGCTGTAGTTCGCCCAAATCATCGGCTGCATACTCGCCGGTACTCAGCAACCGCTCTATTTCCTCCGCATCTTGACGCATACTTTGCAGCCTGTTTTCGTCTTGATCCAGGCCGTCTAATTGTGCTTGCAAATGGCTGCGGCGTTCCCGCAATTCTTGATAGGGCGCTAATTCCTGTTCTAGTTCGCGGTATTCATGTCTGAGGACTTGAATTTCGCGATCGGAAACGGCCAACTGTTCGCGCACAACCCACAGTTGGTTCCAAATTTCTTGCTGTTGGGAGTGGTGTTTTGCGACTACCAAATTCCAGTAGTGTTCGTCTAAAGGTCGATCGCACAAAGGACAATTGCCAAAATTTGCATCCCGCACCATCAAACGCGAATTCGATTGCTCGTTTTCCTCAAAATTCGAGACTGTAGCTTCGCCTGCGCTGGTTTCTCCTTCATTTTTCCGCAGCAGTTGCAGTTTTTGGTCGATTTCGGCGAGTCTGGTTTGATAGTCGCGGCTTTTGGCTTGCAGGTTTTCCAGAAAGCTGTGCCTTTCTTGGCCTTTTTCGCGGACTCGTTCTTGATAAACTCGCTTGTTTTCCAACTGCAAAATTTGATTGGCGATGGCGGAGATTTCTTGCTGCAATTGCGGCTGTCGCTGCTGCTGCTGAACTTGCACCTGTCGGTTGATTTCCTCTAAGCGGGCTGTTAAACCGGCGCGGGCGCGATCGAGCTTTTGTTGCTTTTGCTGCTGCTGTTGTAGCAGCGGCGAAACTTGCAATTGCAATTGGTCGAGTTCGCTGAGGCGCGATCGAACAGCTTGCAACTGTGCGAGTCCTTTGTCAACCTCCGGCTGCTGTTTGAGAACACCTAGAACCTCTTTTTCATCCTGTTCTAAAACATCTAATTGAGCTTGTAACTGCTGAATTTTGTTTTGCAAAAAGCTCAGTTCGTCGCGCTGCTGTTCTTGTAATTGCTGGCGCTGATTTTGGGCTTGTTGGTTAACCTTAAATTTTCCAGCTTGAGCTTCTTCTGTGGCTTGTAAATCATGGAAATACGCAATCCCCGCTGTTATTTCATTTTCCTGTCCGAGTAGGGCTTGCAGCTCATTTCCCTGCTGTTTTGCCGCAGCGAGTTCTTGCTGCAGGCGGCGGCATTCTTGAGAAATATTGTAGTGCTGTTGCTGGTGGCCGGCGAGGAGTTTTTGCCAAGTTTGGCGGTTGTGGTGCTGGAGTTGCAGTTGCTGCAATTCTGCAGTGTCGGCTTGCTGCTGCTGCTGAAGCAAATCGGTTGCTTGCTGCAATTGAATTTGTTCGTCGCAGATTGCCTCTTTTTGTTGCAGTTGCTCTTGTACGGTTTGCAAACTGTGTTTGAGGACTTCGACTTTGGCTTTAAATTCTCTGGCTTTTTCCTTGGCTTGTTCGGCTAAAGTGTCGTATCGATCGAGTTTGAGGAGGTTGGCTAAAACTTGCTTGCGGTCGATCGGCTTTTTGAGCATAAACTCATCAGCACGCCCCTGCCGCAAATACGCCGAGTTAATAAAAGTATCGTAATCTAATTTGATATGTTCGAGAATTTTCTGCTGAGTATTTCTGAGCCCCTTGTCGGTGAGGGTGCGAAAACAGAGTTCCTCCTGAGTTTCAGCAGCATTCAAGCTAACTTGAAATTCTAAACTTCCCGATTGTCCGCGCCTGCGGTTGCGAATCACCCGGTAGATTTGGCCGCCGGTGGAAAAAGTGAAATCAACGCGCACGTCAGTTTCGCCGATATGAATGATATCGTCTTCTGTATCGCTGCGACAACAGCCCCAAAGCGACCAGGCGATCGCCTCTAGCAGAGAGGATTTGCCAGCACCGTTAGGCCCGCAAATGCAAGCGGTGTGCAGGCCGCGAAAGTCTAAAGCAGCTTCGCGATAACTGAGAAAATTTTTGAGTGTAAGTTGTATAGGAATCATTTAGGCCGTCGCGCCGTACAATCTATCTATAATTAACACTATTTGTGCGCTGTTGGCTAGTTATTCAATCCAGATCCAAAACAATTGTCAGTGCTTCTGCAACTTCTTCGATAATTGTCTCCGAAACAGTTCCGAGTTGTCGGACAAACCTTTGTTGGGAAACGGAACGGACTTGATAACAGTCAGCGGCTGAGACTTTAATTAAGCCATTTTCGCTGCTGGGTTCTAGTGGAACCATCCAATTTCTCTGTGCGTATCGCTCTTTCCAGTCAGTGATAGGGACAATAACTTCCAGCAATAAAATTCCTACCGTCTCATCGCTGACAATTACTACCGGACGGGTTTTGCCAATTTCAGCGCCCACAGTAGGATCGAGTGCAACCAGCCAAATTTCGCCTTTACGCATTGGTTTTTACCCCTGCCTTAAGGTATTCTTCTTCGGATTCAAAATATGGTTCGCTCTCAGGCGACCACAAATCATGTAAAGCACCTCCCGGCATATAATCTGGGACTGCTGCTTCTGCGGCGGCTCTGAGTTTCAGCTTTCTCTCGGCTTTGCGCTGGGCTTTTTGTTCTATGTCGTCGCGCATCATCCGCGAGGCTGTTTCGATGATTTCTAGACGTTCTTCTGCTGTCAGATTTTTGAGTGCTGCTAAGATTTCTGTTTTGGTCATGATTTTTTCGGGTGGTTGGTGAAAAAGTGCGATCGATCCAACCATCATTATATCTTTCACAAAAATCCCTCTGGGCGATCGCAGTTAATTTTGCACCTCATCCTCCGAATTTCCGCGTTTGGCGAATTGCTTTTTCTTGTACGGGCGATCGACCTTACGGATAGTTGTTAGGATTTTCAACTATCAAACCCTCACTTGTTGCTGCTGCATTTAACTCCCCATCAGCAGATACAAAAGTCATCGCAGGCAAATTGTTAGCTTTGCAGAGGTTATTTATGCTACAGCCTGTTGCTAGCTGCACAGCATCATAGCCTCGCAATCCGTAGGTTTCAGCTAATGCCATTGCAGAGTTAATAATACTTTCGGTGAATTATACAACTTGATACTCAGATTGCAGGTCACTCCTGAACTGATTGCACGCTGCTGTAGCATCTGTCGCATTGATACTTCGGCCGCGCGACCTTCTGGTAATTGCAGCAACAATTTCCACACTGGTAATACCAGCAATCAAGATATCGTTGTTCAGTGCAGGATCGAACAAATTCAAAACCCATCCCGAACCTATTTCACTAATGTAGCGTTTGACCAGCGCGCTGCTATCTACAAAATAAATTGTCATCTAGCGGCGTTCCTCAATAATTGTCTCAGAAACAGGCTGCCCCTGTACCGGAATTAGTCGCCTTTGTGTTTGCTGAGTCAAAGAAGAATGCTTGATTTTTTTGACTAAACCAGAAGTTAACAGCGCTTGGTGAAATCTTGTGCGTTGAGCAGCTTGTTCTTTCTGAGCCAGAGAGTTCCCAATAGCGCGCTCTAGTTGCTGTAGTTCTAGCACTTCCAGGGTGTCAAGCTGATTGAGGATTTTGTTGAAGATTCCCTGCGACATAGGATTCTACTTTTTAGTAAGGCTAGTTTATCTATTATACAACTAAGTGTTCTCCAAATTGCCATGTTATCCGAATAGCCGTGTACTCGATTGCTGTTGATTTTCCACCATCAAAAAAGGGCTGACTGTATTCCTACAGTCAACCCCGCGCTTATTTACTTATCGTGCGTTTGCTCAAATAGCAAAACTATCTAGCAATATTCGGGAAGGTATAGCCGACACCGACTAACAATCCCACATCAGTTCCATCGAGAAAACCCACATTCAGTGCCGCTGTGGCTGTAAAATTCCTTGACAGCGGTACATCTACACCCCCTGTAAGCAGGAAGCCAAAATTACCGTTATCGCCCGTAGAAACGGCTATGCCAGCACCTGCATAAGGAGCAGCAGTAATCACAAAATCATCGCTGACTTCGACAGCTTCTTTCGATACAAAATCGTAGGTAACGGGGACGAGAACAGTTAAGTTATCGCGGAACAAAACACTCGGTCTCACCGAGAAATTGTTAGTCAAACCAATTTTGCTAATAATCGCAAATGAAGTGTCGCCTAGGGCTGAATCTCCGCCAAAACCTATATTACCGCCAATGCCGATGTAGCTCGGCCCCGAACGGGTAGCTCTGCCCGGTCTAATGGTGGGGACTTGAGCTACTTTTTGAGTTGTTTCGGAGACTGCTGCCGGTTTTTCGGCAAGTTTCGGTTGGTTTGTCAGAGTCTGGGCGGAAGTGCTGACAGGATTGCTTAACACTTCTCGTGCTGTTTTGACTTCTTTTTCTTCCTTTGCTGCTGTCAGTTCCAAGTTGTGGCGATCGATCTTTTCGGCCATCTCCACCTTGGGCTGCACTTTGACGCTATCGGCAATTTTAGCTGTTTCTTCGGAGTTTTGTTTCTCGGCAGCAATGGGCGCGTACTCCATTTTTGCTGTTTCTGTCCCAGCAATTTCTGATGTTGTTGCTACAGATTCCGACTGTGCAGCCACAGATGCTGGCAAGTTGGCGACTGGTGCGGAGGCTGCTGTCTCTGCCGGTGTTGTTAGTTCGCTCCAACTGATAGAATCAATTTTTGTATTAGTAGCGATGGTTTCTGCATCGGGTTTAACCGCTGAAGTTGCCACAGGCTCAGAAATTTGGTCAATATTTGGAGCCGTCGCATTTGCCGCTGTACCGACATCGGGCAAGTTTCCAGTTTCAGCTTTTGCTGGCATGATACCGCAAAAAACTGCTAAAACTGCAAGATTTATTAGCGCAAAAGTAGACTTGGAAAATAGACTATTCATAGACACTCCTCAAGGAACGGTGTATTAAAAGTGTAAGTGTTGGAGGGCTCCTGTTGAGAGCTTTACTAAAAAATGACACAAATAGCACTTGTCTTGTTCCTAGATTGGCACTCAACCGTTGAACAGTCAACTCTCTAGCTGATTAGATTCAAGAACGGACTGCGGATTGAGATGCTACTTTTAATTTAGAGAGCGAACTGATAAAAATCAATCCAAGGGGGGATTTCACCCCGGCGCTGTGTTGAATTGATGGGTCGATCGCGCGATCGGAGTATTCTACAATTCTGTACTTGGGGCGCACCGACTCGCAGCAACGATCAAAAAATTGGTTTTTTTAGGGCGCACAGACTCAAAACCGAGAGACAGCACGCTTCCAAAATTGTTTTGCTAATCCGGCGGGGCTACAGCAAGGGCTCTTCGCAGCGGGCGATCGACTGCACAGTCTCCGAAAAATGATGTATGATCTCACTGATCCAAAAAAGAGTGGTAGATCGAGAGTATAAAAATTATTAAATATTATAATAATCGTGTAAAATAAAGTGTTTAATTAGTAGAGTTTAGCCTTCGCTTTCGCTCAGGGTATGACCATCTAAAAGCAGTACGCAATTAAACAACTAAAAAATAGAAAGTATTCGATTTCAACCTGACTTTATGAACAAAGTTCTAGTCATATTAGGCGAAATGAGCGATCGCGACATCGATTGGATGATCGCCAACGGTATCCGCACCACAATCCCTAGCGGCATCACCCTCATCACCGAAGGTAAGCCCTTAGAGGCGATGTACATAGTTCTGCATGGAAATTTGAGCGTTACTGCATTATCTTTGGGCGGCAAAGAAATTGGAACAATCACCTGCGGGGAAGTGTTGGGCGAAATGTCTTTTGTAGACGGGAGGCTTCCTTCTGCTAGCGTCACGTCAATTGATGAGTGCTTCATCCTGTCAATCCCCAGGCGGCTGCTAACAGAAAAATTGGAACAAGATGTAATGTTTGCGCTGAGGTTTTATCGGGCGATTACCAGATTTCTGTCATCAAGACTGCGGGGTACAGTCCAACGTTTCGGCGAAGAGACTGATTCTTTAACATATGAAGACCCCGACGATCGCAAACGGGCGATCGCGCCACACGTCGAAAATCTAGATTTGGCTCAATCGAGATTTGAATGGCTCTTGCAGCGTTTGAAGGCGAGTTGAGGGAAGAAGTCATTAGTCAGTAGTCAGTAGTCAGTAGTGAGTAGTCAGTAGTCAGTAGTCAGTAGTCAGTAGTTAGTAGTCAGTAGTCAGTAGTGAGTAGTCAGTAGTCAGTAGGGGCGGTGGATGGTGCGTGCCCGCCCTCTTAGTAGTCAGTAGTCAGTAGTCAACAGTCAACAGTTAACAGTTAACAGTGAATTCACTACTCCGATGCAGAGAGGATTTGATATCACCATTACCGATTAGAAAACATATTTTTCAGCGACGCGCCAGTAGCGGGAAAAACGCTTCAAATCAATGTAGCCATCGTAGCGGACAAAGGCTTCTGGCGGCAAAACTTCCACAGGAAGCGAACTCCTAATTTCCTGACAAATATCCTGAAACCGAGGACTGGGACTTTCTGTTGTGACTACTTGATTCGCCCCGGATTCTTGAGCAAAAGCGATAACTTCCGCAGCCACATTGCCGCGCCGAATAACTACCGGCAACTCCAGCAAACATTCGTAAATAAACACCATTCGTTTGAGACTCAACTGCCATTCATCGATGAGCGCGTCGTCCCAAACCCAAATTGCCGGTGCGTCTGGGTGTGCTTGAAAAGCGGGGCCTTGGGGACTCAAACAGTCGCCGTGCAGCCAAATAATCGGATTGTTCATAACTTGTGTTGACGGTTGACTGTTGACGGTTGACGGTTGACGGTTGACGGTTGACGGTTGACTGTTGACTGTTGACTGTTGACGGTTAACTGTTAACAGTCAACCGTTAACAAATAACAAATAACCAATAACTAATTAACGACCTTTTTTATGGCGCTGCCAACTTTTAGAACCGCCCGTGCGATCGACCTTTTCGCCATGAGGAAACAACTTGCTTTCTAAATATTCATAAGTTCCCTCAAAATCGCACTGCCCATAAAAAGCACAATCGCCACAATAAACCTTCTTAGTGTAACGCTCCAAATTTTCCCGATTAAAAAAATAAGGCTTGTGACTGAAAGTGCTCGCTACCCACTGCCAAGACAGATTATTGCTCGCCGGATCTCCATCTAGCAAGTGCTGCAAAAACCAGCGAGCTCCGGCTTGCCAGCGCACGCGCCGCCAGTGTACCAAATAACTAGCCATCCACATCCGCTGGTGGTTGTGCAAATAACCGGTTTCTCGCAACTCGCGGCTGAAACTGTCGATGCAAACCAAGCCAGTCGTACCCTCGACTACATCCTGCGGCAGAGTTTCGCTGTAATCTTTAGCAGTGTAACCAGTTTTGTATGGTTCCCGGTCTTGCCAAATCCCTTTGCCCAATTCGGCATAAAGTCGCTGCCAATAATCCCGCCAACCCAACTCGTTGACAAGTTTTACGGCATCTTCTTGATGCTGCACTTTCGAGAGCACGACATCCCGTACTTCGGCAAGGCTCAAAACGCCGTAGCGCAAATAGGGCGACAACCGCGTTACCGCGCCGTTGAGGAAATTGCGGGTGGAGGCGTATTTGCCGGGCTCAATTTGTTGCAGCGCTGTCTCGGCTGCTTTGCGCCCGCCTGGGGTTGCGGGTACGTTGCTATCCTGGGCGGCGGCTTCGGGGAACTGTTCGCGCACGTAGGCTATTAATTCGTCGCGGCTGGCAAATTCCCGCTTCATGTCGTGACTCATCGTTTTTTCTCAAGCGGCTGCTATTGTTTCTTAATATTAAAGGTATTTGCTGGGGTCACAAGCTGCCCGATCGCCCGCTTGTTGCCCTTAACTCCCGATAACGTACAGTGCGCCTAGCAGGAATAGATCGTCGGCGGCCCAAAATTAGCATCAAAGTCACTAAACTTAGGGTTAGATATCATAGCAAAATCTTATGGACACTTTTGGGGCGGACGCTCAATCGATCGCCAATTCAGCTAACCGACAGCAGCAATCTACCAAACAACTGGACAACAGCCAAGTTCAAGAGTTCGATCGAGCCATGATGCGCCGCTGCATAGAATTGGCCCGCCACGCCCTAGGCAAAACCGCACCAAACCCCCTCGTCGGTTCTGTAATTGTCCGAGACGGCAAGATTGTCGGCGAAGGGTTTCATCCCGGTGCCGGCCAACCTCACGCCGAAGTATTTGCGCTCCGCGAAGCGGGGGAACTCGCCGAAGGAGCGACGGTTTACGTCAACCTGGAACCCTGCAACCACCACGGGCGTACTCCTCCCTGTTCCGAAGCTTTAGTCAAGGCAAAGGTGGCAAAAGTAGTGGCTGGCATGGTCGATCCGAATCCTTTGGTAGCCGGCACTGGACTCGCCCGGTTGCGGGAAGCCGGGATTGAAGTGGTGGCGGGAGTCGAAGGGGAAGCTTGTCAGAAACTCAACGAGGCTTTCGCGCACCGGATTTTGTACCGCCGGCCTTTTGGAATTTTGAAATATGCGATGACTTTGGACGGTAAAATTGCTACCAGTACCGGTCACAGCGCTTGGGTGACGGGCTCGGAGGCTCGGAGCGAGGTACACCGGGTGCGCGTCGGCTGCGATGCGGTGATTGTTGGCGGAAATACGGTGCGTCTGGACAATCCCCTACTCACTAGCCATCACCCTGACAGAAATAATCCCCTGCGGGTGGTGATGAGCCGCACTCTGGATTTGCCGAAGTCGGCTTGGTTGTGGGAAACCTCCTCGGCGGCTACTTTGGTGCTGACTGAAGCTGGGGTTAACCCGGAATTTCAGGAATTTTTGATAGCAAAAGGGGTGGAAGTTGTAGAATTGTCGCCGCTGACACCGACTAATGTGATGGCTTATTTGTACGATCGCTCTTTTCTTTCTGTACTGTGGGAGTGTGGTGGCACTTTGGCGGCTTCGGCAATTGCTGAAGGTGCGGTTCAAAAAATTATGGCTTTTATTGCTCCTAAAATTGTTGGTGGCCAAGATGCTCCCACTCCTGTGGGAGATTTGGGGTTTTCGGCAATGACTGATGCTTTGACTTTGGAGCGGGTTTCTTGGCGCACGGTGGGTGCGGATTGTGTGGTGGAAGGCTATTTGAAAATTAAAGATTGAAAGTTAAAAGCGAATTTTTTTAGTTTTTAATTTTTAAATTTTAACTCCTTTTATGGTGGAAATTCTGATTTGGAGTTTGATGGTTGGTAGTCTCGGTTTAGAGGCTGCAATCCTGGGTGTCTTGGTGAGCCGCGAGCAATCGGTTGCGGGGGAAAAATGCGACGAGGAGGAGGAAGTTTTGACTCGGTACGAATCTCAAGAAGATAATTTTAATGCGCCGGAAAATGCGCGATCCAACGGCCAGCCTAAATCCGATCGCAATTCTGATGATTTGGCGGTTTGGGAGTACAAGATTGTCCGGGCTAGCAGGGATTTGTTTCGCAATCCGGCGATTTTTCACAAGCTGTGCCGGGAAGAGGCGGAAGTTGGCTGGATTTTGCTCGAAAAGCTCGATGACAGGCGGGTGCGGTTCAAACGCCCGATCGCGCTGCGGGACGCTCCGAGGCCTAATTTACCAAGTTTTGACCCTTACCGCAGTCATTACGGCCCGATGTCGAATGCGATGACTTGGGCGGGGGCGATCGTGTTGCTGAGCGCGATCGTCCTGCCTGCTGTTTTGGGCTATGCTTTGGTGTCGGCTACTCTCAACAGAAGTCGCTCTAATTTGCCTCCGACACCGGTTCAATCTTTGCCGTCTCCGGGCGGGCCGGAAACTAATAATTGAAATCTCGGGATTTGGTAAATTAGTAATTGGTAATTTACCGCTCTCGAAACCAGTTTTATCGCAAGTCTAAATCATTTGTTAAGCATTTTTTAACAGACCGCGAAGGCGCAAAGAGCGCGAAGGAAGATGGGAGAAGAGTGCCTGTTTGCTTGACGGATTTATAATTGCTACAGGCGTTAATTCGAGTTTAATTTTGGGGCGGTATTATTGAGGGAGCGGACAGCAATCTCAAGTTGTAATTGGTATCGCCTTGAAATTGAGAAACGCGGACGAAATAAGTCCCCGGAGGCAAAGCCCCATTGCTGACAATTGTTTCTGAAGCCGTGCCTACATTGTTAGACGAAGCAATAATATCATCTAATCCAACTGCACTGTTGCCGTTGATATCCTGAATTAATTCTACATCAATATCTGCACTCAAACCGTCAACTGTTGCACTGAAAAGGCTCGGAGTATTCAGGATGAAACTGTAAATGTCGGTTGGTTGGGCAGCGCCCACAAAATCGCTCGCAGTTTGAATTTCTCCAAGAATTCCTAGGTTTTGTGCTGCGTTCAAGTTGTCGGCGGGATCGGGGAGTGTACTCAATAATCCTTCTGGTTGGCCAAATTGAATGTAGTGATCGATCGCACTTTTAACTGCGCCGCTGGTGACTGCTCCTGCTACCAGCGGATATTTTTCTAGATAAAAGCTGGGATCGAAGAAAGCGCTCGGTTTGCGGTTTTCAAGTTGACCGACTTTAAAGTAGTGTTCAAAGGCGGTAAATTGATTTGTCTGGACTGCTGTCTGAACGTCTGGGTTGCTTGCTAGATAGAAACCAACATCGAACAAAGGGTTAGGGTTGCGTCGTTCAAATTGACCGAATTTGATAAAGTGATCTGCCCCAGAAAAGCCGTTGAGTTTGGCTGATGCTGCTACGTCTGTATTGGTGTCTAAATAATAGCTGGCATCGAACAGGGCGTTGGGATCGCGATTTTCAAATTTGCCAATTTTTCGGTAGTGATCGAAGGGGCTCGATACCGTGCCTCTGGCAACTGCTACGGCGACATCTGGGTTGTTTTCGAGATAAAATTTGCTGTCGAACAGTGTTCTGAGGGTTAGCATTATTAAAAAAAATCTCTTTGTACTTTAGTCTGGAAAGTGCATAATCAAATTCGATTAGACAATCCAGTTTACACCGAAGTTTTGTGAGGGTGGCTCAATTATGGCTAAATCTGCACTGATGGCAATGCTGCGCCGCGCTGCGAGTATTGCCCAAAAGTCTCGGGAAACGGGCATTCCGGCTGATGAATTACTGGGGATGCTGACTTCGCGCAGTTCTAATTTTCCCATATCTCGGCGCCAGTTGCTGCACGGGGGTTTAGCTGCAGCGGGGGCTGTAGCTGCTGCGACTTTTACTCGGGAGGGAGCTTTTGCTCAACAAGGCGGACGATCGCCCATTTTGGTTGTGGGTGCGGGAATTGCGGGTTTGACGGCGGCCTATCGCTTGCGTCAAGCGGGCGTGCGTGCCGATATCATTGAGGCAACTAACCGCGTGGGGGGGAGGATTCGGACAGTTCCCAAGGTGGCTGGAACGCTGATTCCGGCCGATGTGGGGGGAGAATTTATTGACACCGGTCATACTAATTTAATCTCGCTGGCGACGGAATTGGGTTTGCGGGCGATCGACTTACTTGGCGTGCAGCGGGGATTGGTGAAGGATACTTTTTTCTTGGAAGGGCGACGCTTTTCTCAAGAACAATTAATCGCAGATTTTGCGCCGCTAGCCACTAAAATTAGTGCTGATTGGCAGGCCGTGGGCGATAACTTTAGCTATCTGGATTTTACGGAAACTGCAGAAAGATTGGACAATATTTCGATCGCCCAATATCTCGATGGAGCTGATACTAGCACGATTGTCCGGCAGTTGCTCCGCATAGCTTACACGGCGGAATACGGCCGAGATCCCGAGGAACAGTCGGCGTTAAATCTGCTGTTTTTAATCGGTTCTGAACCTAACACTTTTGAATTGTACGGCAACAGCGACGAGCGCTATCAAATTGAAGGCGGTAACAGTCAAATTATCAACCGTTTAGCGGATCAATTGTCTGGTTCGATCGAGGCGGGGACGGTTTTGGAAGCGATTACTCTGTTACCAGACGGCCGCTATCGGGTAAATTTGCGATCGGGACAAAGCGCCTTCGAGCGCACTTACGAGCGAGTTTTGTTAACTTTGCCGTTTAGCACTCTGCGTGACGTTAAAATTAACGTACCTTTGCCGCAACCAAAGCGCAGGGCGATCGAGCAATTGGGCTACGGTACCAATTCTAAGTTAGTTACCGGCTACCGCAGCCGCATTTGGCGGGAAGTTTATCAATCAACTGCTTCTGTTTATACCGATTTAGGATTCCAAAATAGCTCGGAAGCTACGCCTTTTGCTCCTACTGGTAACGGTTTAGTTACTAATTTTACAGGAGGAAAGCAGGGTTTGGCGATCGGTGCCGGAACTCCAGAAGACCAAGCACAAAGATTTTTGAACCAATTTGAAAGAGTTTTTCCCGGAGTGAGAAATTTGCGATCGGGCAAAGCTGTGCGAGCTTATTGGCCGGGAGAACGCTTTTCTAAAGGTTCTTATTCCTGCTATTTAGTCGGACAGTGGACGCAAATGTACGGCGTTGAAGGCGAACGAGTTGGCAATTTATATTTTGCCGGGGAACACACTTCGCTGGAACATCAAGGTTACATGGAAGGCGGTTGCGAAACTGGACAAAGGGCGGCTGTTGAAATTTTGCAAGATTTGGGTTTAACAGGTTCTGCTGATGCTTTGAATACTCGCAGTGCGAGCAGTTTGAACCAGCGCCGTCCCAGCAGGAAAGTTCCCGGAACCCGGAATCTTAGGAATAGGAATCCGAGTATTAGATAATAATTTCAGGTGCGCCGCAGCGCACCCTACAAATATCGCAGACAATTTATCAAACAATCTCGTCGGGGTTAATTCCCTGAGCGCGTAAATATTCAGCAAGGCGATCGGCTCGTTCGCATTCGCGATCGGCCCGTTCGCGTTCGAGTTCGACCCGTTGTCGTTCCGCTGTTATCTGTTCTACACCCCACAAAAGCAGATTTCCTGCTTCATCCCACCAGCGCAACCAATAACCTGTACGCTGTTCTTTTTCCCCCCGCCAAGTTCCCAAATACAAACCAAAATCTGCTATCCAATGGCGACCTTCCTCATCAGGAAATTCTAGTTCATAGTTGCCATTTTGCAAGCGATATACCTCCAATAATCCACTTTCGGGGTCAAAAATGATGTAAGTTGGCACTTGCAGAATTTGTTCGTAAAAAAACCACTTTCCGGGAGGGAAAGTACGTCTAATAGAATATTCCTCGCCGTCTGTTTCCGACAAAAACTCCATCACAATGCTTGGGATTTCTCCTTCCAAGTTTGGGGTGTAGCTTTTGCGGTCTCTTCTAGATTCTACCGGGAGTACGGAAGGTACATAAACCCAATCTGGTGCTTTAATAACTAACTCGCCGTTGACAGTAGCGCAAATGCCAAAATTGCTAGCAATCAGCATTAGCGGGCCGATTAATCCTCTCAGTTCTAAGATTTCTCGCAGTGCTCCGGCAATTAGCGGTTGACCTGTATTTTCCACGGGCTTTTCTTCTAATTGGAAGTCGTCTGGCAACTTCTCCCAACTTACGGTCATTGCTACCGTTTTTTGTTTTGGGTGATCTTGAGTCGCGACCATGACTTTACTTACTAAAGTTTGATGTTTTATCATAGCACAATACAATGTGCGCCTTCATTAGACAAGATTGCACTCCCAAGTAGACAATCTTGAATACATCTGCGTCGATCGGTGTTTATCCGCTTGAAATCTGTGGTTAACCAATCAATCAAATATTTATGCAATGTAAGTCTAATTAATTTCAGCAAATACCGATAAAAAATATGAAAACTTTACATTTGACCTTAACTTTATCCACCTTGCTAATCTCGCCAATTTCAGCTAGCGCTTTGCTGGCAGATTCTACAAAGACGAAAATTCAAATTTCACAAATTGACGAGCCGTTTTGCTACATGAAAACTCCAGACGGCAAAACAGTAGATTTAGGCAAACTCTGCGAAAAATCACCAAATTCGGAAACTTCCCAAACTTGCATTAGTGGTTCCAATATGGCTGCAAAATTATCAATTGCGACGGTTCATTATGACGGCAGTTTTTTCACCGGTAAAGTGGTCAATCAAGGCTGCAAAACAATCAAGAATGTGAAAGTCAATTATGAAGTTTTGGACGAATCGGGTAATTTAATTGATAACGGATTTATTGACGCTCTACCAGTTACTGTTGCACCCGGAGAGTCCGCTACTTTTAGGGGTGCAGTTGTCGCAGGGGCTAAGGTGCAGGCGACTTATGCAGATGCTTTAGAATGATTGTTGCGATTTGCCCGATCGCTGATATCATATTCAGGCTCAGATATCTCTATGACTTACGCAATGACTTACGAAGAGATCCCCCTAAATCCCCCTTAAGAAGGGGGACTTTGAGAATAATCTTGTCCTCCTATTAATAAGGCGGACTTTGAATAATAATCTTGTCCCCCCCTTTTTAAGGGGGGTTAGGGGGGATCGAAGTTTGAATATTCTTGCAGAGATTCCCAAAAACAGAATTTGCGAGGGCAAAATATCTTGAAAACTCGATCGACATACTGGCAAATCTTACCCTACCTCCGTCCCCAAAAACAAACCATCGGTAAAGCATTAGCTTGTACCGTAGTATTTACCGTATTTTGGCCGATTATAGCGTGGCTGGTTGGCGAAACAGCAAAATTTATAGGAAAAGGAGATTTACAAGGATTCGGTCAAATTGCTGCACTCAGCGCCGTTATATTTCTGATTCGCGGTACTGCCCAGTACGGTCAAGATACGCTGATGGCAAAAGCAGCTTTGACTATTGCTTTAGAAATTCGCAAAAAAGTTTACGCACACCTCCAAAAACTCAATATTGGCTACTTTGAAACTGCCAAAACCGGAGATTTATCCTATCGCCTCACCGAAGATATTGACCGCATTGGCGAAGTCGTAAATAAATTTTTCCATCAGTTTATTCCTTGTGTTTTGCAGCTAATTGCTGTTTTGGGATATATGATTTATCTCAACTGGCAATTAACTTTAGGTGCATTAATTATCGCACCGCTGATGGCTATCTTAATTGGCTGGTTTGGTGAAAGATTGCTGAGTTATTCGCGGCAAAGTCAAAATCGCATTTCTGATTTATCCGCTTTGCTGACAGAAGTATTTAGCGGCATTCGTTTAATTAAAGCGTTTGTGGCTGAAGATTACGAAATTGCCCGCTTTGGAGAAGAAGCAGAACAAAACCGCCGCGCTAAGTATTTGTCGGAAAGAGTAAAAGCGCTTCAGTTCGTTGTAGTTGGCTTTCTGGAAGCGATGAGCGTGATTTTGCTCTTTTTTCTAGGAGGTTGGCAAATTTCTCAAGGAAATCTCACAGGTACTCAATTTATTAGTTATATCGCAGGGGTGGCACTTTTAATTGACCCGATCGCCATTACAACTGCAAATTACGGCGATTTCAAGCAGGGAGAAGCTTCTAGCGATCGCATTTTTGAACTTTTAGCCATTCAACCCGCAGTCGTCGAAAAGCCAGGGGCGATCGAACTTCCCCGCGTTACAGGTAAAGTCGAATATCGCAACATTAATTTTGCCTACCCCCCTCAACCCCCCCTTGATAAGGGGGGGCAAGGGGGGGTTCCGATTTTGCAAAACATGAGTTTGTTGGTGCTTCCCGGAGAAATGATCGCCCTTGTGGGCGCATCCGGTGCCGGGAAAACTACGTTAGTAAACTTGTTACCGAGATTTTACGATCCGCAAGCGGGACAGATTTTAATTGACGGTATTGATATTCAAGATGTCACCTTAAATACTCTGCGCCGGCAAATCGGGATTGTACCGCAAGAAACGATTTTATTTTCGGGTACAATTGCTCAAAATATTGCTTTCGGTCAATCTTATTATGAACTAAAAGATGTGGAAAAAGCGGCACAAATTGCTAACGCGCATCAATTCATTAGTGAGTTTCCCGACGGTTATCAAACTTGGGTTGGAGAAAGGGGTGTAAATTTATCTGGCGGACAAAAACAAAGAATTGCGATCGCCCGTGCGGTTCTGCTCGCTCCCAGAATTTTGATTCTCGATGAAGCTACATCGGCGCTGGATTCGGAATCTGAAGGTTTAGTGCAGGAAGCGCTGGAAAGATTGATGCGCGATCGCACGGTTTTTATTATCGCGCACCGCTTGGCTACTGTGCGGAGAGCCGATCGCATTTTAGTTCTCGAAAAAGGCAGAATTGTGGAATCGGGCACGCACGAGGAATTGCTCGAAAAGGGCGATCGATATGCTGGCTACTACGCTCAACAGTTTAGTCAGTAGGCTACATTAGAAACCGGGTTTTTGGCAATTTTTGCTGGCCTCAACGAAGTATTATCGAAAAAACCCGGTTTCTGTTTACCCCTGCGTAAGTTCTGTTCGGGATAACTATAGTAACGGAGGAGACGGCAATGCCGTTTCCCTACCCCAAAATCATCGATTTTCCTCCATGAGAAATGTAACCCTCGCCCGACTAATTGTAGGGCCACGGCACTGCCGTGTCCTAATTATGGGTAATATCAATTCCGATGAAGGATGGTAGGTTTAGTTGTCCCATGAGTTTCTTTCTTCAAGAAGTTACCGGTCAATTTCTTCAACAGTTCTGGAAACATGACGGCTGCGGATTTCTGTCAGCAATTCCAACACTTTACGCCGCCACGGAGGCTTTTCTGGTATAATCACAAAAACTTCAACTTCTTCACCCACAGATCCAGGTGGCACTTGAATTTCAAGTTTATTTCCTGCAATAACTTTGGTTGTAATCCGTATTGCGGACTGCATAATTCCTCCTTGGCTACGATCAATTTTCCACAGCCCCTAAAGCTTTGAGCGTTGCTTTTTCAACTTCCGTTAAACCCGTAACCCCTGTAATATTCATGTTTTCATAAGGTCTGTCACTTTTGAGTATTTTGAGGCACTCACCGGTCTCAATCTCCCAAATCATAATTGTGCCATCCCGACTGCAAGTAGCAATAATTTTTTCATTTGAACAGAAGGAAACTGAGTTAATTCTACTGGTATGACATTGCCAAATTTTGAGACATTCACCAGTACGGATATCCCATAATCTTACCGTTCCATCTACACTTCCACTAGCAACTATTTCACCACAATAACTGAAGGCAACTGAACGTATCCAATCAGTATTCCCCTGCAAAATTTGGAGGCATTCACCACTGCGAACATCCCACAGCCTCACTGTTTGATCGACACTGCCAGTGGCAAGTATTTCACCGTTCTGGCTAAAGGCGATCGCCGGTGCCCAACCCGTATGCCCCTGTAAGATGTGGAGGCATTCACCAGTATGGATATCCCACAGCCTCACCGTTCCGTCAAAACCTGCACTGGCAAATATCTCGCCCAAAGGACTGAAGGCAGCCGAGTGTACTGAACTGTTATTTCCTTGCAAAATATGGAGGCATTCACCAGTATGGATATCCCACAGCCTCACCGTTTGGTCGTAACCTGCACTAGCAAGTATTTTACCCGAAGGATTGAAGGCGATCGACCTTACTTCTTTTCCACAATGTTGCAAAATATGGAGGCATTCACCACTGTTAATATCCCACAGCCTTAGTGTTTCGTCAAAACTAGCACTGGCCAGTATTTCACTCGAAGGACTGAAGGCAACTAAGTGCACCCGATCGAGATGTCCGTGCAAGATTTGGAGGCATTCACCACTGCTGACATCCCACAGCTTGACTGTTTGCTGGTCATCGCCGCTGACCAGCATTTCACCGTTTGGACTAAAGGCTACTGACCTTACTTGAGTGCTATGCCCTTGCAGTGTATTCAAGCATTCACCGCTGTCGATCGCCCACAGCATTAGCGTTTTATTATAACTACCGCTAACAAGTATTTCACCAGCAGGATGGAAAGCGACTGACCCTACTCGATCGTTATGCCCTTGCAAAGTATTCAAGCATTCACCCCTGTTGATATTCCACAGTTTTGCTGTGCGATCGTGACTTCCACTTGCGAGTATTTCGCCATTTGGGCTAAAGGCGATCGACTTTATTTGATCGAAATGTCCCTCCAAACTTTTGAGACATTGACCGCTACCAATATTCCACAGCTTCACTGTTTCGTCGCCGCTGCCACTAGCAAGTATTTCACCAGCAGCATTGAAAGCAACTGAAAACACATTTTTAGTATGGCCGTGCAAAATTTTCAAGCATTCACCAGTACCGACATTCCACAGTCTCACTGTTTTGTCACCGCTTCCACTGGCAAACATTTCACCAGCAGGATGGAAAGCGACTGAAAACACATTTTCAGTATGACCGTGCAAAATTTGCAGGCATTCACCCGTGCGGATATCCCATAACCCGATCGTGCGATCGAAACTCCCGCTAGCGAGTATATTTCCATCAGGATTGAAGGTGACTGACATTACTGATTCGGTATGTCCCTGCAAAACTTTTAAACATTCACCACTCTTGACATCCCATAACTTGATTGTTTTGTCATAACTCGCGCTAGCGAGTATCTCCCCGTCAGGACTGAAAGCAACTGACTCCACCACGTTGGTATGTCCTTTACAGGTCAATATTTCTCTGCAACTGCTAGCTTCCCACAAGCGAACTACGCCATTACTATCACCTGTAGCTAACAGTTTGCCATCAGGACTAAATATTACTGACCGAACACTGCCGAAGATTTTCGTAAAAATAGAATTAGTCAAATTGGATTCAGCAAAATTGACGTGGCGCAGACTAGCATCTGTAAAATCAGCACCTAAAATAACTGCACGAGAAAGGTCTTTTTCTTCTAACGCAGTCCGATCGATTTTCACCAACAGCGTCGCCGCATTCCCTCCCACATAACCTACCTCACTTTCAGTTTTTCCCCGCGTTGCTTCCAGAATTTCCAATAATTTCTCCGTAGCTGCCCCTACATCGAGGCAGGGCCGGCACGAGGACACCGCCCCTACCATTGGTAACAACAAATCCATCACTGCTTTTGTCAGCGGTGCGTGTCCAAAACTCTGACGGAGTTGTCCTAAATCTTCCGCCGCAAATCCTTTTAAAGGCGCAATAAGCTCACCATTATTTCTATTCTGGGCTTGCAGCCGACAATAATTAGACCAAGTGTATTCTTGAGGCGCTGCATTAGGATCTAAACAAGACTGTTCAGGCGCAACTAATTCGATAAAATCTGCCGCCAAAACTCCCAATTCTGCTGCAAATTTATAAGCGACAAAAAACTCTAATAACGAACGGTGCGCCGGAGTATAATCGCCGTCGGCATTACGAATCAGCATCGTTTGACCCATCATGTCGTAGTGCCAGTGGTCTAAGTCTTTTTCCTCTTGCACGATGGAACCAAACAAGCTGCGAATGCGATCGGGAAAACCGCGATAATTCAGGCTCATTTGGTTGGTTGACAGCATTTCCCAAGACAGTTCGCACAAAAAGTAAAGCTTATCTGCTAAGGAAGTAAAAGTCCGTTCAGCTTTGATATCTCTCTCTATCTTCCGCCGCACCGCATACAGATATATCCGCGACATATCGACTGGTTTTCCAGCTTCAATATCCGGCAATGCTTCCAAAATTAACTCGGTCATCACCGGGCGGCGCGCTAAATCCAATAGTTGCGGGTTTCCCATCACTTTTTCCACTGTCGCCGCTTCTGTTTGAAATGACAGCGCTTGCCCAATTTGCTCGTCGTTAAACTTCTCTAATTCTAATACTTCAAATTGGGGAATTTCACCTGTCAAAATGGTTGTTGACGCTTGCAGTTCTGCATTGAACAATGCCCGTCCTTCCTTGCCTTCAGGAAAGTGTTCGGTACGGCAAGTGAGGATGACTTTTGCGCCGGGAACGACCGTTTTTGCTAGTTCCCAGAAGTTGTTGATGGTTTCTTGCCGATCGCACTTAGCGGCCATTTCATCAAAACCATCGAAAATCAACAGAAACTTACCCATGCGATTTAGTTGTTCAAAGGCCGAATAACCCGCCAAAGGTATCTCGTGTTTCCGAAAGAAAAACTCGGAAAATAGCGACTCCACACTAACGGCTTTCGCGTAATCTCGCAGCGGAATTACTAACGGCAAACGCGGGCGTTCCAAACCGCGCTTTTGAGCATCTCGGTAGCGTTGCAGCGCCATCCAAGCATAGTGCATCACAAACCAAGTTTTCCCCGTCCCAAATTCTCCTAAAACTGAAATATGTTCTTTTACTGGGTCATTCAACCACAGGTCAATATAACCTTCAATCCAGCCATCTCCCTCGCCATAATGACTCACTCCTATTTTGCGGTGAGTATCGGGATCAATTTCTTCTTTTGTACAAGCTAGTGGCACGTATTTTGTATTAATTTTCCGGCTGGTAATTTCAGTTTCTAGCCAATCCAGATAAGCGGTAAAATCGGCATCTTGGTCGAGCAATTCATCGAAAGTATAGCAAGCTAAATCGCGATTTTCATCTTTTTTTACTTCATCCCGCGCGGCGCGACTGATGCGGCGGGCGGTGACTAACCATCCTTCATCGGTGCGCTGTTTTTCCACCGACTCGCGCAAGGCCGAAATGTCCTTGAGTCCGGCTTCTCCGGCAATTCCGCGCACTAAAATGCGATCGTACCGATTGCGTCTGACGGGAACATTGATAATCCATTCAAAATAGTTATCTTCCGAGATTTGATAGGTTTCAAACTTATAACTTAATGTCTCAAACCAACCTCGAACTTGTTGCGATAAAATAAAAGCTTGAGACTTTTGAATATTCGTTGATGCTGCTGCGGGAAGTGCGGGATAATCTTGAGATTCCAACCGCGCAAATTCGGTGCGAATTCCTTCCAGCGTGGGAAGGCGTTCGATGCGATCCATTACCATAGATAGGCGTTTTTGCAAAGAGGCGAGCGAATTTCCCACCATCACATCTCCCAGCGTCCGCGTCCGCTTTGCTACTTCCATAAACACGGCGGCAAATGCCATGAATTCCCGTCTGGGGTCAATGCCTAAATCTCGGATTTCCTTGCCCAAAGCAGACTCGTTCAGATAGTCTTCGCCTGCTTGAATTAAAATGGCTGGGCTATCGGACTCGAAAGCTTTGCGAAATGCTGATTCAATTTCTTTTTGGCGAAACAGTTCTAAAATTTGTTTGGGTTTGCCTGCGCCGTATTCTACTAAAGTATAAACATAAACTCCGCTAAAATCTGCTGGCGGCGCGTCGGGGTCGAGGTTGAATTTTTTTAATAATTTGATGACTGTTTCGTTGCGCTGAAGCTTGTCTTTGACGATGCCGAAGGGAATTGCTGTCAGGAGACTGATAACTAAGTCGAGACTAATTGGGATCATTTAGGTATTCCTGTTTGTCCGTGAAAGTAAGGCTCAAATCTAGAATCGGTAGGCTGTGTCCCTGAAATGCGTTGCGGGTCGCAAACTGCTCTAATTCTATGTTAACAGGAGTTACGCACTCCGGCAAAAGAAACCGGATTTTTACAGATTCTGCTGGCTGGAACGAAATATTTTCGGAAACAACCCGGTTTCTGACTGCCCGTGCGTAGGTTCTATTCAGTTAGCTTAGCAGTTTTTACTAAAAATGACAATAATAAAACAGAGGAAAAACCGACATATTTTGTAGTAAAATTAACGGCAATATTAGTTGTTATATCCTGAATCCAAAAGCTAAAATATAGATAACTAACAAATAAATCTTGCTATCTATGAAAATACAATCTTCCGTCTTAGTCCACCTGGGATTTGGCAAATATGTACGCTCCGATCGCGTAACGGCAGTAATACCAATCGAAGAAGAACGGGGGGCCGGTCGGCGGACTTTCGTGCACGTAGACGGCGAAGCTGACCCGATCGTTGCTTCGCGAGCAGAAGATACGATCGTCCGCCATTTGGTGCAAGAACCGCGCGACATAACTCAAGCTCGCCAACAACAAGAAATCCTCCAAGATTTGCTCGCCGATTTGAGCAACGTTAACGTCACCGTGCGCCGCATCAGCCGCGATGAAGGCGGACTCGACCTCGAACGTTTAGACCCACATTCCGCAGATATTTAGACAAATTTAATAGTTTTAAAATTGGAGGCATAAAGCCATAAAATCAAT
>NZ_JAUBTX010000059.1:30200-37898 GCF_036705185.1 Microcoleus sp. B4-D4 | reverse complement strand
ATTATCCGGTTCAATCTGTAGCGATTGCTCAAACAACGACCAAGCTTTCTCATGCTGATTATTTGCGATCAAAGCTTGGGCATAACTAGATAATGTTGTCACATTATCCGGTTCAATCTGTAGCGCTTGCTCAAATAACGACCAAGCTTTCTCATGCTGATTATTTGAACTCAAAGCATTGGCATAACCATTGAGATTGTTTGGGTGGTCAGGCTCAATTGTTACTAGAATATGCAAAACTTCTAACCGTTTAGTTGGCTTACCTCCACACTTTAATACCTTAGCATAGGAACCTAAAACTTTTACATTTTTCGGGTCGATAATCATAGCTTTTTCAAAAATTTCAAATGCTTCTTGATATTGCTTATTTTTCCCCAATACTTCACCATACTTTATCAAAAATTCTGTATTATTGGGATCTATTTCCAAAGCTTGCTGTAATATGCCGATCGCTCCTTTATAATCATCTGTCTGTATGAGTTCTTCAGCTTGGTTTATTAAGGTTTCGAGGCGATCGCTAATCATCATACTATGTCCCCGTTAATAGTGAAGATACTTGAATAATAGTAACACTCATACGAAACATCAGCTAAAACACTAAACTCGTCTAGTTTAGAAATAAAATTTTGATGATGATTCCCTAAAATCGTGCAATTTCTGGCATAAAGCTTTTCTAGACGATATGAGGATTATTTTAGCCAATCTAAGGGCACAATGACACTTGAGAGAGAAGGAATTTCCAGCGATCGCACTTTTGGCATCGAAAGGTCGATCGCCCTTTACTGCTTTTTCACGGGCGAAGGGCGATCGCACTTTTTGACATGGAAAGGTCGATCGCCCTTTACAAAGTAGTCAAACAGTATTTTGAACAGACGGAACGCTTGACAACTGGCAATTACTGCTGAATAATTTCTACGATTTTAGCGATCGCCTCGTTCAACTTCTCACTTTTTAGCTTACCAGCTTTATAAAGTATAATTTCTCGGTCAGCCGTAAACAAGCGATTAGGTCTAATGTTGCTAGTTTGGTTAAGTCCGCCCTCACTAAAATCACTACTTTCAATAGTAATAGCATAGCGATCGGCTATTCTCTGGCTAGTAATTTGACAAAGAATTAGATCGTCTCCTGTCAAAGTTGCTATAACTAAAGCCGGTCGGCGCTTCGCTTTTGTTAAATCTGAAAATGGGAACGGAACAACTACCACATCACCTTTTACAAATTCTGCCATGCTTCATCCTCCTCTGACTTTAACCAGTCTTTTTGCAAAGCAGATTCACTGAGCAGGCTTGACTCTAACTTATTTTTATCATATTTTACTTTTAGAAATTGCAGAAAATCCCAAACTTCTTCTAATATAAATTCTGGCATATTATCCATTTCTTTAAGCAGCAAATCTTTAGCATTCATGTTATTTACCTATAAAGACATAGTAACTGTTAATCTATGATAACATTCTTGAGATTAGAAGCGATCGCACTTTTGGCATCGTGCCGGTCGATCGCCCTTTATTCCTTTTTCACGCGCGAAGGTCGATCGCCCTTTTTGAATCAGTCACAAAGTGCGATCGTCCTTTACGACTTTTTCTCAGGGAAGGGATCTCGCTACCAATTAATTACCGTTAAACTTGTTACCTTGGCAAACTCTCGATCTGCCGTCACCAAACTTGCTGAATTTTGGATTGCCATTGCCGCAATAACCGCATCCGGTAGTTTCAAGCGATGTTGCTGGCGAATTTCAATAATTTTATCAATCACAACAGCATCAATAGCCACTAAACCAAGAACCTCCACTCGTTGTAGAAACTGCTCAAAAATCTGACGATCGTCTTGAGTCAGCCCAGGAAATACCAGAAACTCAATTTTGCTAATGACTGAAACTCCCAGCCAATCAGCATCTTTAAGTAATTCAATGAGTTGAATATTCCCTTGAAGTAAAGCAACGATCGCATTCGTATCCAACACATAGCGATTACCACTCATCGCGTAGATTCCTCTGCATTGTTACTGCATCTCCCTGCCAAGTTAATCTGCCCACTAAATCAGAGAAGTCATAGCTGGATTTCTGCTTCTCCTCTGATGAAATCGGATTTATAACAACTAAAATTTCCCGTTCTTTTAGCAATTGTAACGCAGCTAGTATCACTTCAGAAGCTGATGAGTACCTACCGTTTTTGACTGTTGATTGAACAAACTGCTCTAGTTCAGGAGTTAAGGATATATTCATGATGTTGAGTCACCTATTAGAGTCAACTACTACACCCCATAATAACAAAAATTATCAAATTTTATGTCCAGGACGCATCCATATCAAAGAAACCGGGTTTTTTACCTGGATTCAAGGCATTGATACAGTTTTTTCGGAAAAAAAACCGGTTTCTGGCTACAGTGAATGTCTTAGATGAGAAGATGGTGCGATCGATGGTGCGTCAGCTCTTAAATCATCAATTATCCCGAAAAAACAAACGAGCTGACGCACCCTACGAATAACCAATAACAAATAACCAACAACCAATAACTAATAACCAATAACTAATAACCAATAACCAATAACCAATAACCCACAACTACCACTGCGGATCGGACGCCATCAAAGCAGTTGCAGCCTCGCTCGCTAAAGGCTTAGCAAAAAAATAACCTTGACCGTATTCGCAGCCGATCGCCCTCAACCGAGCTAATTGTGCTGCCGTCTCCACACCCTCAGCAATCACATCCATCCCCAAAGCGTGCGCCAGCGCCACAATCGTCCGCACGATCGCCACATTTTCCCCCTCGCTTTCGAGCTCCATCAGCCCCACAAACGACTTATCAACCTTCAAAGTATCCGTAGGAAACCGACTCAAATAACTCAACGACGAATAACCAGTACCAAAATCATCAATTCCCAACTTGACATTAAGCGCTTTCATCTCCTTTAAAACCGCGATCGCCGACTCCACATCATCCATCACCACACTCTCAGTAATCTCCAACTTCAAACTCTGGGCACTCAAACCCGTTGTCCCCAAAATAGCCCGAATGCGATCGATCAAATCCGGCTGAGCAAACTGCTTCCCAGATAAATTTACACTCATAATCAAAGGTCGATCGAAATCAAACATTCCCTCCCACAGCCGCAACTGCCGGCAAGCCTCCTCCAAAACCCACTCGCCCAGCGGCACAATCGCCCCCGTTTCCTCAGCCACCGGAATAAACTTAACCGGCGAAATCAAGCCCCGCTGCGGGTGCTGCCAGCGCACCAAAGCCTCAAACCCAATAATCCTGCCGCTGGCCAAAGACACAAACGGCTGGTAGTAAAGCAAAAACTCCCGACGTTTTACAGCCATCCGCAAATCCGTCTCCAACTGCAACCTCTCCAACGCCAAATCGTGCATCGCAGCATTAAACACCTGATACCTTCCCGTTCCCAAAGCCTTAGCCCGGTACATCGCCGTGTGAGCGTCCCGCAGCAAGTGTTCCGGCTGTTGCCCGATCGCCAGTGCGGGTTCGCCGCCCACCGCAATCCCGATGCTAGCGGTGACAAACACTTCCTGGCCTCCGAGTTCAAAAGGCACAATTAAAGCTTGGTGAATGCGATCGGCCAAATCCACCGCACTCTGGGCATCAACATTCCTCACCAAAATGGCAAAATCGTCGCCCCCCACCCGCGCCACAGTATCCGCCATGCTGACACTCGCCTGCAACCGCACCACCACCGCCATCAGCAACTCATCCCCCACCAAATTACCCAAAGAATCATTAATCACCTTAAATCGGTCTAAATCCAAAAAAAGCACCGCAAACAGATAGCTGCGGTGGTGCCTAGTATTGACGATCGCCCGCCCCAAACACTCTACAAACAAATCCCGATTCGGCAAACCAGTCAGAGAGTCGTGAAAAGCATCGTAAAGCTTCCTGTAAGCGCTCAACCCCGCACCAGTCACCACCAAACCCACAGCCGGCGACACCAGCGGCACCCACCCACCCTCAGTAAAAATCAAAAAACTAATCCCCAACAGCCCCACCAAAGCCGCACCCACAACCAATCCCGCCCGCAATGGGTGGTGAATCCGCCAAGCCACAAGCCCGCCCAGCACCGCCCAAGCAGCGTTCCACAGAATTTCTGCCCATTCTGGCCACACCCAAAACACCGATCGCCCCTGCAAAACAGCAGTCAATATTTGGCTGAGCATTTGAGCGTGCAGCAACACCCCCGGCATTTTCGGATTTTGCTTTTTAACCGGGCTGTAGGGCGTGAGAAACACATCTCTGGTACTCGGTGCAGTCGTCCCGATCAGCACAATCTTGTCCTTTACCCAACTCGGATCAATTTCGCCCTTCAATACCTGCAGGATACTGACTTGTCGCGCCACCCCAACAGCAGAACGGTATTTGAGCAGAATTTGGTAGCCTCTAGCATCAAGATTTGCATAGCCACCGCTGTCAGATGCTAAAGGCACAAATTTTGCTTTCCCCCAGTTGATTTGATGGGGATTGACACGGCTATCTGTCGGCTGCAGCTTGTCCTTGAGATACAGCGAAGCCACTTGCAAAGAAAACGAGGAAGCAGCAGCAGTATTGTCGGGTTTCGCGACTGAGAGCAAATTGCGGCGCACCACCCCGTCAGCGTCGAGTACAAAGTCATTAAAACCCACCCGATCCGGCGGCATCCCCGGAGGGGCGGGCACTCCCCCACTGTCTGAATCGTTCAATTTAGTAATCGCCACCAGATTCGGCGCCTTGAGCTCCGCCAGCAATTCTTGGTGTCCGGGGGCTTGAGGCAAATCGCGGTACAAGTCCAAACCGATGACTTTTGGCTGGTACTTTTGGAGTTTTGTCAAGGTTTTGGCGATCGCCCCGTCGGAAATCGGAAACCTCCCCAGAGTTTGAATATCCGCCTCAGAAATTCCCACTATCAGCATCCGCGGATCTGGGCCCGCATCCGGCTCCAAGCGCACCAACGAGTCAAAAGTTCCCAATTCCAAGCTTTGATACCACCCCAAGCGCTGAGCTCCCGTATTCAGCAGCGTTACAGTTGCGCCTGCCAACAAAGCAGGCAAAATCCTGACCCGCCGGCCTTGAGAACTCCGGTTCAGGCCAGTTGCGAGAGACAGTACAGAACAAAGATTTCGAGAAAATTTGGCAGTCACAGCAAAGATATACGGGTGCAAATAAAGCTAACCACAAGTTTGTTCTTACAGAATTGAGCTTATTATGAGATTGAGTATAATTTTTTCAGAACTTGTGCCGAAACCGAGTTTATTTAAGCTAATTAATCGATTTGGCAAAGTATTTCTCGGATGGGAAACTGGGTTTGAATCGTATCTGCCGAAAAGTGCTGTCTGGGATTCCTCCGTTTCCCCAAGTTTCCACAAGTTTCCACAAGCGTTAAAATTTAGTCGATCGAACTTTCTGGATATTTTTGAGATTATGGCCAATCAACTTCCGATTCCGGTGATTGTTAACGGTGCTGGCGGCAAGATGGGCCGCGAAGTAATTAAGGCGATCGCCAGTGCTAGCGACATGACCTTATTTGGCGCTGTAGACCGCTCTCCTGAGTCCCTCAACGCCGATGCGGGAGAATTAGCCGGGTGCGGCCCGTTAGAAGTTCCCATCACCGACGACTTGCAAGGAATGCTGGCCTTAGCCGCTCAGGAAAAGCAGTTAGGCGTGATGGTGGACTTTACGCACCCAAAGTCAGTTTACGAAAACGTGCGATCGGCTATTGCCTACGGTATACGGCCCGTAGTAGGAACTACCGGATTGAGTACCGCCCAAATTCAAAACCTCGCGGAATTTGCCGACAAAGCCAGCATAGGTTGTTTGATTGTACCCAATTTCTCGATCGGCATGGTGCTGCTGCAACAAGCCGCCGTCACAGCATCTCAATATTTTGAACACGTAGAAATTATCGAACTCCACCACAATCAAAAAGCCGACGCACCCAGCGGCACAGCCATCCAAACCGCCCAAATGCTAGCAGAAATGGGGAAAACGTTCAATCCCGCCCTAGTAGAAGAAACCGAAAAATTGCCCGGTGCCAGAGGCTCTTTAGCCGACGAAGGAATTCGGATTCACAGCATCCGTTTACCCGGTTTAATTGCCCACCAAGAAGTAATTTTTGGCGGCGAGGGTCAAGTTTATACATTACGACACGATACGAGCGATCGCGCTTGTTATATGCCCGGAGTTTTGTTATCAGTGCGAAAAATCATAGAATTGCGATCGCTGGTTTACGGATTAGAAAAAATCCTCTAGATTATGGGGAATGGGGGATTGGGAATGGGGAATTGGGAATGGGGGATTGGGGATTGGGGATTGGGGATTGGGGATTGGGAATGGGGGATTGGGGATTGGGGATTGGGAATTGGGAATGGGAATGGGGGATTGGGGATTGGGGATTGGGAATGGTAATAGAGGGGTGTAGATATGGCTAGACCTGATTTTGAGGATTTGGATGTTTACAAGTTGGCTGAAAAGCTAGCAAATGAGGTTTGGTTTATTGTCAAACAATGGGATTATTTCACTAAAGATACTATGGGCAACCAAATTGTACGATCCGCCGATAGTGTTTGTGCTAATATCGCAGAAGGACGCGGCAGGTAGAATCATCAAGACAATCGGCGTTTTGTTAAAATTGCCAGAGGCTCTTTGTATGAAACAATCAGTTGGTTGAGATTGGCATATACCAGACAGTTGTTAGCAGATGAACAAGTAAAAAAAATTCAACCAATAATTGATGAATTGCCACCAAAACTCAATGCTTATCTAAACTCAATAGGTGACAAAAAACCTTAAATGAGTAATTAAACAATTGATATAGATATCAACCAAAAAAAACTCCCATTCCCCATCCCCAATTCCCCATTCCCAATCCCCCATTCCCCATTCCCAATCCCCCATTCCCCATTCCCCATTCCCCATTCCCCATTCCCAATTCCCAAATATGCTAATTCCCTTAACCCGCGAAACATTTCAAGAACTAATTCCCGCCGTCGCCACCGGAGTGCAATACAAATATATGTGGGGAAAACCCCCCGACTTTCTCAGGCGAATGTTAATCTCAGCAGTCAGCGTAATTTTGGTGCTAGTCATCTATAGCTTCGTCGGTTCCGATGTCGGGCCCCTAGTTTTAATTACCGGATTGATCGCAGGTTTGTACTGGCTGTGGGGCCCGATTTTGTGGGCAAGTTTGCGGAATGCACAATGCCGCAAACATAAATATTGTGGTTTTTGGCAAGGACGAATTTTGGATATTTATATCACAGATGAAGTCACAAGTCAAGAAGAAACAGTCAATCAAAAAGGACAACTCGTAATAATCGACAACCTAGAACCCCGAATCAACTTAGAAATCGGCGACAAAACCGGATTTACTACCACACTGCGAGCTCCCTTACGCAAAGAACATCAGGGAATTGTTCCCGGCCAAGCTGCTTTAATGTTAATCATGTCAGATATAGAAGACTTGGGTACAATTGCCAAAGTTTCCGACATTTACATTCCCAGCCGCGACGTTTGGGTAAGCGACTATCCTTATTTACGCAGAGATTTGTTTGTAGAAATGAGCCAGCAAATTAAAAAAGGTAGACAGAAAAAAACAGGGGATTCTAACAATAGAAGCACAAAAAGACGATCGCCCGCCGATTATTAAACCGACTTGTGGGCTGGCGGCCAGAAACCCGGCGGTTTAAACCAGGTTTACACAAACAAAACCCACCTC
>NZ_JAUBTX010000059.1:29117-30100 GCF_036705185.1 Microcoleus sp. B4-D4 | reverse complement strand
CGTGGGTTGAAGATTTCATCCAATAATTTCCCATCCCCAAATACCATCTTCCTCCGCAGAGGCGGACATCGTTTGTGTAGCCGCGATTTCCAATCGCCGGGGTCTCAATGTAAATTTCCAATTGACAAAAACCCGGCGGTTCAAACCAGGTTTACACAAACAAAACCCACCTCCGTGGGTTGAAGATTTCATCCAATAATTTCCCATCCCCAAATACCATCTTCCTCCGCAGAGGCGGACATCGTTTGTGCAGACGCGATTTCCAATCGCCGGGGCCTCCGCAATCAACCCGCAATTAATCCGCAACCAACCCCAAATCCATCCGCTAAATCCGCTACAAAATCCGCTGCCAATCTTGCATTCCCCCCACAAACAATGTAAAATATCCCAAACGTGGGTTATCAAAAATGAACGAACAACGCCGTCAAGCCTATCTCACTCTAATCCAATCTCTCCTCAACTCCCCAGAAGACGAACAAATCGCCATCCTGCAAGCCAATCTCGAATTATTAGACGATGGTTTTGCCCAATACTTGCGCGAGTGGGCAACTCAAACTCTCGCAGCAATGGAGTCAGAAGAAGCATACAACTTTGCGGATAATCTCTACAGTTTTAATATTACAATTTCCAGTTTTCCCCTAGGAAGTCGCGCCGCTAATATAGAAATTGCTATTGCTTGTTTAGAAGTAGGATTAATTATTTTTACTCGCGAAGCTTACCCAAAAGATTGGGGATATAATCAAAACAGTCTGGGAATTGCTTACAAAGACAGAATCTGGGAAGACAAAGCCGAGAATATCGAAAAGGCGATCGCCTGTTATGAATTGGCTTTATTAGTTTACACCCGCGCCGCTTTTCCCCAACAATGGGCGATGACTCAAAATAATTTAGCAAATGCTTACAGAAACAGAATCAAGGAAGACAAAGCCGAGAATATCGAAAAGGCGATCGCCTGTTATGAATTGGCTTTATTAGTTTACACC
>NZ_JAUBTX010000059.1:0-29017 GCF_036705185.1 Microcoleus sp. B4-D4 | reverse complement strand
AAGCCGAGAATATCGAAAAGGCGATCGCCTGTTATGAATTGGCATTAGAAGTTCTTACCCGCGCCGCTTTTCCCCAACAATGGGCGATGACTCAAAATAATTTAGCAGTAGCTTACAAAGACAGAATCAAGGAAGACAAAGCCGAGAATATCGAAAAGGCGATCGCCTGTTATGAATTGGCATTAGAAGTTCTTACCCGCGCCGCTTTTCCCCAACAATGGGCGATGACTCAAAATAATTTAGCAGTAGCTTACAAAGACAGAATCAAGGAAGACAAAGCCGAGAATATCGAAAAGGCGATCGCCTGTTATGAATTGGCATTAGAAGTTCTTACCCGCGCCGCTTTTCCCCAAGATTGGGCGATGACTCAAAATAATTTAGCAGTAGCTTACAAAGACAGAATCAAGGAAGACAAAGCCGAGAATATCGAAAAGGCGATCGCCTGTTATGAATTGGCTTTATTAGTTTACACCCGCGCTGCTTTTCCCCAAGATTGGGCAATGACTCAAGAAAATATTGCTTATGCTTATCAGGAAAAAGGACTAATTTCAGAAGCAATAAAATGTTTTAAATCATCTTTAGAAATCTTCAAACCAGATGCTTTACCCCTTAGCTGTCTGAAAGCAGCGCGAAACTTAGGCAATTTAGGATTTGCAGAAAGCTTGTGGGAAACCGCCATATTCGGCTACGAAAAAGCCATCGAAGCAGTCGAACAAAGCCGCGAGTGGATTGCCTCCGAAAACCGCAAACGAGAAATCATCGAAGAAAACCTCAACATCTACGAAAAAATGATGCAATCCTGCATCAACCACCAACAATATCACAAAGCAATTCAAACAATCGAACGCAGCAAATCCCGCTACCTAGTCGAACTCTTCACCAACAGCGAAATCTACCCCAAAACCGCCACCGAATCGGAAAAACAACAACTGAGAGACTTGCGCGGCCAAATCGCCGCCATCCAACAATCCCTAGAAACAGAAACCCCTGTTTCTCCCCCTATTTCCCCTCTTTCTCCCCCCCTTACCAAGGGGGGGCCGGGGGGGGTTCCAATCCAAGAACCGGGCGAGATTCCAGACTCTCCCCCGCAACGCACAACCCAAACCCGCACCCAGACTCCCGAATTTTCTCAACAACAACAGGAAAAATTAGCAACAGCATTACAGCAACTAGAACAATTCCTAGAAACCTTCAAACAGCGAGAACCAGAATTCAAGCTAACTCAAAAAATCCAACCCACAGACATCGCCAAATTCCAGAAAACATTAGATCCAAAAACAGCAATTATAGAATGGTACATCGGTTCGGGCGGGCACGGGGGCACCGCCCCTACGGGTGGATTTGCATTCATCATCACCCGCGACAACATAGAATTAATCGCATATACCACAACCGAAATAGCCGAATTAGAAACTTGGAAAAACAACTATATCGACGAATACCGCGACAAAAAAACCAACAAAACCTGGCAAATAACCCTCTCCCAAAAACTCGAACAACTCTCACAAATCCTGCGCCTCAAAGAAATAGCAGACAAAATCCCCCCAACCAGCAAACAACTAATCCTAGTACCCCACCGCTACCTGCACCTATTTCCCCTCCACGCCCTACCATTCACCTCAGAGGGCGGGCACGCACCATCCACCGCCCCTACGAGGTACTTGTTAGACTGCTTCCCAGAGGGCGTGAAATATGCCCCCAGTTTGCAACTGCTGGAACTCGTAAAAAACCGCACCGCCACCAGAAAATCTATCCCACCAAATCAACAACAATTCTTCGCCCTCCAGAATCCCACCGAAGACTTATTCAACGCCGATATGGAAGTAGAAACCATCAAAACCCGATTCGGCGACTTGCATCAAATATTACTCAGAAAACAAGCCACAAAAACCGCCCTCAACCAAAACCGAGAAAACCTCGCAAATGCCAACTACCTGCACTTTTCCTGTCACGGTGTATTCGACTTTGACTATCCGCTGCTGTCATCCCTAGTGTTGGCCGATTCCCTGGAACCAAGGGCGGAAATTAACCTCGCCCAAGCTCCAGAAATTAACCCCCCCCAACCCCCCCTTGCTAAGGGGGGGCTAAGAGAAGAAAACACCTTTGCTCAGGGCGGGCTAAGAGAAGAAAACACCTTTGCTCAGGGCGGGCTAAGAGAAGAAAACACCCTTGCTCAGGGCGGGCTAAGAGAAGAAAATGCCCTTGCTCAGGGCGGGCTAAGAGAAGAAAACGCCTTTGCTCAGGGGGGGCTAAGAGAAGAAAATACCCTTGCTCAGGGGGGGCTAAGAGAAGAAAACACCCTTGCTCAGGGGGGGCTAAGAGAAGAAAATGCCCTTGCTCAGGGGGGGATTGAAGACGATGGGCTAAAAACAAAGCGCTACATCACCCTACGCAACACCAGAAAAGCCCACCCCGAAAAATGTCTCAACCTGCGCGACATCTTTGGCGAATTGCAGTTACCAAAGTGCAGTCTCGTCACACTTTCCGCCTGCGAAACCGGGTTAACCACTTCAACCGCCATGACTGATGAATACATTGGTTTACCCAGCGCTTTCTTGTATGCCGGTAGCATGAATGTTGTCAGCAGTCTGTGGGCTGTCGATGATTTTGCCACGGCAATTTTGATGATAAAGTTTTATCAAGAATTGCCCAAGGCAGATTCAGTAGCGATTGCTTTGAATGCGGCGCAAAACTGGATGCGCGGGGTGAGTCGCGAGCTTTTTGAAGTTTGGGTAGGATTGTTAAAATTAGATGAAAAATGTATGGAAACAGTCCAAGAGTGGTTAAGCTATTCCTCAAAGGATAAACCACCATTTAAAGACCCCGAATATTGGGCAGCATTTTGTGCTACTGGATACTAGGGCTCGGCATTCAGGCAGAAACCGGGTTTTTACCAAAATACTCGTTGATAGCCTGAAATCCCCGAAAAAACCCGGTTTCTTCACCCTTGCCTACAAACCTTGATTAACGGAGAATTGTTATATGACTGTTCACAAAGATATAGCCAGTTTTATCTACTTGCTGAACAAAGAACCGAAAGTTTTTCAGCCGACAGCATGGCAAGATTTACCTCAATTAAACACAGACATACTAAAGTTAGCAGATAATGAATCAGCCATTGCCGAAACAATCAAAACTTGGTGTATAAAACACGATTTGGGAAAAATATTAAGAGATGGTACGCGGAAAGAAATCGAAGATGTCGGCGAACATACCCCAACGACAATGCAGCCGCTAACCAATATTACTCAAACTCTGCGTACCAGCATTGAAGAGAGTTACAAAAAACTTCTAGCCGCCGCAGAAAATCAATCAGATACCAGCGATGACTCCAAGTAACAAAATCTATGCCCCCAACGTTTATCTGTTTGCCTTCCACCTCTGCAACCCCCTAGAGTCAGAGTCGAATTCTCCTGTGGAATTCGGCAGTTTGTGGCAGAAATGCGATGAGATTTTGCAAGCTAAATTAGCAGTCAGTAACAAATTTAATGACAGCTATTTGCACAAAAAAGATGAATCTGTCGGCGGGCGTGTTAACCTGATCGATAAATCAAAAGTTAACGGTCGCAATTCTCTGGATTTTGGTAAGGAGATTTCGGTTGACAATCAGCCAATTCCTGTCAAGGGTTGGGCGCTACCGATGCGAATTGATGACAGTTATGCCTTGGGTTTGCAAATTCGTGTTCCCGAAAAAGATCGAGGCAATAAAACACCTGCTGTGGATGTTAGCATCTTCCAGCAGTTTAATCCCGGTAACTGCTTGCTGCCGGATTTTGTGCAGAGTTATTTCGGGCAAACTCTGCTGATTACGGCTTGGCTGAGTGTGGAACAAAATCAAACGGCGCGGGATGATTCGCAGTTTCTCAAAGGTTTGGGGAAACAGTGTCTGGAAAACTTTATTTCTGGTGACAGTCGCCCGGATTTCTGTCGTCAAGGCGAGTTATTCGGCAGTCCAATTTTGGAGTATGGCAATCTCAATCAGCCCGATAATTACTGTCACGTAATTATCTGGTTTTTTAACAGTCCGACAACCGATGATATCTGGGATGAGACGCGCTATAATGATTTTATGGATTTGTTTTTGTACCGCAATAAGATTCTTCGGGCTGATCGCGACTGCCGCAAGCTTTACCTGGTGATTCGCGAGGAGTACAAGCAAATTGAATTGGATATTGACAAGACTTTTAAGTATTTGCAGCGGGATAGGGCTCGGCAACGACAATCGAAAGGTGCGGGTTTAAATGAGGATGAATTGGAATATCTGGCCAATCAAATGATAGAGTTGCCGCCGCGGGCTGTGAACTATGCGCGGTTGCTGATTGATTTGCAGTTTCGCGAAAATACGATCGCCATTAATACCCAAAATTACACAGATAAATTAAATGAAATAAGTCTTGACATCAAATCGAGTAAAAAGTATAATGATAGTGATGCCGATTTAAGTTTCCTCGCAGCATTCAGTACGCAAAACTGCCCGCGGTTTCAAAGGCAGATTCAGGCAGATTTAGCTTATTTCAAACACGGTACGGGCTTGCTAGACAAAGCAATGGAAGCAATTCGAGGCGTTGTGGCGATCGAAGAAGCTTATCGCGACGCGAAATTAGAAGTCACGATTCAAGCAGTGGGCTTTGGTTTGGGAGTGGCGGGAGTAGTGGCTGGCGGCGCTCCTTATCTGATCAAACAAGACGCGCCCGATCGCAAATTTTACTGGCCGTTACTAACGAATGTAGAAATTCATCCTTTTGTTTTGGTACTGTTGATTAGTTTGGGTGCCGGTGGTGCAGTCTGGTTTGTCTTGACGTTTGGTGTCAAATTCAAGCATCTACTAGCTAAAATCAAGCAGCAGTTGCCACCTTCATAGGGTGGTGTAGGGTTTGTCGGGTGCACCGCCCTCAGATGCGCGATCGATCGATCCTTCCAGATTGTAGGGGGGCGACGCACCTTATACCATTTTTTTAAAGATGTGCTACAGATGAAGTCTTAGCCCCCCCTTAATAAGGGGGGGTTGGGGGGGTAATATCTAGCGCTACTTTATGAAATTGGTATTACTCTGACGCTACTGTGAGGTGCGATCGCTCCCACAATCATGACTGAGGACTAATGACTGAGGACTACTCGATCAACTGTTCCCCTCTTGACCGTAGGCTTGCCAAGCCAAATCCACCAACCCGTTCATAATCGCCACAGCCACCACCGCCGAACCCTTGCGCCCCTCAATCCGAATGTGAGGAACCATCGAATCGTGCAGCCGCGACTTAGCCACATCAACCCCCACAAACCCTGAAGGAGTCCCAATCACCAAAGCCGGTCGAATTTCCTCAGCCTCAATCAAATCGACGAGGGCCGACAAAGCAGTTTGAGCCTGGCCGACGACAAAAATCCCTTCAGGATAGCGTTTAGCCAAAGTTTCAATCCCCCAAGCCGCCCGCGTCTTTTCCTTTTGAGGGCGCGTCAAAGCCTCCATCGAACAATAAACCGGATTAGCAAAGGTACTTTGAATTTGTGGCGTAATGCCCACCTGAACCATCGGCACATCTACTACGATCGTAGTTCGAGCAGCCAAAGCCGCCGCCCCGGCTTGCAAAGCCTGATCGGAAAAACTAATTAAAGACTTGTACTCAAAATCAGCAGTCGCATAGATCACGCGCCGGACTATTTCGTACTCCGCCGCTGAAAAACCGTGGTCGCCAATTTCGCTATCGATTAATCCCAGACTCTGGGCATCGCTTACGTGCCATTCCATTTGTTGGATAGCTGTCGCCTGTGAATTATCAAGTATCAGCTTACCAGCTTTTTGTCAGTTGTCAGTTGTCAGTTGATAGTTGACTGTTGTCAGTTGACTGTTGACTAAGAGGGCGGGCACGCACCATCCACCGCCCCTACCAACTACCAATTGCCAACTGCTTTCCTGTCAACTGCCGACTGCCGACTGCCAACTGCTTTCCTGTCAACTGCCAAACTAATTTTCCTCAGAAGGAGACTTGCCCAAAACCGGAGTTAAGAATGCTACCAAAGCCCCGATCGCAAAACCGGCCACATTTCGAGTCAAAGGCAACCAGTCAGAAGTCCGAGTCACCACAGGCCCAATTCCGAAAGCAAAAAACAGAATCCCCCACAGCGGCGAAAAAATCAGCGCCCACTGCCAAGCCACAAGCTGTCCGGGTTTCCGGGGCTGAGCGGCAAACCCGCAGATCACCCCGCCGAGCACCGATGAAATTAATGTCAGAACCCACTGTTCCCTCGGCAAACCGGGAACCACACGACACCCCCCCTGACGCAAACAGCCTTGTATCGACTCTAAAGATTCAATGATCGATCGATCTTCGCCATTCTCCCGGACAAAAAACTGATTGCCGTAGCGAGTTTGCAGTTCTACCCAAAAACTGCGCGGCAGCAGCGGATACAGTGAGTCGCCCACATTAAAATTGAGCAAATTGCCACCTCGGGGGTCAGCAACTAGCAGCACGCTTTTGCTATCCAAGCCCCAATAACTTTTGACGGCTAAACCGGGCGTGCGATCGTACTGAGTCAGCACTCGCAGCTTCCAGCCGGTTTCCGTCTCAAATTCATTTAAATTTTTTGCCAAATCCTCTTCTTCAATATCCGTAAGGGCTTTAGCTAGGTCAATGATTGGTGTCTGAATTTCTGGCAACAAATCGGGATTGTTGAAAGCGTGGGCCGCAGGTGCGATCGACCACACCGACAAAGCCAGAAAAAATGCGGCAACAGAGGCTAGAAATTTGCGGGGGAAAAGCTGTGACATAGGAATTTCTAATTCAGGTATCAATGGTAGCTGGCGGTCTTAACCAAGGGATAAGAGAAAACTAATATTTCTTTACAATTATTTACTTTACAGGAAGGCGAGAGCAAGGGGAAGAGTTGGGGGAAGAAAGTTTTGAGCTTCCCCGTAGGGACACGGCACTGCCGTGTCCCTACACTTCACAAACATGGAATACGCTGTAACTGTAGAGGGCGCAGATTTCCTGACGGGTGAGTATCGATCCCAGATATTGCACCCGCAATCAAAAACCTGTAGAGGCGGGTTCACCAAAGCTTTAAGGGGTGCAGACAGGTTAAATAAACCCGCCCCCACCCACAAAAAAGCCCCTTATTGATATTGGTGCAACATCTCAGATTAATAATACTTGAAGCCGAGGGTAACAGAGAGAGACCGTATGTGCGATCGATAGTCTTCTACCGGGAGTTGGAGACGAGGTGAATAAAACACCAGAGCAGATAGCTGCGGAATTAAGAACACTTGCCGCACAGCTTGAAGAAACTTCAGACGGATTATTGAAACCCAATGAAAACCAAGCTGATAGGCTGGAACAACTATTAAATTCAGCTAAACAAACAATTAATCGCGGTCTTAGAGAGATGGTTCAACCAATATTGGATACCTACCTAATCAACTACCATCAAAACCTCCCATAAAACGTTTCAACTCCTACCCAATCCTATTGCCATGACTGAATTTTCCTTCCCACCACAAGACGTAAAAGCAGTCAACCCAGCAGAAGCCAGAAGGCTGTTTGAGCAAGCCAATCATCTCTGGTTTGAAGAAGGATGCTATCACCTTGTCCTACCGCTTTATCTAGAAGCCCTCAAGTACGACCCCACTGACCCGGTGATGCTCTATCAACTGGCTGTGGTTCTGCGGGCGTTTGAGCGCTTCGATGAGGCAGCACTTGCACTCGAAATGGCATCCCTTCACCAAATCCTTCTGGGCAAAATAGGCAGACAACTTTTGGAGAGAAGGAAAAAATGGCTGCTGAAACATCTTTATCATGCACCGCCCTTGCCCATACCAGCCATAGAAATCGACCTGAAACAATTTCTCTCAAAAAGTTTCCATTATAATGAGTGGCTGGAAATCGCTATTGCTGCTAGCGAGAGGAGAATGTTTCTTTTGGCGGAAATTGCCTATGACAGAAGTCTGCCTTTTTCTAAATTCCAAAAAACTTGGGAAGCCGAACAAGCCCGACGTAATAATCAGAGCGATATCGCAATATTAAATAATCTGCGACCATCCGCCAGACAGCTATTTGAGAAAGCCAATCATTTCTGGTTTAAGGAAGGACGCTATCACCTTGTTCTACCAATTTATCAAGAAGCCCTCAAGTACGACCCGACTGACCCAGTAATGCTTTATCAACTTGCGGTTGTGCTGCGAGCCTTTGAACGGTTCGATGAGGCTGTGCAAGCACTCGATACGGCATCCCTTCATCAAAACCGTCTGAGTGAGAGGGGCAGAAACCGATTTGATATGTGGAAAAAAAATATACTGCAACCACCCTCTTATACGCCAACCATGCCCATACCAGCTTGGGAAATTAACCTCAAAGAACTTTATTCGATGAATTTTAATAGTAATAATTGGTGGGCGATTAGTGCTGCTGCTGAAGATCGTAGGATGTTTCTTTTGGCTTATGAAACCTATCTCAGTGGTACGGGTTGGTATGACTCTGAAATACTTAAGCAGGAAGAAGAGCTGCGACGCGAGAATGAGAGCGATCGATCGAACTTAAATTATATGCGACGAGATTAAGGTAACTTCTCTGTGCAATATTTCAAACTTACTTAATACCTTACCATCAAGACATTAGTCCGAGACCATAATTCACATTGTTGCCAAAGTCAAAGAGGAAGTTGAGAACTATGAATCACATAGAAGCAAAGCGGTTATTTGATGAAGCGAATCGTCTGTGGTTTGGCGATATAAAGTTCAACAAAGTGCTACCTCTGTATCGAGAGGCCCGGAAGTACGATCCAACCAATCCTGTCATTCTCTATCAGTTAGCGAATGTGCTGTGGGCTTTTGAACAATTTGACGAAGTGCGAATCCTAGTTGCCAAAATTGAAAAACATTTAGACCGTCTCAGCGATTTTGGCAAAAAAATGTTTGATCGAGAAAAATCCCGACTGCTTTCTCCATCACCTTTCAAAACTCCTATGCCAATACCAGCTTGCTCCATTGACTTAGAAGAACTTAATTCAATGGGTTTATCTCACAAACAATGGATGAGTATTTCATCAGCAGCAAAACAGCGCAGAATGTTTAACTTAGCGGCCCTTGGTGAAGAGCGAAGTTTTCCGTTTATCACTCGTAACTCAAAAATAGAAAAACGCAAACTCAATCAAGAAAACGACAATTGTTTTGGGTATTTAGAACTAATGTTCCCAGACGCAAAGCGGTTATTTGATGAAGCGAATCGCCTCTGGTTTTGGCAGGGAAAGTTTAACAAAGTATTGCCACTGTATAGAGAGGCTTTAAAGTACGATCCGTCCAATCCTGTCATTCTCTATCAGTTAGCTAATGTGCTGTGGACTTTTGAACAATTTGGCGAAGTGCGAGCCTTAGTTGCCAAAATTGAAAGAAACTTAGATTATTTCAGCGATTTCGGTAAAGAAATGTTTGCTAAAGAAAAATCCCGATTGCTTGACCCATCACCTTTCAAAACTCCTATGCCAATACCAGCTCGCTCCATTGACTTAGAAAAACTTGATTCAAGGGGTTGGTCTTGGAAGAAATGGATGGACATTGGATGGCCAGCAGAAGAACGCAGAATGTTTAACTTAGCAGCTATGGCTGAAGAGCGAAGTTGTATTTTTGATGGTGACTCAGCAAGAGAGATATGCGAACTCTACCAAAAAAACAGCGATTGTTTTGATGATTTACTACTAATGTTACCCGAAGCAAAAGAGTAAAAAATCCTGAAAAAACTGAGCTTGTTTCAACTGTATCCCAAGAAAAAATGAAAGGAGCAAATGACTAAAACTGAGGTTTTGCCACCACCCCCTCGCACAAACGCCGATCGCGCGAGCTCACATTAGGATTAGTCCTCAGATAATCACCCACCCAATCGCAGCCCCTCACCAGCAAATCATCAAGATCCAAATTCCACAAAATCACCCGATTATCCCGGCCAGCAGAAGCCAGAACCTTCCCATCCGGGCTAAAACTCACGCTCATCACGCTATCCTTGTGACCCGTCAAAGTTTTCAGCAAAGTCCCGCTGCGACTCCACAGCTTCACCTTATGATCGTAACTGCCCGAAGCCACCAACAAACCATCCGGGCTAAAACCAACGCTAGTCACGCTATCGCTAGAACCCTTCAGCAGCGTCGCCACCAAAGTCCCGTCTACCTTCCACAGCTTCACCGAATTGTCGTAACCAGCCGAAGCCAGCATTTTGCCATCAGGGCTAAAAGCAACCCCCAAGACAAAACTGTTGTGAGCCCCTTCAAAAGTCCTCAGTAAACCGCCGTCCCGATTCCAGAGTTTGACAGTACCGTCATCGCTCGAAGAAGCCAGCATTTTTCCGTCGGGACTGAAAGCCACCCCAGTCACCCAGCCTTTGTGTCCCGTCAAAGTCTTAATCAACCGGCCGTTTCTCGTCCAGAGTTTCACAGTCTTGTCCTTGCTAGCCGAAGCAAGAATCTCGCCGTCGGGACTAAAACTCACACTCATCACACTGTCGCTGTGCCCGTCAAGAGTGAACAGCACAGAAGGCGAACAGGGGAACAGCGGAGCAGAAGGACAAGGGACAATACTATTACTGACGCCATCACCTTTGAGACTCCAGACTTTCACCGTTTTGTCGTAACTCCCAGAAGCTAGTAGCTGTCCGTCGGGACTGAAACTGACGCTGGAGATTTTCTGAGTGTGTCCCTCCAAGGTTTCCAGCAAAACCCCCGTGCGGCTCCAAATTTTGATAGTTTTGTCCGTAGAAGCCGAAGCCAGCCTTTGGCCGTCGGGGCTGAAAGTCACGCTTTGCACCCGATTTTGGTGTCCGTCGAGGGTTTTTAGCGGCACGTCATCGATTCGCCACAGCCTGACTGTTTTGTCAAAACTTGCCGAACCCAGGGTTTTGCCGTCTGGGCTAAAACTCACCTGAGTAACTCGATCGGCGTGTCCCTCAAAAGTTCTCAGCAAGCGGCTTTCCGGTTTAATATTGCTAGTATCGGTGGGACGTTTGTCGCCAACATTAACCAGATTCCAAAGTTTGACAGTTCCGTCTGCACCTCCAGAAGCCAGTGTTTGTCCGTCGGGGGAAAAACTAACCCCAAATACCCACTTGCTGTGTCCCCGCAAAGTTGCTAGCAGTTCGCCGCTAGCCTGTGTTGATTTTTTTTTGGTTCCTGGGAGTAGGGGCGGTGTCCCCGTGCCCGCCCCAGCGATGTTCCAGATTTTTACCGTTTTGTCTTCACCCGCAGTGGCCAACAATTTACCGTCGGGGGAGAAACTGACGGTGTAAACTTTTGAGGGTTTTCTGTTTTCGCTGTGCCACAGAGTCGCGATTAATCTGCCGTCAGAACTCCACAGTTTAACAGTACCGTCATCGCTCGCCACAGCTACTATTTTCCCGTCCCGACTGAAGCTGAGCCAATTTACCGGAGCTATTTGTTCGATCGTCCGCAGCAGCGTACCGTCAGTTTTCCACAGTTTGACTGTTTTGTCTCTTGATGCACTGGCGATCGTCTCCCCGTCCGGGCTAAAAGCAACGCTAGTAACGCTATCAGTGTGACCTGTAAAAGTTGCCAGCAAAGTGCCGTCAGTTTTCCAAAGTTTGACAGTTTTATCTAAACTTGCCGAGGCGACGGTTTTATTGTCTGGACTGAAAGCGACACTGGCGACGCTGTTAGTGTGACCCTTGAAAGTTGCCAGCAAAGTGCCGTCATTTTTCCAAAGTTTGACAGTTTTATCTACGCTCGCCGAAGCTATTGTTTGACCGTCTGGACTGAAACTCAGACCCCAAACTACATCGCCGTGTCCCTCCAAGCGGTTCAGTTCTTTGACACCGTAAACGGCCTGTTGGAGGGCAGCAGCAATCAGAATTTCGGTGTCCTTGAGCGCGTGTATTTCTTGGGAGTGTTCGATCTGTCTCCACTTTTTACCCGCTCTCAAACTTTCCATCATCGCGTCAAATTTGTTGTTTGAAAAATAAAGGGCTTCAGAAGCTGCTGTCAGGGTACTGATTTCGGCTCGCTGAGTTTGAGCGACAGCTACCTGTTTTTGACCGACGGCGCGCCACCAAAAGTTTACAGCGGCGATGGTGGAACTCGTCAGCAGCAGTACGCCGATCGCTGCTACTCCCAGCAGTTGTTTCAGAAAAGTATTAGCTCTGTAGAGCTGTGCTTGACTCATCTTTTTGTCGGCTTCTGCTTTGTGCAGTCTGGCTTCTAAGCCGAATCTTTGGCGGATCGGCCGCACTAAATAGTCGTGTACCAATTGATAGCGGTCTTCTGGCGCTTCCCGCAGCAGAAATAGTAAACCGTGACCGACTAAAATGTCTAAAATTAATTCGAGATTGTCGGTTTTATTTTGTGCGCTTTTGGGTTTTTCGGCGAATTTTAGTTGTAAGGGAATTCGGCTCGTACTGCCGGCCAACAATTCATTTTCTTCGTCTGCTGCAGGCTGCTGGCCTGTCACTAACGATAGTTCGTGTTTGGTTTTAATCAAACGCACGCCTCTTTCATCGGTCAGGGAAAACAAGATTTTCCAAGCTGCATCTTCGTTCACCAGGCCGCAGTCTGAGATGACTCCTTCGAGCGATCGCTTGACTAATTCTGCCTTGGGATTGTCGCCCAATTGCTGGTATTGTGCTAGACTTGTAATCCCTTCTTCTTGCAGTTGCGCTCCTACTACCTGCAATTCGATCGGTCGCACTTCTTGCAGTTCGTCTGCTAAATCTTTGACAAAGGCATCGATCAGTGCAGGTTCTAAATAATATTGGGCCCGTTCTGTTAAGTGTCCGATTACCGCCCGCGCGTCTTTCATCGAAAAACTTCGCAGTTGGTAGCGAATACCTTTGTCCAGGATATTATTGTTAATGGCGTCGAGGTCTGGGAAGCGATCGCAATCCAGCAAATAGTGCAAATAATCTTCGCGCAGACACAAAATTATCTTGACATAAGGCAGATTCAAAAACAATCGCAAAAAGTTATAAAAAAGTTGCCTTTGTGCCACGGAAGTCGAAACAAAGAAAAATTCTTCAAATTGATCGAAAATCAGCACGGTCAACAAATTATTTTCCGCATTTTCGCGCAATTGCTCTATAATGAAAGATGAGTTTTCCGATGGGCGCTCTGAGACAACCGAGCAACTTTTTTTGTCGATTTCCTGTACCCCTTTGGCGATTAATTTCCTTTCTTCTTCTGCTTGTTTGTCGTACAGAGCGCAGTTCAAAGCCTTTTCTAATTCCATCAGCCAGTCGCTGTAAACTTTGACTACTACGGGCAAGGTATCGCGGGCGCCCGGAGTAATATTTTTCAAAGCCGGTACTAAGCCGGCGTTGACTAGAGAACTTTTTCCGACGCCGCTGGGCCCGTGAATAATAGTTAATTTATGGTCGTCCCTGCTAATTCTTTCTAGCAAGTTATTGATATCTTTTTGGCGGGAGTAAGCTGTCATGGAAGCTGCAATCGCCGCTTGATTTTGAGCTGAGGGGCTCGAAGGATTGACGGCTTGTCGCTGCTGCTGCAATTGGCTGGCTCCGATAAAAGCTCTAAATCCGTATTGATATTCGATCGATCGCTGGTTTTTCTTAATCCGAAAAGCTTTGAGATACTCTCCCTGCTGGAAATAAACCGCTTGCAGTTCGGTCAAAATATCAATATAAAGGCGGGGGTCGTACTTCGGCTCGCTTTGAGTTTGAGCCAACTCCAAAGAATGCACCGCCGCTTCCCACTGGCCTAGCTGCCGCAAACTTTGGGCCAACAGTAAAAGATACGAACTGCGATCGGATTTGGGATGTTGGATTTTAGATTTGGGTTCGTTACTAGACTCGCTAGTACCTACAAATTCTGGGTAATTTCCCTCAAACCCCAATCTCAAATCTTCTATCAACAATCTCAAATCGTTAGGGGTTTGATCCAAAATCGCCAAAGCCAATTCGGCTAGCTGGCGGGCTTGACTCCACCTCGACTGTTGCAGCGCAACTTCCGCCAAAAAGCCGTAATCTTGAGCTAGTTGGCTGGGAGTACCGTAGGTGAAGTGCAACTGCAAAGAATTTTCAGCTAATGCTTGCAACTCTCCCCAAGCTTTCAAGCGCTGCAGCACTTGTCCGAGGTGTGCTGTCACCTCAGCGACTAATTCGGGGCGCGAAGCCAGAGAAAAAGCGTTTCTAGATTGTTCCAGGCTAATCCAAGCTTGTTCCCAGTGGTGGCGGTTGGCTACCGGATTTCTGGCTGCTTGCAGGCGGTGACACAAAGCTATGTGAAACAGCACTATCCCTTCTCTCTCTAAAAATAAGATGTTGGGGACAGGATTCAATAAGGATGAGGGGAGGGTTTGTCGGTTTTCGGAATGTTCCCTAGCGAGTTCCCAGTTGCCGGTTTGCTGCTGCCAAAATATTAAGCTTTCTTGGTAGTGAATTAACGCTGTTTCGGTTTTGTCGCTGACATAGTAATCTCGACCGAGAACGAATTGCAGGCTGGCTTTGAGGGCTGGTTCTAGTTCTTGACCGCGATTTTGTAAGTCTCTTAAAGCTAATTCTAGTTCTCGGCGCGACAAAGAGCCGATCGCCAAATCGAGGGTATTGCCGGGACTCAAGGGCGAATAGGAGTGAACCTCTGATTTTCGCGTGTTTTGGGGTTGAGAAGTAAAGCTGAAAAAGCGTTCTGCGGGGCTGATTTTGCTCTCCACCCGTGCGCGTTGTTCCCAGTCGGTTTCGTCGCTGGCAAAAGTAGCGAGGGTGCTGGCGGTGCTGCTGCCCAATTCTCGATCGAGTTCGCCTACTTTAAATATCGTATCGGCTCGCGCAGTCAGGAAATGAATTAATTCATCAACGGCCAATTCAAATTTAATTGTGGCGGCGGCCCAACTTTTGAAATCCGGGGCGAGACGAATCATTTTGGTAACAATGTCATCTGTTACCCACAGGATCACTGGACAGGTAAAGTTTTTGCGAAATTCGTCTCGCACTTGATTGGTAGAGGCCATCAGTTCGTCGATCGCCACGACTGTTTCTAAACCGAATACCATCAATGCCGAGGCGGAACCAACAGCCGAAGACCCGCTCGGTAACGTGTTGGCCACCAGATTAGTGTAGAGGGTTTTGACGGATGCTGGCAGGACAATATCTTGAATTGGAACTGGGGACATTTCTCGCAGCCGCTGCGCCCAGCGCTGCCGCAACTGTTCGTAGTTGCAGCGCACCAAAATTAGCGAAAATTGCTGCTGAGACATGGCGATGGATCGTACCAGAGTTTTGAGCGATCGCTCGTTGTAGCTGGCAGTTTGTTGTAGTTTAAGCAGATCGGTCATGCGTGCACCCCTGTTGCAGAAATCAATTACCTAACGATCGCCGATCGTGACTGAAACCGTATCTACTTAGAGATGCTCGTTCCTGTCTGGCGCTTTATATCTGTAGTAATACGTAGTTTGTCGTACTGCTTTTATGAAAATTTACACATTCTTTATGTTTAATCTAAACACATCATACCTCTGTATCTCCGAGAATGCGAAACTTGACAGTAAAAATTCAAGTTAGCTTAATTTGATTTTTCTCGGTTACAGATAAACTACTATATGCCGTAAATATCCACCCTCAATTTATAAGCAAGACCGGCAATTAGCTATTAGTAAACAACCCTACTCCATCTGTAGCACGAATTCAGAAATAAAAGCTATAAAAATTGTAGTCCGCGATGGGATTAGTTGGGACTAAGAGCAACAGGTAAAAATAGATATAGCCTTTCTGTGCTCTGTTATGAGGTACTATCCGGCATAGGGCATAGGGCATAGGGCATAGGGCATAGGGCATAGGGCATAGGGCTATGAGAGTGAGAACTGCTATATGGCACTTCTCACTCTCGATGAGGTATCAATCCCTCAATCCCTCAATCCCTCAATCCCTCAATCTAAAACTTGTAGTGAGCGAAGCCGAAGTATCTAAAATCTCAACCTCACCTTTTTGAGAGAGGCTATATAGGGGGTCTGGCCTTGCAGATATGAGAGTAGAGATTGGAGAAAGTCCTTGGTGGCGGTAATTTTTTTTGTATCGTCAAAGTCGCGACGCGCACCCAGCAATCAACAAAAATTAGCCAGTGGCAAAAACCGCTGACTGGATGCTTTATTCGATTGCAAAATTTGGGAGTTTTGAACGGTGAATGAGAAGTTAAAAACTTGATATATCCCTCGCGGGGGAGGGCTTGGAGATTTGGGAAGCAATCTCCAAAATCCCAACTATTTTTGGCGATCGCGCTCCTGCCATTCTTGATATTTTCTGGTTTCTGCTAAAGCTGGATTGATGCCAAACCACCGACCTTCTAAATCGCGGTATTCAAAGACAAACATACTTCGCAACAAGATTTGAGATTCTTCTTCGCCGGTTACACTTTGTCGGTTGACAACTTGAAACAGTAATTCCCATTCTGTGTCATTAATAGCTCCGAGAAGATCGTCGCGATATTCTTGAATGACGTCTTCGAGACATTCGCGAGAGAAGGGGGGGTCTTCGTGCTGCAAACAGCTATACAAAAGCATCAGTAGATTGCGAACGTGACCGCCGCTAATCCTGCAGAGCCGGTCTAAAGTTTCGGGACAATCAAAGACTTTGGAAATTAAATCGATGCGTTGAGCGGGATCGACTGTGGGGAAAGCTCTAGCTAAGACTAACTGTCGCAGCAGTGCCATTCCTTCCTTGTGGTCGTCGCCCGATCGCCGGAGCACCGGTACCATCGGCATTACCTTGGGTTTGACTCCAAATCGACTGGCGAGGCGGCCGAAGTCGTTGGAAAAAATCAAAGTCAGGGGAATCGTGTAGACGACGTGGCAATTGAGTTTTTTTAACTGTTCGCCGCGGTCTAAAAAGAGGTATTCTGGCTGGCTGCGCCCGCTGGGTTTGAGGGAGGGGTCGAGGCGATCGAGGTTGTCAACGATGACTGCGAGTCCTTTTTTGCCTTTGTGTTTGAGTTCGGCATTTGCTCTGTCGAGGAGTTCTTCGTTGATCGACTGCAAGATGCTGTTGGTGCGGGGTTCGAGATATTGTCTGAGTTGCGATCGCAGTTTGGGAGAGTCTTTAGTTTTAGCAGTAACTCTAGCAATGCCTACAGATAACTCGGCTTCTGCTGACAAATCGATCGGAGTCTGCAAAAATTCTGCCACTTCTGCAAACAAATTAGAAAAATAGCTCGGTCTGAGTTTGATTTTGGCCGCTTCCATAGTTTCGCTGACTTGGCGCGCAATGCTCAGCAAAATATCGCTGATATCTACATCCCCCATGTCTAAGTCTTGGGAAGACTCGAAGTAGACAACGCAAAAACCCTCTTGTTCGAGTTCAGCTTTGAGTCGAAACAATTCGGTAGATTTGCCGCAGCCGATATGTCCTGTAAATAGCTGACAGGTTGGCTCGTCGGGGGAGATCCGGGTAATTGTTCGCTGTAAAGATTCAATGATTTTGCCACCGCGCACGGAACCAAAATCAATGTAGTATTGATAGTCTCCAGGGTCTCCCGCGACGAGGGTCTTGCTCGGGTTGCAGGCTTTATAAAATCTGTCTAATTCGAGTGCGATCACAATTCAAGCCGACTAAAAGTGATAAAAGTTAATCGAAAGTCTAAACTTTCTTGCCTTGAGTTTAGTTTGATTTGTCACCTTTTGCCCTGTGGGGTAATGCCCTAAATACCCAAACAACCTCTATCTGCTAATCAACATGGCGGCGCGGGAATTGGGAATTTTTAATTAAGCAATTTTAATTACCTAGCTGGATAAGTGATTTTACGGAGATTGGCACTCGTTCTGGGTAATTTTGCGGGGATCTGATTAAATGGTAGGGGAGAAAGGGTCTGCAGTGCGCGAGATTAAACAGTTTTGAATTTGTGCTAATCCTTAATTACTAAATTGTCAAGAGGTAGATGGCTAATTTTGGAGCGGTTTCTCAAACAGAGTTAGGGCGCCGACGCCAAGAGTTGCGACGCCTCCGTCGCGATCGAGCGGTGGCTTTGGTGTGGCAAACCCTGGCTGCGAGCTCAATGGCCTCATTTTTGTTGTGGTGGATGGCGCAGCCAACTTGGTTAATTGCCCGATCGGAACAAGTGAATGTGGAGGGCAATCAGTGGCTCTCAGACAAGGCGGTGCGCTCTTTGGTGCCGCTTTCTTACCCGCAGTCGTTGTGGGGGATTCAACCGCAGGCGCTGGCCGAAAAAATGGAGTTAACAGGCCCTATAGCCAAAGCAAAGGTGACTCGTAACTTGTTTCCACCTTCTTTGACTGTGGAAGTGGCAGAAAGGCTGCCGGTGGCGGTGGCGCAGCCGACGGCGATGTTGAGATCCAAAAGCGACAAGGAAAAAGTGGGATGGCTGGACGCTCGCGGAGGTTGGATGCCGTTGGAGAGCTATACTGCAGCGGCGCGATCGCACAATAGTTCGATCGAACCGGGCAGCGATCGAGTCCGGCAGCCCCAGCATTTTTTGCCAACTTTAAAAGTCATCGGGCCTTTGGAAAAGTATCGCGCCTCTTGGCCGAAGTTTTACCAAGGACTAAGCGGCTTGACTGTGAAAGTTTTTGAGATAGATTGGCAAGACCCCAGCAACTTGATCTTGAAAACAGAGATCGGTACCGTACACTTAGGGCCTTACAGTTCCTCCTTGACAGGCACTCAACTGAAAGTTTTAGACCGAATGCGACAATTGCCAAAACAGCTAGATTCGAGCAAAATAGCCTACATTGACTTAAAAAATCCAGCAGCGCCGATCGTCCACTTGCCAGAACCCCCCCCTAGTTTGGAGAGTGCAAGTCCCCCACCAACTCGCGGTCAGAATTGATTTTCTGTCAACAGAAGGTAGAAACTATCTGTCATCCGGCAGAATTTTTACCGCTCTGGATAGATACGCAGGGCTTGACATAGGGACAATTGTTTGATTCGGCCCCTTTAGGAAAAAAAAATCAGGATTTTTTTCCCCTCAAGAAGCGTCTCCGGCTAGTATCGATTTTTTGTTCGTCTGCAAAGCCCTACAAATGCCGAAGGCACGAGCGCCGGAATGGGCCAGGGGCGAGGTACGGGCGATCGACACTCCGCAAAATCCGAGATTGCTAACATTCAGCCTCGAACTGTGTTAGTTTTTCGGCAACTTTAGCCTATAGTTGATGTGAATTGGCGTTTAGTTAAGTTAAAAAGCTGTAATCTACTATCCCCGACTCTAATGAAGCTTAATAATAGACAGGGGTCTGACCAAGACAGTCCCCCTTCGGAAGAAGTGAAAAATTTTCCGGTGGCTCTCGATTCCGCCAATCCGTTTAGACGCAAGTCTGGTTATGTAAATGTAGATAGTATTGATATCGATCCTATGGTGAATCCCAAAGACATAATGCCCAGCAGTGCCGCGAGAATCAAAGTAATTGGTGTTGGCGGGGGTGGTGGCAACGCCGTTAACCGGATGATTGCTAGCGAGATTTCTGGGGTCGAGTTTTGGTGCGTGAATACCGATTCCCAAGCTCTGGTGCTGTCAAATGCTCCCAAACGCTTGCAAGTCGGACAAAAGTTGACGCGCGGCTTGGGTGCTGGAGGAAATCCGGCGATCGGGCAAAAAGCAGCCGAAGAATCTCGCGACGAAGTTGCTAATGCTTTGAATCACGCGGATTTGGTGTTTATCACAGCCGGCATGGGCGGCGGTACGGGCACGGGTGCGGCTCCGATTGTCGCTGAAGTAGCCAAGGAAATGGGCGCGTTGACTGTGGGCATAGTTACGCGGCCTTTTACGTTTGAGGGACGGCGGCGCACCAGCCAAGCTGAGGAAGGGATTGCAGCTTTGCAAACCCGGGTGGATACATTGATCGTGATTCCTAACGACAAGCTGCTGTCGGTGATTTCGGAACAAATGCCGGTGCAAGAAGCTTTTCGAGTTGCTGACGATATCCTGCGCCAAGGGGTTCAGGGTATTTCTGACATTATTACGATTCCCGGTTTAGTGAACGTTGACTTTGCCGACGTGCGGGCTGTAATGGCAGATGCGGGTTCGGCGTTGATGGGCATCGGGGTGGGTTCGGGCAAGTCGCGGGCTAGGGAGGCTGCGATGCAGGCTATTTCTTCGCCGCTGCTGGAAGCTTCGTCTATTGAGGGCGCTAGAGGTGTGGTGTTTAACATCACTGGCGGTACTGACATGACTCTGCATGAGGTGAATGCAGCGGCTGAGACGATTTACGAAGTGGTCGATCCGAATGCGAATATTATTTTTGGAGCGGTGATTGACGAGCGGCTTCAGGGAGAAATTAAGATTACTGTGATCGCTACTGGTTTTTCGGGAGAAGTTCCGCCTCCTCCCGTTCCGGGGCGCACTCAAAATGTGAATGCTCCTTGGCGGGCTGCAACAGTGCCTGTGACTCCTGCTCAACAGACGCAGGATACGAAAATTAAACCGCAAGATTTGGGATTAGATATTCCTGAGTTTTTGCGTAACCGTCGCCCACCAAAATAATTTTAGATTGTGGATTTTAGATTTGGGATTGTGGATTTGGGATGGGGATTTGGGATTTGGGATAAATCAAAAATCTCCCCTCAAAAAAATCTAAAATCTACAATCTATTGAGATTGTGGATTTGGAATAAATCAAAAATCTAAAATCCAAAAAAATCTAAAATCTAAAATCTAAAATCTAAAATGTCTAGGGTTTGTCCGGGTTCTGGTTCGAGGAGTTGGGTGGAGAGTTCGGATTTTGCAAGTAAATCGCGAAATTCGGGGATGCTGCCGATCGATCGCACTAACATTGGTAAAATACCGGTGGCTCGGATATCTCCTGCAGTTGTCGGTAAGAAAAACTTCGGTTTGAGAGTTTCGGCGAGTTTGAGGGCTTCTTTGGGGCCGATGATGACTTGTCCGAGGAATGGGAAGATTTGACCGATGACGGGGGCGATGGCTACGTCTACCGTGTCTATTTTCTGTTTGACTTTTTCTAAGGGCGGTAAGTGCGGTTCGTAATAAAGTGTCTCGCCGCTGTTTAAATCTTTTAACAAATAGCCGTTTTCTTCTTGTCCCGGCTGGATTTCGGCTCCGGGTACGGCGATTATTTGTAATAATTCTTTAAATTTAAACTCTTGCCAATTGGCTAAAGATGTGATATTGGTGTATCCCAAACTGCTGAGGACTTTGGCGGCGGTGGGGGAGGCGATGGCGGGAATGGTGCGATCGAGCTTTTCGAGTGTTGGTCTGTGACAGTGGTCGTCTAAGCCTTGGGAAATGAGGATAAGGTCGATCGGCGGTAAGGTGTCGGGCGTGAAGGCGACGGGGGTGTTGTGGTAGGCGGTGAACAGCCAGGGTTGACCGTAAAATACCAGGGGATCGATTAGCCACGGATCGACGAGGATGGTTTGGCCGGCGATGTGGAAGATCCAGGAGTTGAGGTCGATGCGGGTGAGTTTCATAGTTTGCAATAATTCTTTACACTGGTTTAATAATAGCTAATTTTGCAACCGCAGATGGGGCGGATGAGCGCTGATGAACGCGGATATGATAAGAGTAGGAAATCGATCTGCGTTGATTTGCGTCTATCTGCGGTTGCAAAGATGATTAATTCGAGGGTTTATATGACACTTAGAGACTCAGGCTTAGAGGAATGTTATATTAAAAATTAGGACTTAGTAAGCTGGATCGAAATGGAAATCAATCTGAATCCGCTAGATTTAATCACTATTAAACTGCAACAAACTGTTGCCGATATCCAAAATTTAGATAACGAAATATCAGGTAAAGTTCAAGAAAGTGCAACTGCAGTAACGGCTTGGGTACAATCAGCACCAAGTTCAATTGTTAGTGCTGGGACGATCGCCGCTCAAGAAGCTTTCAAAGTCTCGCACAACATCCGTTTTGAAAACTTGCCAAAAAATCTGCAATTCAAATTTGCTAGGGCTGGTATGCGTGACGGAATGCGAAATGTTCTAGAAACCGCAAAAGTATTTGAATCCATCCCCGCCCAAATTCGCGCCAGAGGCCCGGAAGCAATTCGCGACTTTTGTCTAGATAAAGATTGGAGTCATATTCAAGCCCGCGTTAATGGAGGGGGAAACGAAGCTGCTAACGGGATTTTTGAATATTTTTGGGTGAATCGCGCTCGCGGTGGTAAAGACATGACGGCGGAAGAATTAGCAACCGCTAAGCAAGTTTTAGAGGCTGCTGCTTTTAAGGCGGCGGTTGCCGAAATCGTTGGGGCAGTAGCAAAAGGGGCGATCGCAGCAGCAGTAATTGAATTAGTATTTTCGATCTTAGAAAACTCGCTGCTGTGTGTTGAAGGCAAAATTACTCAGTCCCAATTAATCGAACAAGTGGCTGCAGATACTGCTAAAGCTGGTATTGCTGGCGGTGCAATTACGGGAATTTTGTTAGCGCTTTGCATGATATTTCCTCCCATTGCAGGAGTTTTAGGCGCTGCTGCGGTACCGTTGGCAGTTGCTGGTATTGGTTTTATGGGAATTCGTGCTTGGGAAATTTTTTGTCATGGCGATCGCCTATTTGGGATAACTGAACAAGCACAAAAAATTCTGGGATTGACTGAAGCGGTAATTGAATAAAACCGTAACAATAAAATCTGATTTAAGATTTCTATGGGTTGTTAATTTTTGAGATAATTATGCCGGCAATCAAGAAATCAAAAATACCAGTTGCAATGACGATCGCCGGTTCAGACAGCGGCGGCGGTGCCGGGATTCAGGCGGATTTGCGGACTTTTGCGTTTCACTGCGTCCACGGTACGAGTGCCCTGACTTGCGTGACGGCTCAAAATACCTTGGGAGTGATGCGGGTGGACGCGATGGCTGCGGAGGCTGTGGCGGCTCAAATTGAGGCGGTGGTTGGGGATATTGGGGTGGATGCTGTGAAGACTGGGATGCTGCTGAATCGGGAGATTATGGCGGTGGTGGCTTCGCAGGTGGAGAGTTTGAAGATGGGGAATTTGGTTGTCGATCCGGTGATGGTTTCTCGATCGGGCGATCGACTCATTGACGATGGGGCGATCGCATTTTTGCGGGATAATTTGATTCCTTTGGCAACTTTGGTGACTCCGAATCGGTTTGAGGCCCAGATTTTGAGCGGTTTACAGATTGTTTCTTTAGATGATATGAAAGCGGCGGCGCAAGAGATTTATCGCAAAGGCGCAAAAGCTGTTTTAGTCAAAGGCGGCGGGATGGCTGGAGATTTGCGCGGGATTGACGTTTGGTTTGACGGTATGCAGTTAGAAGTGTTGAAAACTGAGAATGTTGAGACTGGAAATACCCACGGGACTGGTTGCACATTGAGTGCTGCGATCTGCGCTAACTTAGCATTAGGTAAAGATTTATTTACCTCAGTAACATTGGCTAAAAATTATGTTACCAATGCTCTGAAATATGCTTTAGATATTGGACAAGGCCAGGGGCCCGTGGGTCATTTTTTCCCACTTTTACTGAAGTAAATTGTGAACTCTTACCTTCTCTTTCTTCCTACCCTACGGGAACGGCTTCGCCGAACGCGCCCTTAGCGCCTTCGCGGTTCGTTTAACTTCTTAATTTTTCAGGCGAAAGAGCGATCGCCACCAAATCTTCTATTTTCTTAAGATTCGGATCGCCAGCTAAATAACCAATACCTCGATGCAAGTGCAGGCGAAATTGTTTAGCTAGAGTTTCCTTTTCCGTGCCCAAATTATCTTGGTGACACCGCTGCTTGAGGGCAACTATCAGAATATCCGCCATGTCGCCGCCAAAAACATCCCAGCTTAGTTCGACGTTGCTGTCGCTCTTAATTGGCACTGGGGATGGTATGCTGGGCTCGGCGAGCGATCGGCAAAACCCCCACCTGCACAGCACGTTCCAGCGATCAATTTTAGTCGATCGTTTGAGTTTTGACAGTTGGTCTTTGGCTGTTTGGGATAAAAGGATGCGATCGACTGGTGGTTCCATAGGTTGAGAGTGTTTTGATATTTTGTAAAGAGTGTTAATATCTAGGAAGCTCAGCCTCTCAAATTACCTTTTTTGACAGAGTTGAAAAACTAAAAGTAACAATTTTTTACACGGCGCGGACTTGATATATTCAGCGTTTTTTGGTATTCTAATTGTAATAGGATATATCCTAATATAATGGGATGGTTGCAAAAATAAAATTTTCGCAACCATCCCATTATGATATATATAGTACCGCAACTCCCCGGCAAAAGTCAAGGGGGTTGCGGAAAATTTTGGCGCGATTTTTTAATCCCAAAAATAGCCGGGTTCGACGGTGGTTTGGCGTTTAGCCGAGTCGTAGTTGAGGAGGTAGCTGCGGGCGATCGCCTCTAATTCTTGCAGCTTATCATATTCTACTTTGCGAATCTCCGTGTCCGTAGAAAGCAGGATGACTTGGTGGCTGGCTGAGGGAAAATACCGTTCGACTAGGTTGTTTCTGTGGGAGGAGTCGAGGCGGCCCAGGGGAGTGTCGATCGCGACTGGTAACTGTCTCCCGGATACTCTGGCTAATCCCCACAAAAAGGCGATCGCCAATAATTGTTTTTCACCGGCAGAAAGTCGGTGTTTCGGTACAGGTTTGCCTTCTGGATCGTAAATGGAGAGGCTAAATGTGTCAGTGTCGATCGCAACTCTGTGCACCAAGTCGGTTTTGTGCAAGAGGTAGCGAAAACAGTCGGTAATTTCTATTTCGAGTTTGTTGAGTTTTTTGAGGGTGAGTTTTTCTTTAAATAGTTTGAGGGTAGCTTGCGCTTTGGCGATCGAACCGATGACGTGTTGGCTGTTTCTGATGGTGATGTATTCGCTGCTGTAGCTTTCTAGTTCTTTCTGGGTTTTCTCTAATTCTTTGTTTAATTCCGCGATGCGGTTGTTGGTTGATTCGTGGGCGGCGGCTGCAATTGCAACTGATTTTTGAGCATTCCTCACCTCTGCTTCTAGTTTTTCGTAGGCTTCGGGGGAGGCGGCGGCGGCGATTTGTCTGTCGGTGAAGTCGATTTCGGTTTCAATGTTTTTGATTTCAGCGATTTTTTCGGCCGCTAGGGTTTGCTGGGCTTGGATTTGGTAGCTTAGCAGGTTTTCTAGTTGCTGGATGCTGTTGTTGTCGGCGTTCAGCCAGGGCGGGCTGTCTGGGGCTGCTTGCTGTTCGAGTTCTCGGTTTTCTTGGCGGATGAAGTCTTGTATTCGATCTAGCTGTTGGGGATTTAATGAGATTTCGGCGATGTAGTTCAGGAGGCGATCGCTTCTTTGTTGGATAACATTTTGGGCAATTTGTGCTTGCTGTTGGCTGGCTTCGGTTTCTGCTTGGGTTTTGGCTGCAGTTAACAGGGGCGAAATTAGGGCTAGTGGTAGCGTATTTGATGCCAATTCCATCATGGCTTTGCGGGTTGTTTCTGCCCGGTATGTGTAGTCGTTTAGCTGTTGGTCTAGTTTACTGCGATCGGCTGCAATTTTCCCACCTTGATAAATGAATTTCTCAGATGCTTGTTTCTGGTTTGTTTCAGCTTTATCTAATTCGTTTTTTAAGCTAGCTTGTTTTTCTTTAGCTAACTCTATTTCAGCCGTAATTTTCTGAAAAGTTTGTTCAATTTTTTCTAAAGCGGCCAAGTCTTTTTTGCCTGCAATTTCTTTCCGCTTGCGACTGGCTAATATTTCTAAATCGACGGCTAGGCGTTCTGCTAATTCTAAGCCTAACAAAGATTTAATCGCCCCGATTACAAATTCCGGCGGTGTTTCGAGTTCTGCGAGTTCTTTTACTTGTTCCCCATCAAACAAAAATAGATTGGATATGCCGACTGGTAAAAGAGTTTCGATGTATTCGTCCCAGGTGTTGGTAATTGCTTTGTCCGACCACCAATCGTTGACTACTTCGCTGTAGATGAGAATACTGAGGCTATCTTTAATATCTAGTTTTTTCCAGTATCTAACGATTTTAAATTGAGTTAATTTGTCGTCTTGTACTTGTTCAAAAATCAATTCTACGCGGGTATCTTCTAATGCAGGAGTGTGGCGGTTGATGGATTGATTGAGGAAGTCGCTGTAGCTTAAGTTACCTCTGGTGGAACATTGGGCGCGGCCGCCGTATAGGGCGAGGCGAATGGCGTCTAGAAGGGTGGTTTTGCCGCCTCCGTTCATGCCGCCAAATAGGATGACTGGGGAAGGATTTCCGTCTTTTTCGGGGCGGAGATTGATGGTTTGGATGCCTGTGTAGGGGCCGAAGTTTTTGAGGACGAGTTCGAGGAATTGCATTGTAGATGTTGTTGAGATGGATGAGTGTTTGTAAGCGCGATCGATTTGTCCGACAGTCGGAGAGTCCGACAGGGATTGAAATCCCCGGCGGACTGCGGGTAAGCCCGATCGCCCGATCGACATTATTCGACCTAATCTTTGCTATTTCCCTCTTCTGAATTTGGGGTTGAATATTTAAGATCCGCCCAAGACAATTGCCTGCCTTCACTGCTGTTGCTTTCGAGTTCTTGTTTGAGTTTGGCAATATCTGCCGTATCATTTTTGGCAGAAGTGTTGGTTTGGGCGATCGCACTTTTGACTTGCTGAATGTTCTCAGTCGGATTTGCTTTAACAGCTTCCACCGCTGTTTTTAAGTTGCGTTGATAGTGGGCGTTACCAATAGCTTCATCCTGCGATCGCGAACTGGTTTCAAAACACTTGTCCAAATCGGCGTAAATACCTGTACGGCGGGGTTTTGTGTAGTATTGGCGTTCTGTGTCGAGGAGTTTAGCCATCAATTCGAGGTGCATTTTGTCATCGCTGCAAATTTCTTCAATCGCAGTCCATTCGTCGCTACCTAGGAGTTTTCTTTCGGCGGCGGGACGGGAATCTTCAAAGGGTTCGCCCGTGACTTCTTCGTAAATCCGGGGCAAACTGTCGTCAAATTCGTGCTTTTGTTCCAACCAAATGCGGCGGATTTCGCTAAGTTCTTCCGGGGTAATTAAGGTGATGTCGCGCATTTCTTCGGGTGCGGTTTTGCGGATGTGGGTTTGTGCTTCCAAAACTCGTCTCAGCCAGTGTTCCCGCCAGAATTTGGTGTACGGGCCGGGGATGGGTTCGACGGAGGTTTTGTCGTCGCCCATGTTGCGTTCAAACAGTTCTACTCTACCGTAGATGCGTCGGAAGTCTCTTTTTGGGCGATCGTCTTTTATATCTAATTCGTTACGAATATCGAGGAGTGGCTGCATCCATTCTTTTTCTTCATCATTCAAAATCATTGCGTGCATAGACTTATCTTGGTCTACCATTGTACAAACCCAGCAGCCAAATCGAGAATCTCCACAACTAGGCGTAGAAGTATCAACAACTAAAGGACATTCGTTATCTGCTGTCGCACCGCGATACATAGTAAACAAATCTTTATTGTCCCCTCCCCAAGGGTTAGGATACTGCATTAGATAAAGCCAAACTTCATCATCCCGCCAGTCTTCCACAGGCGTATAAATTAGAGAGTTAATTAAACGAGAATTAGGGCTCAAACGATCGCGCACTCTACCTGCTTCATGCTTTTTCATTGTTGCAGCGCGTTTGCTGCTTTCAGCCTTTCGAGTACCTAAAACAACAATAGTTTCACCGTGGGATCTAACCATTTCACGGATAAAATCGTTAACAGGTTGAATTTTCATGCGATCGGTACACCACCGAAATCCATTTCGAGGTGCTGGATAGCCTTTCCCAATTGAGCATACCCAGAATGTTTCTTGAACGGAAGGATGAAGCAGATGGGGTTCAACAGGCATTTTTTGCTGGTTAGCTGCTAACTTAACCTGTTTAATACAATTGCGAACCCAGATAGAAATTATCGGATTTTCAACCAGTGTATCTGTTGTAATTAAATGAATTGTTTTTGTGCGTTTTTCCAGTGGGAGTGCTGCGATCGCATTCCATATTAACTGCAATACTGCACTCGAATCCTTTCCAAAAGATACGCCTAAAACCCAGGGAATTTCATCGCTACAATACAAATCCTGAATTTCTTGAGTTAACTTTTCTACATCATCCACTAACTCAGTAACGCTGCGCGGTGGGAATAGTGGCATCTGCTGAGCTTGTGTCATTTTATTAATCTCCTATTGCCAAGCATCAACACTTGTGCTGTGAATTCCACCCTGTGACGCAACATAATTGTGTGCCTTTTATCGTTGAGCTTTGAGCGTAATGGTCTGCCTAACTACTATACCCCGTGATGATTTATAATTAAAGGTTAACATTTAAGTTAATTTACAAGCTATGCCTAATGACAGCTCGAATCAGCCAGAACTCAACCAGCGACTAGATGAATTCCTTGAGCCGTACTTCGCCAAGTACCACCGTAAGAAGTGCTATCCGGGCCTAATCTTTCAGCATGGAAAGCGAAAAATGGTACAATTTAACGTGTCTGCTGATGACTTACCTACTCTCCTTCAAGCAAAACCTTCTACAAATAACGAGCCTGAGTCTGGTAAAAACCGTCCAGAGATTAAGGGCCATGCTGAGGAAGTCAAGGACTACATTCTCAAGCGCGTTAGAAAAGACCAACCCTGGATTGTGGGTACACTCACTGCAAATGTCGATCCAGAGAAGATTGAAATTATCGAACTAAGTCGGGGTATTTGCTTAGTAGTTATCCCTCGTGGTGTTAAGTTAGATATTACCGACGGACAGCACCGTAAGCGAGCGATTCACGAATTGATTGAGAGTGCTAATGGCGAGTTAATTGGAGATAATGATTTCCCAATTACGCTAGTTTTAGAAGGCGACTTAAATCAGTGTCAAAGAGACTTTAGGGATATGGCGCAAACAAAAGCGCTGGATAAATCTTTACTCTTGTCCTTTGGCGAAATGGAAGGGCGAATAGGTATTTGCAAACAGTTAATTGAACAAGTGCCAATTTTTCAGGGCAAGACAGAGAAAGTTAAAGGTTCTCCCTCATCTAAAGAAAAGCGAATATATACAATGAATTATGTCGCAAAGGCTGTCAGTTGCGCTTTTGCTAACGATCCGAATAACGAGCTGAAAGATTGTAATTTATCAGAATGCTCGGCAGCTATAATTAGGGCTTGCTGAATAAGCCTAAAACCCTTACCTCAAAAGACTTTGACTCGCGTTCGGCGTAGACAACGTGTA
>NZ_JAUBTX010000058.1:0-38037 GCF_036705185.1 Microcoleus sp. B4-D4 | reverse complement strand
GAATTGGGAATTGGGAATTGGGAATTGGGAATTGGGAATTGGGAATTGGGAATTGGGAATTGGGAATTGGGAATTGTCAACCACTAATGACTAATGACTGCTGACTAATGACTACTGACTAATGACTACTGACGAAACAGCCGATCGTGCTCTGGATGGTACAAGCGCGATCGCCCTTGGGCTTCTTTTCCCAGCGCCGGACTAATTACATACATGGTCGTTCTAAACAAATTATGTTTGCGGGTAGCGACTGCCATTTTGTCAAGGGGAACTAGGACAATTTTTTCATCCGGCCAGCCCAAGCGATAACAAATCGCCACTGGTAAATCCGATGGGTAATGTTCCATCAACTTAGCTTGAGCTCGATCGACATGGCGCGCGCTCAAATACAGGCACAAACTCGCTTGATGGGCCGCTAAACTCGCCAATTCTTCGCGATCGGGTACTTCGGTACGGCCGCTAATTCGGGTCAAAATAATTGTCTGTACAATTCCGGGAACTGTCAACTCAATTTTAAGTTTCGCGGCGGCTAGTTGGAAAGCGCTAATTCCCGGAATTACCTCAAAAGCAATTCCCGCCTCGGCCAAAGCTTGCATTTGTTCCCCCACAGCGCCGTAGAGACAGGGATCGCCGGAATGGAGGCGGACGAGGCTTTTCCCGGCGCGCACTCGCTCCACCATCAAAGGTACAATTTCTTCGAGAGTCTTATCCGCAGTTTGGATAACTTCAGCATCTGCGCGCACTCCCTGCAAAATTTGCTCTGGAACTAGGGAATCAGCAAATAATATGACATCGGCGACAGCCAGTAATTTTTGAGCCTTAACAGTCAACAAATCCGGGTCTCCCGGGCCTGCACCTACAATGTACACCCCTGAAAGGGGGGCTTCAATTTCTGTCAAACTCATGGCTGCTAAAAAATTTGCTAAATTTACCGGCGCTTCCGGATGCACCTATTTTGATTGGAAGTAAGGGATGGTAGATGCACCCTGGTTTTGAACCCTAGAGATTAACTTCTCTGGGGTTTTTTTATCGATCGTCTGGGGATTTGCGATCGATATTTGCCCGATCGCTATTGGGGGAGACAACATCGGGTAAAGGTCGATCGAGCAAATAAAGCCAAGCCAACCCGCCCAAACCTAACACAATCCCAGTCAAACTTACCATCTGTGCAGCCCTGAGCGGCCCGAACATCAAACTATCAGTTCGCAACCCTTCAATCCAGACTCTACCCGAACTGTAAGCTGCCAGGTAAACCAAAAACAAAGCACCTGTTTTCAAGCGAATTTTTCCCTGCAAATCGCGGAAAAACAAAGTCAGCAGCAACCCAAATACTGTCAAATTCCACAGAGATTCGTAGAGAAATGTGGGGTGGAAGTATTCAAAATTAGCGTAGCCGATCGGGCGGCTGTTTGGCGGAATATAAAGTTTCCAAGGTAAATCCGTAGGACTGCCAAAAGCTTCGGAGTTAAAGAAATTTCCCCAGCGTCCGATCGCCTGACCGAGAATTACCGAAGGTGCGACTAAATCTGCCAATTGCCAAAAAGAAACTCGCTGGATTTTTGCAAAAATTAAAGCTGCGATCGTGCCGCCCAAAATTGCCCCGTGAATGGCAATTCCACCTTTCCAAATCGCAATAATATCTTCCGGCCTCTGGGCGTATTGCGGCCACTCGAAAGCCACGTAATAAATTCTGGCACAAGGAATAGCGCCCAGAACCAGCCAAATTGCTAAATCGCCCAGCAATTCTGGGTTGACGCGGCGCTTTTCGGCCAAATATTGGGACAGACTGACCCCAATTAAGACGGCAGAAGCTATCAACAGCCCGTACCAACGGATAGCTAGAGGGCCTAGTTGAAAAATTATCGGGCCTGGGGATGTAAATTGAAACGCTAAGGGCAGCGCAAGAATATCTAGCACCATAAAAGTTGCATGAATTGTGATGGAAAGCAGTCAGATTGCATACCCTTGAACAAGCTCCAGAGTTTATTTTAGGGGGCTGCGGTCATTTACACGCAATTTTAGGGGGATTTGGCCAAAAATTAACTGGATTCTTGATTGTGCAGATTTCTGTCTGGAGTTTTCTTTGTGAGTCCACAATAAGAGTCCCCTAACCCCCTTTTTTTAAGGGGGGAACCGGATTATTCTTAAAGTCGCCCTTGTTAAGGGATTTAGAGGGATCGAGACTTCACCTTTTTCAGGATTAACGGCAGCTTTGGTCGAGAAGTTTTAATATGGAGGATGGCTTTAAATTTTCTGATGACCTATGCCTTCTACTTCCGTTTCTCAGGTGCACTCTTCTGGTAATTCCAAGGGTGCGAATCAGTCTCGCAAGACTGCTGCTTTGTCTGTTGAGTCTGGTAAAATTCCGCCGTTGTTGGGCGCGAGTTTGGCTGAGTTAACGGAGTGGGTGCAGCAAAACGGGCAACCCGCTTATCGCGGGAAGCAGTTGTACCAGTGGATTTATGAGAGAGGTGCGCGATCGCTCTCTGAGATTTCTGTATTCTCTAAACAGTGGCGCGAGACTGTTGCGAAAATTCCGATCGGGCGATCGACTATTCACTATCGATCGGTCGCACCAGACTCTACGGTAAAGTATCTTCTAAAATTGGCAGACGGTCAAATCATTGAAACAGTCGGCATTCCCACCGAAAAACGGCTGACTGTGTGCGTTTCGGCGCAAGTTGGCTGCGCGATGGGCTGCGATTTTTGCGCTACGGGAAAAGGCGGTTTCAAGCGTAATTTAGAAGTAAACGAAATCGTCGATCAAGTCTTGACAGTACAGCAAGATTTCGGCCGCCGAGTCAGCCACATCGTATTTATGGGAATGGGCGAACCCCTGCTGAATTTCGATAATGTTGTAGCTGCTGTCAAGTGTTTGAATCAAGACGTAGGAATTGGACAGCGCAACATCACCGTTTCCACAGTCGGAATCCGCAATCGCATCACCCAATTAGCCGAACATCAACTGCAAATTACCCTCGCCGTCAGCCTCCACGCTTCCAATCAAAGATTGCGCGAAGAGTTGATTCCTAGCGCCCGCCCTTATCCTTTGGGTGAGTTAGTGGCAGAATGTCGGGAATATGTGCGATCGACTGGACGCAGATTAAGCTTTGAATACGTGCTCTTAGCAAACGTAAATGATTTACCAGAACACGCAGCCGAGTTAGCAAATCAGTTGCGCGGTTTTCAGTGTCACGTCAATTTGATTCCTTACAATCCGATTCAAGAAGCTGAATATCAGCGTCCGACTCCCAATCGAATCAATAATTTTGTTGCGGTTTTGAAGGAGAAGAAAATTGCAGTTAGCGTGCGGTATTCTCGCGGCTTAGAAGCAGATGCAGCCTGCGGACAATTGCGCGCATCTGAGGTTTAGAATTGGAATTTTAACCGCTAAAATTTGTTGTAGGGTGCGTTATACCTGAGATTTTGCACCATTCTCAATTAGCCTTTTGCGGGCGGGCAGGATTCCCAACCCCTACTCCCCACAAAAATCCGTCTTTGTGGAACAAGCCGGAAAGCCTGTTAAGCGAGAATGGTGCAAGATGTGAGTTATATCACGTTATTTGATCAATCATCGACAAACTACATTGTGACGCACCATACTAACTCTCTACAAGCGTTTAACCAGTATCCACCGCAACTCCAACGGCGGCGTTTCTTGCACCGGAAATAAATCGCGCCCGCTGGCCCAACTCACAAACCAAGGTGTCGGCGGCCACGCAGAATCCGGCAAATGTTTTTGTTCGTATTCAATCACCGATTCATCCGAAACAATTGCTAACGGCAAACCCTCGATTGCTGCTTGCAATTCTTGCTTTGTGATGAGATAAGACCAACACAATTCAGACATTTGTTTTGCCATCTCATCGGGTTCGTAGCCATCTACTGCTAAGAAAGCACTGAATAAGATAAACCCGCCGCTTAACACGGCATCGGACATTTTGCCGAGGAAAAGACGCACTTGTTCGGGGTAGCGGAAATGAGAGAGAACTTCGGTAGCAATGGCTAATTTGTACCGATAAGTTTTCATCCTCAATAATGGGTCTAAAACGTCGCCTTGGGTGACATTTACCGGCAAGTTTTCGGCGGTGGCTGCTGCTGATAGTTTCTCGGCAAATATCGGTGTTAGCTCGATCGCATCCACGGAATGACCTAACCTTGCTAAAGGCAAACTATTGCGCCCTGGGCCCGCACCGACATCTAAAATAGGTGCTTTTCCCGGTTCGCCTAATTCGGTAGCAATGGCGATGACTTTGGCATCGGGATGGCTACCAAATAAAGGTTCGGGGCGAATATCCGGCCAGCTATGATATTTCTCGGCCATTGATTCGATTTGAATCTTGGTATTCAGAGTAATGCCGTCGGCTAAACCGGTTTGGGAATTGGCTGGAAAGTATGAAACTATTAGATTAGCATGGGGAGAATTTTTGAATCCTTCTGCTAAGCCGTTGGCGATTAATGTTCGTAAGTTTTCGGTTTGGGCAGCGTCTATGTTTTGTCCGAGAATCTTTAAGAAGTCTGAGAGTAATTTCAGATAGTCTTCTAGCATCGATGGCAAGCAAGGCAGATAGAATTCTCCCTTGATGCCGATGTTTTTTTTGAGCCTGTCTTTCAGTATTAATTTTAGGCGATTGGAATCAGTCAGCGGCGGCCCAGTGTCGGGCGAGTCGCTGACTGGTAATTCTGGGACAGATGCAGCACTGGTGAGGTTTTTAGTCACAATGTTTTTGATGGGATTCGGCAATAAGGGCGATCGCCCCTACCATAATCTTGTGCTCTTGTACCTGAATCCTGGCGTGCAGCGTTTCTGCCGTATCGTCAGGCAATACTGGCACCGCAGCCTGCATTAAAATCGGCCCGCTGTCTACTTCTAAACGGGCGATATGCACCGTACATCCGGTGATTTTTACCTTGGCTGCGAGTGCTTGTTCGACAGCGCGAATTCCTGTGAAACTCGGCAGCAAACTGGGGTGAATGTTAATAACTTTGTCAGGAAAAGCATCGAGCAAAACTTTGGTGACGATACGCATCCAACCTGCCATCACTACCCATTCTACATCATGAGCTTGAAAAGTTTTAACAATTTTTGTATCTAATTCTTCGCGGCTTTTGCAATCGCGGTGATTGAGCAAAATCGAGGGAATGCCGTATTTTTTAGCTCTGGCCGCGGCTTTGGCTTCGGGATTGTTGTAAATTAATACTGGAATTTGAACATTAAGTTCTTGGTTTTGGATGGCTTGGGCAATTACCTCGAAGTTGCTGCCACTTCCTGATGCTAGAATTCCTATTTTTAAGGGAGGATGACCCGGAGCGATCGCACTTTTGCCAATTTCAGGAGAAATCAGGCTGGCGCTGGAATTAGCAGATACTGGATTAACTATCATAAGTAGAAGTCATTAGTCATTGGTCATTAGTCATTGGTCATTAGTCATCTTGCCCGCTCGCGAAGTCGAAGGGTCGTCATCAGTCATCAGTCATTGGTCATCAGTCATTAGTAATGAGTGCTGTCCCACCCTAGCTAACATCATCAGTCATCAGCAAGAAGACATACAGAGAAAGCTTTTTAGCAATTAGTATTTTACCTTTAATTAGGTGGAACAACTTAAATACTATCAAAAATCATCAATTAGATTCTACAACATTATCAAAAAACTCTTCTCTAAGAATCGAATAAATTTTGAGATCCCAATATCTGCCTTTCACAAATAGCTGTTGCCGCAAAATTCCTTCCAATTGCATCCCCACCTTTTCCATCACCCTCGCCGAAGCAATATTGTTAACTTCACATCGAGCCATAATTCGATTCAGCAACATCTCCCGAAAGCCGAATTCAATAACCGCATTTACAGCCTCGCTCATGTATCCTTCCCCCCAATATCTCCCAGAAAGTGCGTAGCCTATTTCGGCGCGGCTGTGGTTCATGCTCCACTCCACAAATCCGCAAGTCCCGATAAATTTTTCATCGACTTTGTGGACAATTCCCCAATCTACAAGCTCTCGTTTTTTGTACATTTTTATCAGTGATTTGATGAAATATTTAGTATCTTCGAGCGAGGTATGAGTTGACCACATTGTATATTCTGAGACTTCGGAATGACAAGCATATTCAAACATATCGCTGGCATCGTTTAAAGTGATTTTTCTCAGCAATAGTCTCTCTGTTTCTATAGTGGGTAAGTTAGATAATATATCGAGAAAATTCATTGTGACATTGACCTAGATTGTGATACCATTTAAAACTAAAAGCTACAATTTACAAGCCAATGGTTCCGATTAAATTTGGGCGTTTTAACTGGTTGGACAATGAGTCGATCGCAGCTTGGACTTTTCTGGCCCCGGCTTTGCTGTTTCTGGGTACTTTTTTGATTTGGCCGATCGCCTATTTATTTTACCTCAGCTTTACCAGCGGCAGCTTTACCCAGTCGGGAGTGCGTTTAATTGGTTTGAACAACTACTTGCGTCTAATCACTAACCCGGATTTTTGGCAAGTTATCCAAAACACCATCTATTTTACTACCGCCACAGTCATTCCCAGTTTAGTGATTCCATTGGGTTTAGCAGTGCTGCTAAATCGCTCCTTTGCTTGGCGGGGCGCTCTCCGCACCGCTTATTTTATCCCTTCGATTACCTCTTTAGTTGCCGTTGGCTTGGGTTGGCGGTGGTTGTTTCAAACCGAAGGCCCGGTGAATGATATCTTAATGGCGATCGGCTTAAATCCTATTCCTTGGTTGAGTAGCACAGTTTGGGCCATGCCAGTAATAATTCTACTCAGTGTTTGGAAACAATTAGGCTTTAATATGGTAGTATTTTTAGCAGGATTGCAAGCAATTCCCATAAATCGTTACGAAGCGGCAGAATTGGACGGAGCTAACGCTTGGCAACAATTTTGGCACATCACTTTACCAGGCTTGCGACCGACTTTAATATTTGCTACGGTGACAACAGCTATTTTTACCCTGCGGAGTTTCGAGCAAGTTTACGTCATCACCGGCGGCGGCCCTTTGAACTCTACTAATTTGCTAGTTTATTATATTTACGAGCAAGCTTTTTCGCAATTCGATTTTGGCTATGCAGCGGCTGCGGCAACTTTCCTGATGGCTGTAGCTTTGATATTAGTTTATGTGCAACTAAAAGTTTGGAGCGAAGATGCTTGATATCACGTCTGGTAGCATCCTTCCTGTATCGGAGGGGGCGGGTTTACCAGATTGTTGGTTTTATGCCGAGATGGTTGGTAAAACCCGCCACTACGCGCAAATTATACAATTAACCATGCCCATTGCCCAATTACCAATTCCCCATTTTATATTCCATGTGCTCTGCGGTTTTTTCAGCTTGTGCTGTGCCCAAAAGCTTGCCGACAACGTGCAAAGACATATCAATTCCCGCAGCAATTCCCCCAGAAGTGATGATTTTGCCGTTATCTACAAATCGCTGATTTTCAATAATAGTTGTGTTGGGAGCTAATTCTCTCAACAAATCTAACGCCTGATGGTGTGTAGTTGCCGCCAATCCTTCCAACAAGCCAGCTTTTGCTAAAAGCAGCGAACCCGTACAAACAGAAAGCACTAATTCTGCTGTTGGCGAACAATCTTTGATCCAGTTAATAACTGCTGAATTATCGATTAACTTTCTCGTACCTTTTCCTCCAGGGATAATTAAAATGTCGGGTGGCGGACAATCGGAAATAGTACAGTCAGGATTTACGCTCAAACCGTTGCGGGCGTTGACAGCACCGGGATGTTCGGCTACGGTAGAGACTGCAAAAGGTCGCGAATCTTTATTTAATTCTGAATTTAATTCTGATGTCACCGAAAACACTTCAAAAGGGCCTGCAAAGTCCAGCACCTCGACATCATCAAACATTAAAATAGCTACGTTTTTAGGTGGCATAAAACATACTTCTGATAGAGACGTAAAATCTCGGCGATTTGTTATCCTATAAACGGTATAATTTAAATTCTTAAAGCTATGCCGAAAAATATTCGACACCGCGCCCTAAAAATCTGTTTTTTGTGTCTTATTTGCTTTCTAGCAATTGCTGTTAGACCAATTTCTACGCCTGCTCAATCTACGACTCAACTAGAGTTTCGGATTACTCAATTAGAAGGTCAAATTGCTGATCTCAGGGCACAAATCAACAGCTTGCAGTCACAAGGTTCTGGAGTGAGTCGCCCTCAGTCTCCGAACCGGCCTGGTTCGAGCCGGACAAATTCTAGGATGCTTTCGGGAGACCCGATGTTTGATAATTTAGCAACTTTGGCAATTGAAACTAAGCAGGATGTGCTCAAAATTAAAGAGCGGTTGTCTAAGTTAGAAGCATCGAGAAATCGCTAGTCATTAGTCATTAGTCATTAGTCATTGGTCATTAGTCATTAGTCATTGGTCATTAGTCAGTGGTCAAAAGGAAGAGGGAAGACGCAAGAAGGACGAGGAAGAATGACGAGGGAAATAGTCAGAAGGAAAAGCGAAGTAGTAAAAAGGAAAAAGTCTCCCCTTTCCCACTCTCCCACTCTCCCACTCTCCCCCTCTTCCCCTCTCCCACTCTCCCACTTCCCCACTCTCCCCGTCTCCGACTTTGAGCTACCCAAAAGCAGGGTCTGCTAAAATTCAGGTGGCAGAACTATTCAATGATATGGAAATAATAGGCTGCAACCAGGAAATTGATACCTAACAGCAACAGAAACCACGCTGCGCGAAAGGTGTAAGGGAATTTGCCCGTTTTCATCACGGAGTCGGATTTTAATTGGTTCTTTGCTATCTCTGCCATGATTCAAGCTCCTAATTCATAAGTCACTGTATTCACAAATAGCAGAGAGCGTGGCATATTTGCACAATCCTTTAGTGTTATTTTTTGTAACTAGGAGTTTATACCGAGTTAAATTGAGATTGATTTCAATCGATCGCTCCTGCGTGGTAGGAACTGCGGACGAGAGGCCCCGATCGCACGCGCTCAAACCCCATCTCTCTGGCGATCGACCCAAAACGGTCAAATTCGGCCGGAGTCCAGTATTTACGCACTGGGAGGTGTTCTAGAGATGGTCTCATGTATTGACCGAGGGTGAGCCGATCGCACTTGGCATCCCGCAAATCGGCCATCGCTTCGACAATCTCGGCTGCAGTTTCCCCGTGCCCCAACATCAAACCGGATTTGGTGGGAATAGTTGGGTCAAATTCCTTGACAATACGCAAAACGCCGATCGAGCGATCGTACTTAGCCCCCCTCCGCACCGGCCCTTGCAAGCGCCGCACCGTCTCAATATTGTGGTTGTAACAAGCCGGTTTTGCCTCCACCACCGTCCGAATCCGCTCTCGCTGCAACTCGTCGAGCTCGGAATTCTCCCCGTCGGAGATACCGCCCCTACCGATTCCTCCCCAAAAATCTGGCGTCAGTACCTCAACTTCAGTATCGGGGTTTAAGAGGCGGATTTGGGCGATCGTCCTTGCAAACCAACCCGCGCCCCCATCCGGCAAATCGTCCCTCGCCACCGAAGTCAGCACCGCATAACGCAAACCCAACAATTGCACAGCCTCGGCCACCTTTCGCGGTTCCTCCGGGTCTAGCGGCATTGGAGAATGACCTTTATCTACTTGACAAAAAGCACAAGCGCGGGTGCAAGTTGGCCCCATCAACAAAAAAGTCGCCGTTTGTTGGGCGTAGCACTCGCCCCGGTTGGGACATCTGCCCTCCTCGCAAATCGTGTGAATTTGCCGCTGTTTAATAATTTTCTGCACTTGGGAAAGTTCGCTAGCTTTGCCAAGGGGGCGTCGCAGCCATTCCGGCATCGCTTCGATTTCACCCCGCATTTGGGCGGCAGTTGCTTTGACAGTAGGAGTTTGAGGAGTCTGGGGCGACATAAAATTTAAGGGCGATCGAGTTAATATATTCGATCGTATCCGAAATCAAAGTCCCTCAACTTGTAGCAGCCTCACCCCAAATCAAAATCAGGCGGCCATTGCAGCAAAACAATATTCCCCAGAATTCTGGGTAGAATTCGGTTAGGGATATACTAAAGGTTGCGAATCTCATCACTCATTACTGAAGGAGTCAGTCGTGGCTGGTCAAAAAATCTTGGTAATCGATGACAGTAAAGTCATCCGCGTCCGAGTCCGAGAAATGTTACCTCAAGGTAACTTTGAAGTTCTAGAAGCAAAAGACGGCGAAGAGGGACTCAAACTGATCCGCCAAGCCCGCCCGAATCTAATTATGTTAGATTTCCTACTGCCCAAAGTCAGCGGTTGGGAAGTGTATCAAAAAGTGCAAGCCCACCCCGAACTTTCCAAGATACCTTTGGTGATCATGTCGGGTCGCGAAGAAGAGGTGATGGAAAAAATTCCGAAACCCTTCGAGAAGCATTTTTTTGCATTCATCGCCAAACCCTTTGAGAAGAAGCAGCTAACCGAGGCGATCAAATCGGCGATGGTACTGGCCAAAAAGAAACCAGTGCCCGAAGCCGCCGCCGCACCAAGCTCAGGAGCGGGCACTGCCGACATTCAGGCGATGACCCTGAAAATGGCAAAAATGCAAGCGGAAATTGATGCACTCAAAAAACAAATGTCTCAGGTGATTGCGATTATCAAGCAAAAATTGAAATAATTCTGCTGTTTGTTTGCAGGCACTTATGTAGAAAGAAAATGCTACACCGTGAAACTCGATCTTGAGTCTTAATGCAATTATTTGCAACTTTGTCGAGCGAGGGATCTCGCCCGCAGCCTGCAACGGGTTTCTCAAAATCCAAATGAGACAATGAACAAACAGTTAAAAATCAAATCAGGGAGGAAATAATTATTAATCTTTATTAGGACTTTTAAGTGCTGCTCCTCCCATGCTCAACAATCAACTCCTCAGTCTCATTTTTTTGGTTAATGACTAACGACTATTCCGATTTTTTGCCTCAACTGCGTGCCTCAACAGAGCAATTATTGAAAAGATTAGACTGCTTCGATCGAGCGCAGGTATTAGCGATCGGAGATTTGACCTTGGACGAGTTTCTTACCGGACAAGTAGAGCGAATTTCCCGCGAAGCACCTGTGTTGATTTTGCGCTACGAAAATACTCGGCAACTACCCGGAGGTGGCGCAAATGCTGTCTACAATTTGGCCAAACTGGGAGGCAAAGTCAAAGTTGCCGGTTTGGTAGGAAAAGACGACCAGGGAAAGGCTTTGTGCGGTATTTTTGAGGCGGCGGGAATAGATACGGGCGGGATTTTCATCGATTCGCAGCGTCCGACTGTCACCAAAACTCGAATTTCCGGGCACGCGCGACAGTCAGTGACTCAGCAAATTGTCCGAGTCGATCGCAAATCTGACGAGTTGCCGGATTTAGACTTGCAGTTGCAATTAGCAGACTACATCCGGCAGCAAATCCCGACAGTAGATGCTGTGGTTTGTTCCGACTACGGCGACGGAGTTTTGACCCCTTTGGCGATCGAATCGGCAGTAGTTCCCGGCAAAACAATAGTAGACGCTCAAACAGATTTGCAGCGATATTCTGGAGCAATGCTGTTTACTCCGAACCTGCCCGAAGCCGAACAAGCAGTCGGATATGCTATCAAAAACCCTCAAACTTTAATGCAGGCAGGACGCGATTTATTGAACTTAACTCAAGCTCAAAAAATCCTGATTACTCGCGGCGAAGAAGGGATGAGTTTGTTTGAAAGGGTGAACGGCGAAACAATCAAAAATTCACCTTCTCCAACATCCATTTGCCAACAGGGAAAATTTAACATTCAAAGTTGGGATATTCCCCCTTTTAACAAAACTGATGTATTCGATGTAACCGGTGCGGGAGATACAGTTGTAGCAGCAATGACTTTAGCTTTATGCGTCGGTGCATCCGGTTGGGAAGCGGCAGTTTTGGGCAATTTAGCGGCTAGCATTGTCGTGCGTCAATTCGGTACGGCAACCACGACAGCAGACGAAATGAAAGAAGCTTTGAAAGCAATGGTTGACGAGTAGTCAGTTGGTAGTTGGCAGTTGGCAGTTGGCAGTTGGCAGTTGGTAGTTGTTAGTTGTTAGTTGTTAGTTGTTAGTTGGCAACAGTCAACAGTCAACAGTCAACAGTCAACAGTCAACAGTCAACAGTCAACTAACTACTGACTACTGACTACTGACTACTAACTACTTACTCTTTTTCAAAATTTGTCCCTTGTCATCAATTGTCAAACCAGTATTGGGAAAATCGCTCTTTGTCAAACGGCGAATCAACCCCACACTCCTAAAATCTCGATCCACAGACGGAATACCTTGCTTGTCAAGTTCCACGGGGATAATCTTACCAGAAACAAAATCCCCTTGCGGATTCATTTTTACATCCAAAATCAGAGATTGACCGAGTGCTCCGGCTGTAGACAAAGTGCGATAACCCATAAAATTGCCCAGGGAATAAGCAATCAATTTCCCTTTGTAAAGTTCCACTGCTCTGGTAACGTGCGGGCCGTGTCCTAAAATCAAATCCGCTCCCGCATCAATCATCGTCCGCGAAAACAAAACCATATTTCCCCGGTTTTCTCCGTAAAAGAACTCGGTTTTATTTCTCACATTCTGAGCTCCGGTTCCTTCAGCTCCCGCATGAACTGATATCACTACAATATCGGCGTTTTGCTTCGCTTTTTTGACAACTTCTGCCCCCGCTTTCAGTTCCAGCAAGGAATTGTGAACTTCGCCGTAGTTGCTGAAACCAATAAAAGCAACATTTACGCCTTTGACATTTTGATAAACAATTTGGTTTCTTTTGCCAACTGCTTTCATGCCGTTGCTGTCGATGTTTTTAATCGTGTCCTTAAATCCCTGCTCGTTAAAATCGTAAGAGTGATTGTTGGCCACATTCAAAATATCAAAACCAACATCTTTGAAGATTTTGGCATAACTCGGAGGAGTCCGAAAGGCAAACAGCATTCGTCCGCCGACTCCTTTGGAACTGTAAGGGTAATCGGTCATCGTGCTTTCAAAATTGCCAAACAGAATGTCGGCTCCTTGAAGGTACGGTTTTACCGAATCAAATAAACGCTCCTTATTTGCTGGCAGTTTGTTGTAGGGAAAATTGGTGCCGGGGATGATGTCGCCAACGGCTTTGATGCTGACTGTGGCGGGGAGATTGGCGGGTTTTTGTGCTGCGGGAGAGGGCGATTTTGGAGCGGGTTCTGGTTTGGCTGCGGGCGCTGGTGCTGGTGTCGATGCGCTGCCCGATAGCTGCACTTCACGCGCTTTTGGTACTGCTGGTTTTGAGGTGAGAGAATTAATCGGGGCGGTGCTGGAGGATTTGTCAAATTGAGCGCGCAAAACAAAGCCGGATATCGGCACGAGAATCAGACTCAGGGCACCGACTGACAGCCAAGATTTTTTAGTTTTAGTGCGGGCTAACTTTGGGCGGGGTGATGGCTTTGGCTGGCGTTGGTTTGTGGGTTTGGGAGTTGGGATTTTCCGGGGTTGGGGCGGTTTTTTTTCTGGTGTTGGAGCGGGCGCTGTGGTGACAACATGGTGAGTTTTTTCTCTGGTTGGCAAAGTCACAGGAATTGGGGCTGTGCGTAGGCCTGCGGCGGCAGGAATTGGGGCTGCGGCTACGCTAACGGGTGAGGGCAGACTAATGGGTGCGAAAGTTAAGGCTTTTTTTAATTCTACTGTTTGAGTCCAAGCGGGCATTTGTTTACCCACCTGTCGCCCGTAAACTGTTACTGAGTAAACGTTATTTGCTTCGAGTCTTTGCAATCCTTTGATTGCGACTCGCAGACAGGCTTCTTCTGCGGGTAATTGTTCTGCTTCCAGCAGCAGGTGCAGGGTGTCGTTTTCCCGGCTGGCTTTAGCTGTGACTCCGAAGCTGTGGAGTGCTTGGCCGATCAGAAATGCGATCGCCCTTGGGTCGCCTTCTTTTGCTAAATTTAAGATGTCTTGTTGGCTCACAAATGCCTCTACTCTCACACGAAAAATTTAGTTCTATCTTATATCAGATTTTGTGAAACAGGATTAAATGCCGATCGATTTAACTCAGGTTAAGTGCGTAGTAAAAAACATAGTAAAAATATGCGGTTTCGCTACCATAAATATACTCAAAAACCCGGTTTCTGGCTGCAGCAGCAAATCCTCCCCGTCCAAACCCCGATTTCGATGAGACAAAAAGCGATCGACCGACTCGCCAACGCAACAGTTAAACTCTTGCTTGTGGGACGCTATGGGTCAGAAATCGACGGCAAGCAACCATTGCCGGCCGGCGCATCGCAGCAGGTAACTGAGGCGATTGTTGCCTCTGTTAGGTGTAGCAATCGACTTTGTGGATGCCGCTGCTTTACCTGCTGCTGCCGTTATTGAGACAATTGTGCGATCGAATTCTCGATCGCTACCATCTGAATTAAAGATTTTTTGTGAAAAGCCGTGGTATTTGTAAGTTAGTTGGACTCATAGCAGCTAGGATCGAGCTAACTCAAGGTTACACTAAAGCTCGTCACGCGGCGTTGCCTCTCAAAACCCTGATTGAGTCCTATGGCGCACTACCGCTCCACTTTATGTTTATTGACCTGTCTTGCCTGTCTGGGCGCTGCCTTCAGTCCAAGTGCGGACGGAAGACCACAAACTCTCAATGCTTCGTACCGCGCTGTTTCCCAAGAAATTGCTCAGGCGGACGATCGCCCGGATTCCAATGCTCCAAAACCCTCTCCGGTGGCGGATAAAAACAAATCTAAGCCGTCCGAACCGCCAAAATCCAATTCCAAAATCCCGAAAGCAATCTCCAATCTAATCGTCATTTTGTCTCGCCAGCGGGGATTCTTAATATTGGGTTTGGCTGCAGTTGTCATCACGGCAGCGGCAGTATTTATCATGCTGAAATTAGTTGGCAACGACGAGTCAAATAATTCTAGGCGTCGAGGGGGAAGAGGCGATCGCCGCAACCCAAGAAACTATCGAGCCACCAATCCGCGCGATCGGGGCAAATTGGTCTACCCTGTGGATTTTTCAACAGGCCACAGTCTCGACAACAACAGCGATCGAGCTTTACCGTCTCTCCTGGAATCTGGAGCATCCGAATCGGAGAATGCTGGGCTAGAGGGCGATCGAATTAATGCCCGCGGCGCGCCCTCAGAAACTAACAGCAACGGCTACAGCGAAACAGGTTTCAACCTTCCCGAAACAACTAATCGAGGTGATTCGCTAGCGACGAATAAGAAAAAAAATATTTCCCTTGCACAAACAGATGATACAAATAACGTTGATATTATTGAAGCACTGATTGAAGATTTGCAGCACCGAAATCCAGCTTATAGGCGCAAAGCAATTTGGGAACTAGGCCAGCAGGGAGATTCGAGAGCTGTTGAACCGTTGCTAGATTTGCTAGCAAATTCCGACTCAAACCAGTACAGTTTAATTTTGGCAAGTGTCTCAGAAATTGGCATTCGCACGCTCAAACCCATGAATAATGCCTGGTCAATTTCGCTGCAAAATGAAAACCCAGAAGTGCGAAAAAATGCGATTCGCGACTTGACTCGAATTTACGAAATGGTGAATCAAATCAGTTATTTATTGCACCGCGCGACTAACGATCCAGATGCAGAAGTTCAGGAGACTGCTCGCTGGGCAATCAATCAGTTAAATCGCATCCATCCTCGTTCTGAAAGGGATGATTAGTCATTGGTAATTGGGAATTGGGCGGAGCGAAGCGGAGGGATTGGGAATTGGGAATTGGGAATTGGGCGGAGCGAAGCGGAGGGATTGGCCAAACAGGGCATTGGGCGGAGCGAAGCGGAGGGATTGGGCATTGGTCAACAGTCAACAGTCAACAGTTAACAGTCAACAGTTAACAGTTAACAGTCAACAGTCAACACGACGAGCGATCCTATGCTAAAATAAATGACTGATGACCAATAACCAATAACTAATAACCAATAACCAATAGCTAATAGCTAATAACTAATAACTAATAACTAATAACTAATAACTAATAACTAATGACTAATGACTACTAATAACTCTTTAAAATTATTGTTTCTATCAACTTCTGTCGGTCAACTCGGTTCGGGGTTGGGCGGCGGAGTCGAACTTACCGTCCTCAATATTGCGAAAGAATTGCACCGGCGCGGTCATAAAATAATAGTTGTAGCACCAGTCGGTTCAGTCTTAGAATCAATTCCAGTAATCGAGATAGCGGGAGATTTGCAAGGAACTGCCCAAACACAAGATTACAATGATTCTATTGTGATGCCCGCCGATGCTGTGCTGGCGAATATGTGGGAATACGCGCGCCAAGTTCAGGATGAATGGGATGTAATTGTTAATTTTGCCTACGATTGGTTGCCGTTTTATTTGACACCTTTTTTTAGGACTCCGATCGCCCATTTTATCAGTATGGGCTCTCTGGTGCGATCGCTCGATCGCATCGCCGAACAAACCGCCGCCCAATTTCCCGGTACGATCGGAGTTTACACCGCTTCCCAAGCCGAAACCTTTGCCTTTGCCGCAGAATGTCAGTTGTTGGGAAGCGGCATAGATTTATCGCTGTACGAATTTTGCAGCCAACCAGAATCTAAATTAGCTTGGCTAGGCCGCATCGCCCCGGAGAAAGGCTTAGAAGATGCAGTGGCGGCTGCAAAGATTACAGGCATTCCCCTAAAAATTATGGGCAAAATGCAGGATGAGGATTATTGGCAAAAAATTTGTGCAGATTACCCGGATGCTCCGGTAGAATATTTAGGGTTTCTGACAACAATCCAAATGCAAGAGCAAGTGCGCCAGTGCCGAGCCTTGTTGATGACACCGCGCTGGGTAGAAGCTTTTGGAAATGTCGCGATCGAGGCTTTAGCGTGCGGTGTGCCCGTGATTGCCTACGAGCGCGGGGGGCCCGCCGAAATTGTTCGAGACGGCCACACGGGCTTTTTAGTGGAGCCTGACAGCGTAAATGGCTTGGTAGGTGCGATCGCCCGTTTAGACCAAATTGACCGCAGCGCTTGCCGGCGACAAGCAGAGGTAGAATATTCTTTGGAAGCTTTGGGCGATCGATTTCAACACTGGTTCAACTCGATTGCAGCTAGTAGGGTGCATCAGTAATAGTAGCAAAATTGTGATAAATCTCCGCTGACCGAGGCACTTGAGAAATTGATTGAACGCTAGTTCAAATTTCATCTAAAATTGAGTTAAATAAACTCCTAATCGACCACAACAAAAGACCGAAAAAAAAACCATGCCAACCGAACGTCTAGTGCTGCTATCCAGCAGAGAAATAGAAAAAATGCGTCAAGCCGGCAGCTTAGCAGCTCAACTTTTGTTGCATCTCGAACCAATGATTAAACCAGGAGTTAGCACCCTCCAAATTAACGACGAAGCCGAACGTTGGACTGTAGAACGCGGAGCAAAAAGTGCTCCTTTAGGTTACAAAGGCTTTCCAAAATCTCTGTGCGCCAGCGTCAATGAAGTAGTCTGTCACGGCATCCCCAATGCCAAACAAATTCTCAGAGAAGGCGACATTATTAACATAGACGTAACCCCCTTAGTTGATGGCTATCACGGCGATACTTCTAAAACTTTTTTTGTGGGAACACCTTCACCAGTAGCGAAAAAATTAGTTGAAGTTACCGAAGAATGCTTGAGAAGAGGAATTGCTGAAGTCAAACCCGGTGCTCGTACCGGCGACATCGGTGCAGCAATTCAAGAATATGCTGAAGCACAGGGTTTTTCGGTAGTGCGAAATTTTGCCGGACACGGTGTGCACCGCGTTTTTCACACCGAACCGGAAATTTTGCACTACGGGAAACGGGGCACGGGAAAGAAGCTCAGAAAAGGCATGGTTTTTACGATTGAACCAATGATTAATGAGGGAACTTGGGAAGTAGAAATATTAGGCGATGGTTGGACTGCAATCACTAAGGATAAAAAACTTTCGGCTCAATTTGAACACACCCTAGCCGTGACAGATTCCGGGGTAGAAATTCTGACTTTACCTTAGCAATCATTAACAAACAATCTCAAAAACTCACTCCTAAATCAATAATTAACCAGAGTGCGTAGGGGCGAGTTTCACCGACAATATCTAACGATTATCAACAATCTAGATAAACCCGCCCCGCCACTTCATCGTCCTGTATTCATCTCTCTATTGTCTTCCTCTGTGTTCTCTGCGCCCTCTGTGGTTAAATCATTCCGATGCAACCACAACCGATAACCCACATCAACCTAAAAATGGCCTCAAATTCGACAATGTAGGTTTGTATTTATGGGTAGGTGGGGGCGGGTTTGTGAGATTGTCTGTTGCAGTCAGAAATTATCTGTAAAACCCGTTCCAACGGAATTACGATCGATTCACCAAACACGATATAACAAATAACAAATAACAAATAACCAATAACAAATAACAAATGACTAACATAAAATTTCTGCAACCTGGAGATTTGCTCAAAGTAATTTCCCCTAGCGGCGCTTTGCGAGAATTAACTAACTTTGAAAAGGGTGTAGAAATTTGGAAATCTCGCGGCTATCGCATTAAATTAACACCCGGTTTTGACGATCGCACTGGCTACTTGGCCGGTTCCGACACAAACCGCGTCCGACAGTTAGCAGATGCCCTCAGTGACCCAGATTGTCGCGGTATTCTATGTGCTAGAGGCGGTTTTGGCAGCACTCGACTTTTGGAAAAAGGGAAAGTCGCAGAAGGAAAAAATTCCCGATGCCCAATTCCCGATGCCCAATTCCCGATGCCCGATTCCCATGCGCCGAAATGGTTGATCGGCTTTTCCGACATTACGGCTTTGCTGTGGAATGACGACAAATTGGGGATTTGGGGCGTTCACGGGCCGATGCTGACAACTTTGGGCGCGGAACCGGATTGGTCTGTCGATCGACTTTTTGACTATATCGAAGGCCGTCCGTTACAATCTTTGCAAGGTAAAGGTTGGGGCGGTGGAAAGGCTGCGGGGCGGCTGTTTCCGGCGAATCTGACGGTGGCTTCTCATTTGCTCGGAACCCCGTATCAACCGGATTTGACGGGGGTTATTCTCGCATTTGAGGATGTTTCTGAGGCTCCTTATAGGGTCGATCGAATGCTGACTATGTGGCGGATGGCGGGGGCTTTTGTTGGGGTGCGGGGGATTGCTTTGGGGCGCTTCAGCCGCTGCGACATTGACCCGCAGATTCCTACTTTTAGCATAGAAGAAGTTTTGCGCGATCGGCTTTTAGACCTAAATATTCCGATTGTCTCGGATTTGCCATTTGGCCACGAAGGCGTTAACGCTGCTTTACCGATGGGAATTGAGGCGAGTATCGACGGTGAATCGGGATTGCTGATTTGCGGGGATACATCGCAACTTTAAAAGCTGCATCAACGTCTATAAGTTTGTAGGGTGCGTTGGGGGAAAAATTATTAGTCTGCGGTTAAAAAAATCAGCCCAGACGCACCCCAAAATAACGAAAGTTGAGACTAATGGTTGAGACGGTGGGCAGAAATTAGATTTAAAATGGATTGTGTATGCAAATGTCCGCGCCCAGAAGGCAAAAAAAATTTATAATTTTCCAGAGGTTGACATGAAAAAACACAACTTGTTAAACAGTATTGCTGCCGCTGTGCTAGTTACAGGATTGGCACTTACCGGGATTTCTTCTAGTGCGGTTGGCGAACAGATACGAAATAACGATCGCATAGATGGAGTAATTCGCCGCACTTCCCCGATTTACCGTTTCCGAAATATGTGGACACCGGGCTCTCCGACAGAAGAATTGCGCGGTCAAGAATACACGTTCACCGCGCGGGAAGGCGATAACATTCAAGTGTTGTTAGATACAGATAGAAGTCGCGGTTTTACTCCCGTTATGGTGCTGTTTTACGGAAACAACAAACAAGTAGCTTTTACTCAAGACCGTTCTTTTAATTATCAAATTCCCCGCAGCGGCGATTACAAGTTGTTAGTATTAGCAAAAGATGCTGCTAGGGGCGGTAGTTACACGCTGGAAGTTGCGGGAATTGATGGCGACAGGCGGGGTAGCAATAGGTGGGATGACAGAAGCGACAGTGGCCGAAACAACCGCAACTACGACGGAGAACGGATTTTGCGAGATGATTTTGGCTTGCGGCCTCTTGATTGTCGCGTGAGACGTAGTATGGTGAGAGTAAGGTTTGAGGATGCCGACAGAAACGAGACTTATTGCGCTGAACCGAGTCGCCGGTATCCGCAGGGAGACTATTATTACAATCCGCGCACTAGAGATTTAGACTCGGCGAGGGTGGATAATAGTAGATTCGACGACGATCGCGCTAATGATAATAACTGGTACGATCGCGATCGCGATCGATGTCGCGTATCGGTAGGCGGAGTGTGCGTTACTAGGTAAGCTGTTCGTTGTCATTGCGAAGACTATTTCTTGTCATTGCGATGACAGATACATGGCATCTACCCATCAAACCCAAAGAAACCGGGTTTTTTTGCGAATCTGCCGACTGCGACGAAGAATTATCGCCAAAAACCCGGTTTATGAACCCCGCATCAGTCCGAATCCAGATACGCAGGTCAGAAATAGCTGGTGCGGGCCGATCGCCGAATTTTCGATCGAAAAGGACGATCGGACAATGGTAAGCTACCAAAGGCATTGAAATATCTAAGGTAGAGAAAAGTTAAAATGTCGGCATTAAATGAAGTTCCCTTGTTGTTGCGGGCAGCCCGCGGCGAAACCCTAGACCGCCCGCCCGTGTGGATGATGCGCCAAGCCGGTCGCTACATGAAGGCTTATCGAGATTTGCGAGAAAAGTATCCCTCGTTTCGCGAACGTTCCGAAATTCCCGAAGTCGCCATCGAAGTTTCCCTTCAGCCGTGGCGCGCGTTTCAACCCGACGGCGTAATTCTGTTTTCCGATATCGTCACCCCAATGCCCGGTTTGGGCATCGAGATGGACATCGCCGAAGGCAAAGGCCCGATTATCGACGCACCCATCCGCACTCAGCAGCAAATCGACAACCTCCAACCGCTGAATCCCGAAGAAAGCTTGCCGTTTATCAAAACAATCCTGCAATCCCTGCGCGCGGAAGTCGGCAACAAATCCACCGTGCTCGGTTTTGTGGGCGCGCCCTGGACGCTGGCGGCCTATGCGGTTGAGGGTAAAGGTTCTAAGTATTATGCCATCATCAAAAACATGGCATTTTCCGATCCAACTTTACTGCATCAGTTGCTGTCAAAATTCGCCGATGCGATCGCCGTTTATATGCGCTACCAAATCGACTGCGGCGCGCAAGTAGTTCAAATGTTCGACTCCTGGGCCGGCCAACTGTCCCCGCAGGACTACGACACCTTTGCCTTACCTTACCAAAAACAGGTATTTGAGCAAGTTAAAAAAACCCATCCCGACACCCCGCTAATTCTGTTAGTCAGCGGTAGTGGCGGCCTCCTCGAAAGCATGACAAAATCCGGCGCCGATATCATCAGCGTCGATTGGACAGTTGATATGGCCGACGCGCGCCGACGTTTGGGCCCCAACATGAACGTTCAGGGAAATCTCGATCCCGGTGTATTGTTTGGTTCTCATGGGTTTATTCGCGATCGAATTCTTGATACAATTCGCAAAGCGGGCGATCGCGGACACATCCTCAATTTAGGACACGGCGTGTTACCGGGAACTCCCGAAGACAACGTGCGTTTCTTCTTTGAAACCGCCAAACAAGCCGACAAATTGCTCGCAGTTACTGCTTAATTTGCGATTTGATTGCGATATTTGTTAACTGGTTCCCAGGCTCTGCCTGCGGAACCCTACAAGCGAGGCTCTGCCTCGCCTACAATGGAGGCAGAGCCTCCTGATCTGCGTTACCAGGCTCTGCCTGGTAACGAGTTAAAGCATTAGCGTTTCCCAACCATAAAAAACCCTCATTTCTCCCCTCTTCCCCTCCGGCAAAATGAACCCCAAAAAAATTTTTGTGACGGGTGCAAGTGGCTGTATCGGTCACTACATGGCCGAAACCTTGATTCAAGAGACCAACCACGAACTTTACCTATTAGTTCGCAACCCAGACAAGCTAAAATTCGACTGGAAAGCCCGCCCCGGCATCCATATCATACAAGGCGACATGAAAGATATCGATCGTCATGCCGAACTCCTGCAAACAATAGACGTAGCAATTTTAGCCGCCACAGCTTGGGGAGGAACCCAAGAAGTTTTTGATGTCAACGTCACCAAAACCCTGCGCCTAATTCAACTACTTTCGCCCGAAAAGTGCCAGCAAGTAATTTACTTTTCAACAGCCAGCATTCTCGGTAGAGACAACAACTTACTCGCAGAAGCCGGCGAACTGGGAACAGATTATATTCGGTCAAAATACGATTGCATGACGCAATTATCCACATTGACAAATGTACCTCCGATTACCGCACTCTACCCAACCTTAGTATTGGGAGGAGACGCAGAAAAACCAGTTTCTCACCTGTCATCCGGTTTGCCACTTGTCGCCAAATGGATAGGTTTAATTCGCTGGTTTAAGGCAGACGGAAGCTTTCACTTCATCCACGGTGCAGATATTGCCAAAGTAGTTAATTATTTAGTGGAACATCCGCCAGCTTCCGAGGAACCGCGGCATTTTGTGCTAGGAAATCCGGCGATTACAGCTAACGAAGTTGTCGAACAAGCTTGCCAGTATTTGCATAAAAACATATTTTTTCGGATTACTCTGTCACCTTGGCTGGCCGATTTCTTTATTTGGCTGTTCCGAATTCAGGTGGCAGCTTGGGACAGATTTTGCATCAGCTACCGCCATTTTACCTATAAAAATTTGGTCAATCCCGAAAGCATCGGAATGCCGAGTTACTGCGGCACAGTTGCCGATATGTTAAGAACTAGCGGGATTCCCGATCAAAATGTAAAGTAGGTCATTAGTCATTAGTTATTAGTTATTAGTCATTAGTTATTAGTTATTAGTTATTAGTTATTAGTTATTAGTTATTAGTTATTAGTTATTAGTTATTAGTTATTAGTTATTGGTAACAACTGACAACTAACAACTAACAACTGACAACTAACAACTGACAACTGACAACTGACAACTGACAACTGACAACTGACAACTAACAACTGACAACTGGCAACTGCTTTCCGTACAACGTCATCAGGAAGTCGGAAGAGGGAAGAGGGAACGCCAATGTGTACCTTACCAGATATATGTAGGGTGCGCCGAGGCGCATTTTACGAATAATGTAAGTTTTTCAAGTTCTTTTTTGTCTGAATCCGATGCTTTTTAAATGCGATTATCGTCAATTAAGGGTTAAATACGATAAGATATCAGCATTTGCTAGCTTTAACAGGGAACTGCAACCTAAAAATTGCGATGTTTTATTGGTTTTAGGGGGTGTTACCCCTCGCCCGATATTCGATCGAGTGCAAGATCGTAATTTTAGCCTTAACATTAAGTCTTGAGAGCCGATCGAACTCTCACGCCCCGCCAGCCCGATCGCAAGTTGTTTACTGATGTGAGGTTTAACATAATATGCGAGTTCTCCTAGTTTATCCCCTGTTCCCGAAAACATTTTGGTCTTACGAGAAAATCCTAGAATTAGTCGATCGTAAAGTGCTGCTGCCACCGCTGGGTTTGGTAACTGTAGCAGCTATTTTACCCCAAGAATGGGAATTTAAGTTAGTCGATCGCAACATCAGACAAATCACCGAAGCAGAATGGGAGTGGGCAGAGCTCGTTATTCTCTCCGCAATGATTGTCCAAAAAGAAGATTTGCTAGACATCATTCGCGAAGCAAAACGGCGCGGTAAATCCGTAGCTTGCGGCGGCCCTTACCCGACTTCCGTACCCGAAGAGCCCCAATCAGCGGGCATCGATTACCTGATTCTCGACGAAGGCGAAATCACCTTGCCGATGTTCGTCGAAGCAATAGGGCGCGGCGAAAAAAGTGGAATGTATCGATCGGACGGCGTAAAACCCGATGTTACCACAACCCCAGTTCCCCGCTTCGATTTGCTGGAATTAGACGCCTACGATTCGATGTCAATTCAATTTTCGCGAGGCTGTCCCTTCCAGTGCGAATTTTGCGACATCATCGTCCTCTACGGCCGCAAACCCCGCACCAAAGATCCCCAACAATTGATCGCGGAACTAGACTGTCTGTACAACCTAGGTTGGCGGCGCGGCGTGTTCATGGTAGACGACAATTTTATCGGCAACAAACGCAACGTCAAACTGTTGCTAAAAGACTTAGAAGTCTGGCAAATAGAACACAAATTCCCCTTCAACTTCAACACAGAAGCATCCATCGACTTAGCCCAAGACCAAGAATTGATGGACATGATGGTGAAATGTCATTTCAATGCAGTATTCCTAGGAATTGAAACCCCCGACGAAGAAAGCTTGCAAATGACCAAAAAATTCCAAAACACCCGCAATTCCCTAATCGAATCAGTTGAACTAATTGCCAAATCCGGCTTGCGAGTAATGGCCGGATTCATCATCGGATTCGACGGCGAAAAACCAGGCGCAGGTCAGCGGATTGTAGACTTTGCCGAAGCAGCCGCAATTCCGAGCACAACCTTTGGAATGCTGCAAGCTTTGCCGCACACTGCATTGTCCCACAGACTAGCAAAAGAAGGCAGATTGCGCGACAAATCTGGCAACCTCAACCAGACAACTTTGATGAACTTCATTCCAACGCGGCCGCTAGAAGACATCGCGCGGGAATATGTCCAAGCATTTTCTGACGTCTACGACGCTGAAAAATATTTAGACCGCACCTACCGCCACTTCTTGATGTTGGGTGCACCTACAGCAGATATACCATCAAGAATCCCCAGTTGGATCGACTTGCGAGCATTGCTAACCGTAGTGTGGCGACAAGGAGTCAAACGCAAAACTCGGTGGAAATTCTGGCATCATTTATTCAGCATTATCAGAAACAATCCGGCAGTTTGGGATCACTATTTAACAGTGTGCGCTCACAACGAGCATTTCCTAGAATACCGTCAAATTGTGCGGGATGAAATCGAAGAACAATTGGCTGACTTTTTGGCTAATGAGTCTCAAACAGTATATCAAGAACCTGTTGCTGTTGAGGAAAAGGAAGTGCAAGCGGTTTAGGGTTGGAGAATTCAACCGCATATCAACCCAGGTAAACGCAGATAAATGTAAGATTGTCTGCGTTTATTTTGTTATAATTAGTTGACAGACTTAGTTTTTTAAGAGCATGGAAACTGTAAATATCCATCAAGCTAAAACGAATCTCTCACGACTATTGTCGCGTGTGGAACTGGGAGAAGAAATCATTATTTCCAACGAAGGCATCCCAGTTGCGAAGTTGGTTCCGTTTCGTACTTCATCCAATCGACGATCCTGTTTAGGACAAGATCGAGGGAGATTTGTTTTGGCAGAAAACTTTAACGATCCTTTGCCAAAAGAGATTTTGACCGCATTCGAGGGGAATGAAGAGTGAAACTATTGCTGGATACGCAGTGTTTTTTGTGGTGGTTTGCCCAACCAGATCGATTGAATGAGGAGGCGATCGCACACATTGCCGATGAAACGAACGAATTGTGGTTTTCTGTTGCTAGTGTCTGGGAAATGGGCATCAAAGTTGCGATCGGAAAGTTGCCGCTGCCAGAACCCATAGATACCTAAATTTCGACGCGCATGATACAGTTAGATGTGCGATCGTTAGAAATTACAGCACCTCATGCCCTGCGAGCGGCTGCGTTACCCTTACATCATCGCGATCCCTTCGATCGAATGCTGATTGCTCAGGCTCAGATAGAGGAGATGACGCTGGTGAGTGCTGATTCAATGCTCAAGCAATACAGGAATATTTCTATTCTTTGGGCAGCAAATTCGTGAGATTAATCTCGTTTCCAGGCTCTGCTTGGAAATGTCCTATGCTGTGGCAGAGCCACCTCTTTTTATGACTGAGGAGGCAAAATACTACTATTGATTGCAGCAGTTATTTCGGCGGATAGAGGCGCGATCGCCCGAAAATATGAAAATCTAATAACAAGCTCAAAAATATCAAAATTCGCGATCGCCCCAACCCGCCATGCAAGGAACAAATCACATCAGAACAGCAGCTCTATTAGGGCTTCTGAGCGGCCTTCTAGTTTTAGGAAGCTATTATTTAATAGGCAACGAGCAAGGACTTTACATCGGTTTAGCATTAGGCGCCTTCACCAGTTTTAGCTCTTGGTACTATTCCGATACGGCAGCTTTGATGGCTTACCGCGCTCGCCCGATCGCCCGCAGCGAAGCTCCCGAAATCTACGACATGGTAGCATCGCTGAGCGCCAAAGCCGAAATTCCCGTGCCGAAAATCTTTGTAGTTCCGACTCAATCTCCCAACGCATTCGCCACAGGAAGAGACCCGGAACACGCCACAATAGCAGTTACTGAAGGCATCATCAAACTGCTTTCCCGCGAAGAATTGGAAGGCGTTTTAGCCCACGAACTGACGCATATCCGCAACCGCGACACTCTGACTCAAGCAGTTGCAGGGACGATCGCCGGCGCGATTACATTTGTCGGGCGAATTCTGACATTTGGAGCGCTTTACGGCCCGGTGACGCGGGACAGCAGACAAGGCCCGAATCCCTTTGGTTTGCTGTTTTTAATCATTTTAGCACCGCTATCAGCAACCGTAATTCAATTGGCGATTTCTCGGACAAGGGAATTTGCAGCCGACAGCGGTGCGGTGGAAATTACCAATAACCCGATCGGCTTAGCAAACGCCCTGCAAAAATTGGAAAAAATGAGCCGAGAAATTCCGATGCACGGCAATCCGGCGATGTCGCCGCTGCTGATTGTGAATCCTTTTTCGACTAAAGGTTTGCAGTCACTTTTCCGCACTCACCCCTCTACCGAAGAACGGATTCAGCGGCTTTTGAAACTCGCGCAGCAGCAGCAGCAAGGTTCTCCTGTTATGGCTTACGTGCCCGGAATTTGATCGTCGAAAATGCAGCAACAATATTTAGAAACCCGGTTGTTTGAAGCAGCCGGGTTTCTGTATGTTTGTAATGATAACTGTAGGGAGCGACTAATTCGATAGGTAGGGGCGATCGCTATTTCTGCAAACATCGCACAGCTTGGTATTTACTGTTCGGGGTGATGCCTCCACTAAAAGGATTTACCCCACGCTCAGCAATTCATCAAGCTTGTGCTTTAAGTCCGGTGATCCTAGTAGTGGTCTATAAACTTCACCTTCATAGGGCTTCCAAACATATCCGAGACTGAACAATCGAAAAACCGAAGATGCTCCCGTTGCTTGCCAAACAGCTTCAGCTAAAACCAATCCAGGAAAAACCAAGGCAGGCTCTTCAATCAATTCGCTGTAGGTTCTAAACTCATCTACTTCCATACCAACTAAAGCATAACGAAACGGTGGAGCAAACCGCAAACTCTGATACAGAAGTATACCTATTTCCGTCATTAAATAAGCACTTTCTGGAGTGTCAATTCCAATCTCACTGATGCCACTTGGACAAACTCTACACCACCAATTTTCTTCTCTATCCTGAAAACTTTCTGCCCGACATTGGGAATGTCTACCGTTTGACAGAACCCAAGAAATTTCATTGAAATATTGAGCAAATTGCTGTGCTTCAGATTGCTTTGTGCCACATTCAGCCGATAAGCTAAACACCCATGCCATTGCTGTTCTCCCGTTGAGTAAATTAAACTATCAAACTTTCTCCCATTCGCTCTGTGTCTGGGCCAGGGCTGCTTCATATTTCTCTAAAAGCATTGTAGCGCTTGGCAAAATACTCACATGAGTTGGACTATCTTGCACAGCTTCAATATCTCCGAGGATCTTGCTGTCGTCAATCTGCCAAAGAGGATCTTTTCCTGTTCCGCCAAATTTTGGGGGTTTGCGGAATGGTGGTAAGCCTTCGATAGAGAGGGATACAGACATTCCTTTTGTGTTTCTAATGGCTACAGTGACAGACTCCTCTGAAGACTTGCGTTCTGTTTCTGGTAGTAAATAACCTTGTTCATCCAACCACTCTTTGGGCACTTGCTCAACATCAATGTCAATACTGGGTCTGACTCCCAGTAGCCTCGCGTTGCGTCCCATTTTGGGTTTACCGTTTTCTTCTGCCATGCCTCGATAATAGAGTCTTGCCATTAGCCTTTTATCAGCCCAACTCGATCGCCCAACCAATCATAATGTAATTGCTGCATTGGTTTCATGCGATCGCTCTTTGTTGTTGCAGCTAATTCGTGAGATGTCACTGCTCATTTATTTTGATTTGAGTATCAGGGAGAGCGCCCTGTGATTGCTCTCCCTTAATACAATTACTTGCGATCGCACAAACGCGGGTTTGTCCGTTTGCCGTTGTCTGTTTCAGTCGGCTCATCGTGGAGTGCGATCGCAAAACGCAGATGATTTGGAATCATCTGCGTTCATCGGCGGTTTAATTAAACCCTGTTAAACTCAAGCCGCAACCTTATCTAAAGGCCGCACTTGACCGAGGAATTCGCTAAGTGCGTCACCTTCCACCACCTCAGTTTCCAACAGTTTCTGCGTAATTGTTTCCAACAATTCTCGATTTGCTTTCAGAATATCCAAAGCTTGCTGATGTGCAGTTTCGACAATCTCTTTGACTTCTTGGTCGATCGCCTCAGCAGTTTGGGCACTCACCGCACGACGCGCATTTCCCATACCATCGCCGAGGAACGATTGTTGACTGCGATCGTAAGCAAGAGGCCCCAAAACCTTACTCATCCCGTAAGTTGTCACCATCCGTTCAGCTAAATCCGTCGCCCTTTGCAAGTCGTTGGAAGCGCCAGTAGTAATGCTACCAAACACCACTTCCTCAGCCGATCGCCCGCCCAGCAAAGTTGCAATTTGACCGCGCAACTCCGATTCATCTAACAAGAAACGGTCTTCAGTCGGTACTTGCAACGTGTAACCCAATGCAGCCATACCGCGCGGCACGATCGAGATTTTCGCAACTTCGCCGCCGCCAGTCATCGCAGCACCAACCATTGCGTGTCCCACTTCGTGGTAAGCCACAATCTTTTTCTCTTTTTCGTTGAGCACCCGGCTCTTCTTTTCCAAGCCAGCTACAACGCGCTCAAACGCCTCATAAAAGTCTTCCTGCGCTACAGTGAGACGCTTGTTGCGGGCCGCTAACAAAGCAGCTTCATTGACCAAATTTGCCAAATCAGCGCCCGAAAAACCGGGGGTGCGAGCCGCGACAGCCTTCAAGTCAATATCCGGGCCCAACTTCACCTTTTGAGAGTGAATGTTCAAAATTGCTTCGCGGCCGGATAAATCCGGGCGATCGACCAAAACTTGGCGATCGAAACGGCCAGGGCGCAACAAAGCAGCATCCAAACTTTCCGGGCGGTTCGTTGCAGCCAGCACAATTACCGTAGTATTGCCAGCAGCAAAACCGTCCATTTCAGTTAATAATTGATTGAGAGTTTGTTCGCGTTCATCATTCCCGCCGAATGCAGCGTTAGTGCTGCGAGATTTGCCGATCGCATCCAACTCATCAATGAAAATAATACAAGGAGCCTGCTTCTTAGCCTGCTCGAATAAATCTCTAACCCTTGCAGAACCAACACCAACAAACAGTTCTACAAACTCCGAACCAGAGATACTAAAAAACGGCACGCCCGCTTCACCAGCCACAGCTTTTGCCAACAGCGTTTTGCCAGTTCCCGGAGGCCCGACTAACAGCACGCCCTTCGGAATTCGCGCGCCAATTGCCGTAAAGCGATCGGGAGTTTTCAGGAACTCAACAACCTCTACCAATTCAGTTTTAGCCTCCTCTACTCCAGCCACATCAGCAAAAGTAATTTTCGCTGATTCACCTTCCACGTAGACCTTAGCTTTACTTTTGCCGATCGACAGCGCACCCTGTGGCCCACCACCGCCCCGGTTCATGAAAAATTGAAAAATCGCCACAAAAATCAGCGGCGGAATCACCCAGCTCAAAACACTGCCAATCCAGCCATTTTTAGAAGGAGGAGTTGCCGCAAATTCAACGCCTTTTTCTTGCAAAAGTTTAGGCAGATCCAAGTCAAAAATGGGCGTAGTTGACAACACTTGACCTGGTTTGTCGTTTTCGCCTTTGAGTTGGTAGCGAATTTCATTTTGTCCTACCGAAGCTCGCACTACATCTTGTTCTTGGACTTGATGCACGAACAAGCTGTAAGGAACTCGCGGAATTTGCTCCCCAAACAAGTTGGGCAAAAAGATATTTGCCAGCAGAAACAAACTTGATAGCAATAACAAAATATTGCTAATTAGTCGAAAACGAGGTAGTTTGGGCTGGTCTTTAATTGCCATTGATAACGGTTATCCTTTTTTGCTTGAAACCTGTTTTATTCATTTATTTTCTCATCAAATACGTACACAGTGCGTTGGCGGATTTCCTCACTCGATCGGGTGGGTTAACCGGACATCAGTGATTTAGGATTGAAAACGAACCGCTTTCGAGGCGAAGACACAAAGGAATAGAAAAAGAAAACAGACTTGTTATTGCCAATTATTAATAGTTAGGGTGATTGATTAGTTCACAATCCCTTGAACATTCTCTCTCTTTTCTTACTTCGCGAGCTTTGCGTCTTCGCGGTTCGACCTAGCAGTGATTTAGGATTAAAAACAAATCGTGAAGACGCGAAGACACAAAGGAATAGAAGAAGAAAACAGACTTGTTATTGTCAATCATTAATAGTTATGGTGGTTTATTAGTTCACAATCCCTTGAACATTCTCTCTCTTTTCTTACTTCGCGAGCTTTGCGTCTTCGCGGTTCAATTTAGTAGAATTCTAGCTAACCGCCAGACACATTCTTAGCAAACTCTTCGCGTCCAGAAACCAAATTAGCCGGAACGCCGTTAGGGTAATTTTGGGCGATTAAAGCTTGCAACTTTTGAACTCGGTTTTCAGGGTTGGGGTGAGAACTTAAAAACTCTGGTGCTGCTTCGCCATTCCTAGCAGCACCGAGAATTTGCATCAACTCAACAATACCTCTAGGATCGTAACCCGCCTCCGTCATAAACCGAAAACCGAGCTGATCGCTCTCAAGTTCATCCGATCTACCGTAGCGCAAACTCACAACTTGATTGACAGCTTGAGCAATTAATGCAGCCTGCTGGCCGCCACCGCGCTCGTCGCTAGCAGCCACCCCAACCGCCGTTACCAAAGCCCTCCCCAACTGCTGTTTTGCCAAGTGTTCCGCAGCGTGTCGCCCGATAACGTGACCGGCCTCGTGTCCCAGTACACCAGCCAACTGAGCCTCGGAATTCAGCCGCCGCAGGAGTCCGGCGGTAATGAAAACTGGTCCCCCCGGAAGAGCAAAAGCATTGACAGTTTTGGGGTCTCGCAGCAGGTAGAATTGAAACGGATAACCTGCTTTTTTGGCATCCGAACCGTTGACAACTTTTTTTCCTACTCGATCGACATACTGCTGAATACTCTGGCTGGGATAAAGCCCCCCGTATTGAGCCGCCATTTTGTCTCGCGCCTGCAATCCCAAAACTACCTCTTGGCGCTGTGAAAGCTGCACCCGTTGTTTCTCTCCGGTAACAGGATTTTCTACGTTGCTGCTAAAATAGGTAATTGCGCCAAAAAATGCCATTAACAGCCCGATCGCAGCGCGGAATAAAAATTTGTTCACAGGCGTTTACCTAAAAAGTTTCGCCAGTAAATTACCATACTGACAGCTACTTTTACATCTATCTGAAGTATTAATCATCGAAAGTTGTTATATTTTTTTTTGGATAATTTGCGAACAAGGCTTTTTTGAACGAACCAGACGCAGTACGCAAAGCGACGCATAAGCGCTAGGACATTAAGAAAGAGAAGAAGAGAAAAAGAGCAGAAGATAAGAACATTATAGTTGTGAATAGTTAGTTAATAGTTACTTAATGGTTATTAGTTCAACATCGCTTGAAGATAATCTCGCTCTTTTTTCCCCTCTTCCCTCTTCCCTCTTCCCTCTTCCGACGGACTTACATCCGTTACATCCGTTACATCCGTTACATCCCGTACATTGCTCGTTGCCGAACTTCCCTCTTCCCTCTTCCGACGGACTTACATCCGTTACATCCGTTACATCCCGTACATTGCTCGTTGCCGAACTTCCCTCTTCCTTCTTCCTTCTTGCCTCTTCCTTCTTCCTTCGCAATGCAATGCAATATGTTTCAAGCTACTCGCCGCCGCCTTGCTATTTGGTACACTGCCGTTACTGCCGTGTTATTACTATTATTCGCCACGGGTTTCTATTTCTACGTCCGCAATACTTTGATCGATCGCATTGACGATACTCTAAATCATGTTGTAGAAGTAGTAGAACGCACACTTGTGATCGAACCAATAATTTTTGGTACTGCTCAAACCAAGTCTCAAGTGAATATTCAAGCCAGTTTTCGAGACAGCAGCGATTCTGTAGAAGACGACCACATCGATTTAGAATGGTTCAGTCCTACGGGCGATTTGCTGTGGTCTACTTTGTCGGAACCGCTGAATATTCCGATTAACGCTAACCGCACCGGCGAAACAGTTTGGGTAATTAATAATAAGTTAAACTCAGAGCAAAACTATTCCCTCAGACAAGTCACGCAGCGAGTGGAAATCGGCCGCCAAGTTTTGGGATATTTGCGAGTCAGCCATCCTTGGTTTGAAGTGACAAAACCGATCCGCCAATTAATTTTTGATTTGATTTTGGGGACTGGTTTAACTTTAATTGGCGTGGCGGCTATTGGCTGGTTGCTGTCGGGATTGGCGATCGCACCCGTGCGGGAATCTTACGGCCGTCTCAAACAGTTTACCGCCGATGCTTCCCACGAACTCAGAAATCCGATCGCCACTATTCAAACTAACGTACAAGTAGCTTTGGCGGAACCGGATATCGAACCGCAGCAACACCAACAGCTACAGGTAATCGAACGCCTGACGCGCCGTTTGGGGCGGTTGGTTGACGATTTGCTGTTTTTAGCCAGACAAGACAGCGGTATCCTGCAGCAGCAGTGGGTTGAGGTTCCCCTCGACGCTTTGTTGATAGAAGTAATTGAGGAACAACAGGCGATCGCCCGACACCAAAATCTCTCTCTTTCCCTCGAAATTATCGATTCCCCCAAGCTTGAAGATAACTTTACAGTTTTGGGCGACTGGGATCAACTAGCGCGAGTATTTACCAATCTCGTCAGTAACGCAGTGCAGTACACAGCCTCTGGTGGCGAAATTGAAGTAGAATTGCAGGTTCCAGTCAAAAACAAAAGAAATTCGTCCGCGCTCAATTCTGTACTGCAAATCAAAGTAACAGACACCGGCACCGGCATTTCCCCAGAAGCGCTACCGCATTTGTTCGATCGATTTTACCGCGCCGATCCCGCCCGCACCCACAGCAGTGCCGCCGGTTCCGGTTTGGGATTAGCAATCACCAAAGCAATTGTCGAAAACCACCGCGGCCAAATCCGCATAGACAGCCAAATCGATCGAGGAACCGCTGTCACCGTCACCCTCCCCGCCCACAAATCAGCAGAAATCAGCCTCTAAAAATCCTCTCTTCCCCTCTTCCCATCTTCCCCTTCTGGGCGCCCTCTGCGCCCTCTGCGGTTAAAAAAATCTACCCCTCAAACCTTGATTCTTCCTAACTCACACCCAAACACAACTATTAAAATTCATTTCCGGCATAGATTACCATGCTATTTGTTAGAAAATCTCGATCGAACTTGTGAGGAGTTACTTATGTTTCGCCACAATCTACCGTTCAAAAAAATCAGCCTGGTAGCAGCCACCTGCGGCGGTTTACTCGTCAGTCTCGCGACACTTACCCAAGCAGGCGGCCCCCCGCCCCAACAAGGAAAACCCGTTTCCGAACCAGAACCCGCGACTGGAAAGCCCGTCAGCGAACCGATGCGCGGTATGAATCCCGACCAGAGCCCGATGCCCTCAGCGCCAGCAGACGCGCCTCCCCGCTTCCCGATGCCCGCCGCGCGACTTACGCCAGCCGAAGGCATGGTAGTAATTAAACTCGTGAATACCACCAATGCCCTGATCAATTATCAAGTCCTAGGAGTCACCCAACCGCGCACTCTAGGCGAACAATCGGAAATTTTGCTTCAAAACCTCAAAGTACCGATCACCCTCACATACCAGCGCCCAGACGGTGGATTGTTGTTAGTTCGCCCCAAAGCCACCGCAATGCCGGGAATGTTGCAAGTAAGTTTTGGCGCTACAACAGACTTGAGCTCCGACACAAAATCGTTAGAAATTCAAGAAGACGGGAGAGTATTTTTGAATTAGTCATTGGTCAGTAGTCATTAGTCATTGGTCAGTAGTCATTAGTCATTAGTCAGTAGTCATTGGTCATTGGTCATTAGTTTAGGACTTACGCCAGCGCTGTCAGAAACCGGGGTTTTTACGATCGTCTTTTGTTGCAGCCCGCAAATTAGATAAAAAACCCGGTTTCTTGGGTTTCGATGCGTCCAGGACTGTAGTTATTGGATGGCAATTACCAATTACCAATGACCCCTGCTCAAATGCCCGCTGACTGCTGACTAATGACTACTTATTAAAAGGTAAACCCTCATTAACTAAATCAATTTCCTCCTGTTCCCTTTCATTAATTTGACCAATGTAAGACTTAAGAATTTGTGCCAGACGGTTGTTGTAAAATCTGTGCAAACTATAATTAGGCATCGCTGGAAAACCGCGCCGTTTTTTGTGCCGCCCGCCCGCACCCGGATCGAAGGTTTCGATACCCCGCTCGATCGCCCATTCGATCGGTGTATAGTAACAAGCATCGAAGTGCAAACAGTCAATTTCCTGCAAACTGCCCCAATAACGCCCGTAAAGTCGATCGCCCTTATACAAACAAAAAGACATACCCACCGGCACTCTGTCATCTTCCTTATCGTAAGCGGCGACAAATAAAACTCGATCGCGATAATTGTGGTGCAACTGTTCAAAAAATCGCTTAGTCAGATACTTGCTTCCCCACCAACCAAACTTATCGCAAGTATTCTCATAAAAAGCATACATTTGAGAAAACATCGGCTGGGGAATGTCATCACCAGTCAGAGTTTTCACCAACAAACCAGCTTGGTCAACAGCTTTGCGTTCGCGCTTGATATTGCGGCGCTGGTTGGCATTAAAAGCGCCTAAATAACCGTCAAAATTTTGATAGTCTTGATTTTGCCAAATATAGCTGTGGTGCAGCCAAGTGCTGAAACCGTGGTTTTCCATGCGCTGCCGCCATACTGGATCGACATAAAGGAAATTGCAGCCAGAGATATTGTGGCGATCGCAAAAATGGTCGATCGCGCTTACCATCACTCCCGTTAACTCATCTTCATCTTCCCCTTCAGCAATCAAAAACCGATAGCCTTCAGCGGGAGTAAACGGCGTCATTCCCATCAACTTCGGATAGTATTGTACACCCAAACGCTGAGCTAAATCAGCCCACTGATTGTCAAACACAAATTCGCCGTAGCTGTGGCTTTTGACATAAAGCGGCGCGCAAGCAATCAACTGTTTGTTGCGCCACACAGTCAAGTGATGCGGCAGCCAACCGGTTTTACCTGACGCGCTACCGGAGATTTCGAGATTGTTCAGCCAATCCCATTCTAGAAATGGAGTTTTGAGGGGCATAGCCAAGGCATCCCACGAGGCTTGGGGGATTTCGCCTATTTTGCTAATCCAGGCTACAGAATATTGAGCTTTTGGCTGTTCCAGCATAGGGAGATTTCTGTGTAGAGCGATCGAACTTCATTTAAGTTAATACAATTATTTGATCGCTGGGAATCGCGATTCGTCAGAAACCGGGTTTTTGGCAACATCTTTGATCGCAGCCACCAGATTCAGCAAAAAACCCGGTTTCTTGGGCCTTGATGTTATATAGCGGTTCTCAAGCGTAGTATGCCCGATGTCCGATGCCCGATTCCCGATTCCCGATTCCCGATTCCCCATGCCCAATGCCCTGTTTGCCCGATGCCCGATAGTACCTCATACGAGAGCTCGAAAGGCTATACGTGCGGCGATCGATCGACCTTATAATGCAAAAACACCTCTTGTCCCACCTGTTTAACCGCCAAAAGTTCCAATTTCAAAGCCAAATCCGCCAAAAAACCCTTTCCCTCAACAGGAGTCGGTGCATCCGCGCCGCCCAAAATTAATGGGCACACCGTCAACCAAAGTTCGTCTACCAAGCCCGCAGCCAACACAGACGCCACCAATTTTCCCCCGCCCAGAATCGCCAACCGTTTGATACCCAAGCTTGCTAGCTGTTGAAACCCATCAATCCAATCAATCTCTCCACCGGCGGTTTTAGCATAGATAGTGCGATCGAAAATCGAAGGAAGAAGGAAGAAGGAAGAAGGAAGAAGGAAGGAGGAAGAAGGAAGAGGCGAATTACTTGGAGTTTCAATTGCAAATCCTCCCTCTCCCCCAATCTCCCCCTCTCCCCCTCTCTCCCCCTCTCCCCCAATCTCCCCCTCTCCCCCTCTTCCTCTCTCCCCCTCTCCCTCTCTCTCCCCCTCTCCCAATCTCCCCCTCCCCCCCTCTCCCCCTCTCCCTCTCTCCCCCAATCTCCCCCTCTCCCCATCTTCCCCTTCCGCAGTCAGCAGCCATCGCGGCACCGGTTGCTGGAAAAAGCGCAAATTCGGGTCAAATTTCGACGATCGCGAACATACGATTTGCGCCGGTTGTGGGGGCTTCCCGTGCAGTTCTCTCTGTTTGAGCAATTCCGGCGAAATCACTCTCATCGTTGTTCCATAGGCCTGTAAAGTGCCGTTGCCGAACAAAACCGCGTCACTGTCAGCGACTTGTTGTTCGAGGTGGGCTTTGTCGTTGGCAGAACCGAATCTCGCGGGCGATCGGGCTGCATCTGCAATTTTACCGTCAGCACTAATCGCCAGTATTACTGTAGTGTAAGGTCGATCGATTGTATCTATCAATTTATCAGAGAATTGGGTTGAAAACCCCGTCCTTATAGGACGGCTTTGTAAGTAAAAGTATAAATTTAAATCATCTCTATTAAGATTAAGAAAATATAAAAAACTAAAAACCACAAGTATTTTGCTATATACTAATAATAACTCAAAAAATGAGGAGTCAGACTTGTTGACAAACTATGTATACAAGTTGCGCCCAAATCCAACACAAGAATTAAAAATGTCCAATTGGGTAAATATGTTGCGAAGCCATTACAATTGGTGTCTCAACGACAGAATTACTCAGTACAGTCAGCAGTTTATTCAAGGTAACTATTGCGATATTAGAATGCAAAGTGAAGCTTGTCCCTTGACCAGTTGTGTTAGTAAAAATGGTGCAACTGGCGAACCCTGGAAAATGAGTAAAACCGATAAAGATGGGAAAGTTAAAAACCCTCGGCGCAATCCAGGCGACATTCAAATCACCGCATTGCCCGAGTTAAAAGCAGCTAGACCCTGGTTCGGCGGAATAGACTCAACTGTTCTACAGCAAAACCTCAAACGGCTAGACATTGCCTATAAAAATTTCTTCGACGGGCGTGGCTTTCCTAAGTTTAAGAACCGTAGCAACTTCACTTCCTTTACTTTCGTGATGGGAGTGAAAACCCAAGGTAGTAAGATTTACTTACCCAAATTAGGTTGGATGCGTTTCCACAACTCGCGCCTAATTCCCAATGGCTTTACTATTAAAGCTTGCGCCGTAAGAAAGCGACAAAATGGTTGGTATGTTTCGGTTCGCATTGAGGACAAATCTGTTCCCGATTACATGACGAAACCTCTCAAAGATGTCGTCAAAGTAATTGGCTGCGACATGGGGATTACGAAATTAGTCCATCTATCAGATGGAACTCAAATCGAAAATCCCAAATTTTCAACTACTAAAAAAGCTAAGCGCACTCTGAGGATTAGGCAGAGACGGGTTAGTCGAAAAGCAAAAGGTAGCAAAAACCGCAAAAAAGCTGCTAAAAGACTAGGACTTTTCCACCAGAAGATTAGCGATAAACGCCAAGCTTACCAATGGAAAGTTGCTAATAAAATAGTCTCTCGTGACGTTGACGCGATTGCTTTGGAGGACTTAAATATCTCCGGTAGTGCGATTCGTTGATTAGTGAATCTCGGTAATCAATCCGTAAATAACTAATCCAGTGAAACTTGACCCCTAGGTTG
>NZ_JAUBTX010000057.1:0-39040 GCF_036705185.1 Microcoleus sp. B4-D4 | reverse complement strand
TCCCAATTCCCAATTCCCAATTCCCAATTCCCAATTCCCAATTCCCAATTCCCAATTCCCAATTCCCAATTCCTAATAACTTGAGTTATCATACAATCTGGACATCAAGAAATGTAAAGGGATATGCAGGACAAAGTTGTGGTTGTGGTGGGTGCGACTGGCGGCATCGGTTCAGCCGTCGCCCGCAAACTCGCCGATGCGGGTGCGACGCTAGTGCTCGCCGCCAGAGACAGCAGTAAATTAGATGCTTTAGCAAGCGAACTTTCAACAACAGAGGTACTGTGCGTACCTACAGACATCACCGACTTGTCGCAAGTCGAGACGCTGATGCAAAAAACTGTCGAACATTTCGGACAAATTGATGCCCTCATAAACGCCGCCGGTGCCGGAATTCTCAAGCAGTGGAACAAGTTAGAACCCGCTGATTTAGATGCGATGCTTGACTTGAACTTGAAAGGCAGTTTTTACACATCTCAAGCCGCCGCGAATGTGATGAAAGAGCGCAAATCCGGTCACATCTGCAATGTCATCGGGATTTTGGGCAAGCATTCGATGGCGATGGGAACTGCTTATTGTGCTTCAAAGTTTGGAGTAGTTGGTTTTAGCAAGTGCATGGCAGATGAGCTGCGCCGCTACGGCATTAAATTTACACTATTCTATTTTGGCGGGGTGGATTCTCCGTTTTGGGATAATGTGAGTTTGAAGGTAGACCGCTCAAAAATGCTGAGTACCGAAACCGCTGCAAATGCGATTATGTTTGCTCTTTCGTCTGACCCGCAAGCTGTGCCGCTGGAGATTAATATTCAGCCGGAAAGTCATTTATTTTTCTAGTAGTTTGTAGGGTGCGCCGAGGCGCACAGATTCAGTTTTTATAATGTTCTTATCGCACCGATTGACCCCAAAATAGGTACTAGCCCAGCCTTAATTCATAGATTATCCCAACATTTTAGACAAAACTTCAATGTTCCAGATTCATCTGTGGAGTCAAGCTAAAATCTCAAATCTACTGGGCTAAGGCATCGCCACCAAACTCAAGTTCTCCCAGACACCTATTTTTTTTTAGTGCCGATGTATTTATACCTTGAGAGGGAGTTATAATATTCAACCTTGAGGTTATTATTAGTAGCGCGCACGAGAAAAACATGAAAAATATCCCTTACTCTGTCTCTATCTTGCAGTTTTCCACTGAAAATCAGCCGATTTTCCATTCCTCAGTTTCCATTTTCAATTATTGATTATGGAATTCGATCGCATTCTGTTTTACGTTGAAAATGCTAAAGTATCCCGCGACTGGTTTGTTAGCCACTTAGGCTTTAAATCAATCGCAGGTTCTTCCAACAGCCACACTAGCACTGAATCTGTCAGCAGCGGTAATGTATGTTTTGTTTTATCTTCGCCGCTGACACCCGCTAGTCCCGCCGCTAGTTGGTTGAAGTTTCATCCTCCCGGAATTGCCGATGTGGGTTTTCGGGTAAAAAATATCGAATTAGCAGTAGCTAGAGCGGCTGCTGCGGGCGCTCAAATTCTGGAACCGATTCAAAAGAACCTAACAGCAGCAGGTTGTTTTAAGCGGGCAAAAATCGCTGGTTGGGGAGATTTAAGCCACACGCTGATTGAGCAAATAGAAGAAAATTTAGCGCTACCGGCTTCTGGTAAGCTGTCGCTGTTTACCTTAATCGACCACGTAGTTTTAAATGTTGAATCGGGCGATTTGTCAAGTGCTGTTAGTTGGTATCAAAAAATATTAGGTTTTACGCCGCAGCAAAATTTTGACATTAAAACTGAAAATTCGGCCTTGCGAAGCCAAGTTATGATGCACGCTGAAGGTGGGGCGCAATTCCCGATTAACGAACCGGCATCGACTAATTCTCAAATTCAAGAGTTTTTGACTGCAAATCGGGGGTCAGGAATTCAGCACATGGCTTTACAAACTGCTGATATTGTAGGGGTTGTTACCGATTTGCGATCGCGCGGTTTGCCTTTTCTACCCGTTCCTGCAACCTATTACTCCCAATTGCAAGAGCGGCAAAATTATTTGCCCGCAGATTGGCAAGCAATTGCAGCTTCTCAAGTTTTGGCAGATTGGCAAGAAAATACTCCCGCCGCGATGCTGCTGCAAATCTTTACTCAGCCAATTTTTGCCGAACCGACTTTCTTTTTCGAGATTATTGAGCGCCGAGTTTCTTTGATTAACGGCAAAAAGGTGCAAGCTGGAGGTTTTGGGGCTGGCAATTTTCGAGCTTTATTTGAAGCAATTGAACGGGAACAAATGAAAAGGGGAAATTTAATCGATAATTGATAAAACTCCCAATTTTTGAATCAAGCAAGCCTGTCTTTCAGCAATGCGAGATCGTTCCACCCGTAGGCAGTTTCTTTGACTGCAACTCCTGCTTTATTTGTTGGGTGTTCGTCCACTTTTTCACCTCCTAAAAACTCATAAAATTTGCAGGCTGAATTGTCTCCCAGTACCCAAACCAGCATCGAATTCAAGCTTGATTCAGTCAATTTTGTGACAACTGCTCGCACGAGTTGCTGTCCGATTCCCTGACGCTGATATTCCTCCAAAATATAGATAGCAAATAATTCTCCTTGATAAGCATATTTGCCAGTACGCTCGCAACCGCCGGCAGCAAAACCCACAATTTGCTCGGAGTCATTCTCAGCAACGCAGACAAAATCCCCAGTATTTTTGACGTTTGACAGGATTTCTTGCCAGTTGTTTTCTCGTTTTTGATATGACAGTTGCGCGAGGTAATCTGCTGGTAAAAAATTTCGGTAAGCTGTCCGCCAAGTGTCTAGATTAACTCGGGCAATTGCAGGTGCGTCAGCAATTTTAGCTTCTCTCACGATCATCAGAAAATACTCCTTTCTGGCCCTGAAATTCTTGATTGTATTCTAAGCAAACTATGCGATCGCGCCCTTCTAGTTTAGCTCGATACAGCGCGCGATCGGCTTCTCCAATTAACCCCTCAATGGATAAACCGACAGCAGGCACAACATTAGTGACTCCGATACTGAGAGTCACAAACTTACTTACCTTGGAATCAGCATGAAGAATTGCCGCAGCATTCAAATCGCTGCGAATTAATTCAGCTACCCGCATAGCTCCCTTAACCTCAGTCCGCGACAAAATTACCGTAAATTCCTCGCCACCGTAACGGGCTGATAAATCGCCTCCCCGCCTAGCATTTTTCTCTAAAATTTTAGCTACTTTTTTTAAACATTCATCGCCTCCTTGATGCCCGTAGCGATCGTTGTAAAGTTTGAAAAAATCGATATCCAGCAAAATCAAAGACAGGGGCGCTTTCTCTCTAGCCATCCGCTGCCACTCCGATTTTAATGCTTTGTCAAAACTGCGACGGTTAGCAATCTGAGTCAAACCGTCCAGAGATGCGAGTTCTTGCAATGTTTGGTTAGCAGCTTCTAACTCTAATTTCGCCTGTTCTAAAGCTAAGTTTTGCTGGGCTAATTCTTCGCTTTGCCGTTTTTCTTGCTCGTACAAAAATCGAATTGAAGCTTCGGCTTCTTGCAGTTCTTTCTCTGCATATTTGCGCTTGACAAACTGCCCTAATTGAGAACCGACAGCAGCCATCATCTCAAGCAAATCTTCATCGAGAGGCTGTTTTTCCTGGCAGAAAAAAGTCATTACTCCTACCACTTGACCGCTGGCGCGAATCGGGAAACCAAAAGCCGATTGCAATCCTGCTTTGGCTGCTAAGTGCGATCGCACAAAATTGCGATCTTTGAGAATATCCGTAATCCATTGCGGAAAACCAGTGTTCCAAACTATTCCCGGTAAACCCGCACCAGGCTCTAGATTAATCTGCTGGCAATTTTCCACAAACTCCCCAACTTCAGTCCCCCTGCGCCAAACTCCCACTCGCACCAAAAAAGGAATATTTTCAATAACATTATCTGGTGCAGCCAACAAAAAAGGTATTTTGTCGCGACTATTTTCCGCATCAAATTTACTCTCTTTTTCATCCACAGGCGTCCAAAGCTCGCCAACATCCCATCCCAAACTTTCACAAATAGCTTGCAAAAATTTCGGAGTGGCGCTCTCTAAAGAACCCGATTCTGACATAATACGAGCTACTGCATACTGTGCTGCTTGACGTTTTTTGATCCGCTGTTCCTCAGTGATATCCCTACCCACACAGACAAAATCTTGTATGCTTTTGTTGTCATAGTGCTTGCTGTCTATGCTTGTATCGATAGTAGAGCAGGAAAAAGCAACTGTCAGCTTTGAACTATTTTTAGTTGTACAAGTTACTTTTATTTGATGCCAAGATTCTGTTTTCAGTTCAGGAGGTAGCTGGCTAATTTGACGCAATAATTCCCCATCAGGGGTAATCATTGAGATTTGTTTACCGATTAATTCTGATTCGGTATATCCAAATAATATTTCGGTAGCTTTATTGATTTTTTTAATTTTTCCCGCTCCCGTTGTTACCAATAAAATATCGTTAAGTGAGTTAAGAATTTTATCAATATAATCACGAGCAGTAGCCAAATAATCGACTTTAATACTGTTTTCGTTGACTGCTTGAACCATAGTTTGCTGAAGAGAGGCACTGTCTGTTACGTCTTCGCAAAAAATAATTAATCTCTCAGGTTTAAGCTGCTCCTTATGACAAAAAATATATAGATCGAGATAGAAATAAGTTCCATCTTTTAAAATTCTGGTAACTGATTTTAAATGGAAACTTGACTGTCGTTGTTCTAGAATATCGTCAAGCAGTTCTTCAATTCCGATCAGTTCGGGAAAACAGTCGCGCACATCTTTGCCTTTTTCGATTTGATTGGGAATCTCGGCAAAGTCTTGCACGTTTAAGGATGTTTCTTGAATTTTCAGTTCTCTATCGACTGCGAGGAATTCTATGCGACGCAAAGATAACAGTTTGTCTAGAAGATTGTTAATACTTTTGGGGCATATCTGTAAATTCAATGGTGGCAGGATTTCGTTATTGTCTAACATTCAGGTCAAAGGTGAGTAGGAAAAATTATTTTTACGTTTTTTTTGCTGATGGAACTGTTAGGATAGATCGAGAGATTTCTGTTCTCACAGTTTGTAAGCAAGCAGGCTCTTAGCTGATTGCACAAGGGGATCATCTCAGTTTTACAAAAAGCATTTTTTTTATTATAGTGCGAGCTGTCGCGAGTTCGCGACAGCTCGCACTATAAATGCAAAACTGAGATGCTCCCTTGTACAAGCATTATTGGAGATGTCTGAGGTTTGTGAAAGCTTTTAGTGCTGGACGTATTACAGCCAAATAAACCGGGTTTTTTAACCTTACTGGGGGCCGGAATGAAATATTTTTGTAAAAAACCCGGTTTCTCACTATCCATGCGTCCAAGATTTACTTTGCTTTTCCTCGCAACGATCGATAAATACGCGCTGGATACGTAATATTATGCGCGATCCATTACCATACCAAAAACGTTTCGTAGTGCGGATTTTAGTCCGCTCTTGGGCTGCGGACTAAAATCCGCACTACGAACCAAATCTTATTGTTGTGAATTGAACGGACAGGATCTAATATCAAATCCGGTAGCATCGGAATGATTCAGATATATATTCTCTCCCTCTGTGTACTCTGTGTTCTAGCGCCGGTTAAATCATTCCGATCCAACCGGAAACGATATAACTCCAGAGCTATTTATATGCGAGTTTTAACTTTTGACAGCAGACGATTAACAGTTATTTAATTGTCATTTATAACATTTTTTTTGACAAAGCTAGCCGAATATAAGTTATAGCAAATGTGTTGAACAAGCATTTAAGCTCGGTTTGAATTAAGCGGTTAAGGGCTATAATGATTAATTAAACAAGCGATTTGCATTATTTATAGTGCAGTTTTCAATTGTAGACTTCCCGATATTACTAACAACTCTTAGAGTTGAGGATTGGTACAATTCAATTCAACTATTGCCTTTAATTAGCGCCATTGTTCTACACTTTACCTCCCCTGGGTATTGGTGTCAAGTTTGGCAAATAACCTGTTACCTTGAAGTGATATAATATTGAACAATTTGTATAAAAACTGGAAAATATTCTGCTAAATGCTGAGACTTATTACTGACTTTGACGGCCCGATTATGGACGTGTCCGATCGCTATTACCGAGTTTACCAGCAGTGTCTGGCCGAGACTCAGCGTGAGGGTCAAGCAGTGCGCGAACTCACCTTAGCCGAGTTTTGGGACATGAAACGGGCGCGGGTTCCTGAAACCGAAATCGCCCTCCTCTCAGGATTAGACGCAGATCAAGCTGTCGATTTTGCCCTAAAACGCCGTCAAACTGTCCACACTCTCCCTTTTCTGATGTACGATCGACCCGCTCAGGGTGCAGTAGAAACCTTAGAGAAGTTGCAGCGCGCTGGAGTAGACTTAACGGTGATGACCATGCGCCGCGTCAGGGAACTAGACGAAGCCTTCACCCGCTGCAATTTGGCGCAGTTTTTCCCAGAAAACCGCCGCTATTGTCTCCCCAACGATTACGTCAAAACCGGGGATGTGAAGGATAAGCCCCTGCTGATGGCTAGAGCTCTGGCCGAACTGCCACCGGCTTCTGATTTTTGGATGGTGGGGGATACCGAGGCGGATATTGTGGCAGCAAAAACGCACGGTGTCAAGGTAATTGGTGTTTTGTGCGGAATTCGCGATCGCACCCAATTAGAAATGCACCAACCAGATTTTATTGCTAATAATTTGAGCGAAGCAGTTGAGATGGTTTTAGGGAGTCATTAGTTATTGGTTATTAGTTATTGGTTATTGGTTATTGGTTACTGGCTCTAAATTGTTGTTAGTTGTTATTAAGAATCAACAAATAACACTGAAGAACTAGGAACCAACAAATCACAAATAACTAATTACAAATAACCACTAACTACTGACTATCGCAAAAAACTGCTGACGAGCCACAGAGTTAAAAAAGTAAACAAAGCAATCAGTTTCTCTGTTGAGACAAATGCTGTACTGAGCAAAGGGCCGAAAACACCTCCCAGCACCAAGCCTAAAACCAAGCCCGCCACAGTCAGCAGCACGGCCCGACCAAATTTTTGTTCCTTGCGATTAAGAAAATAAAGACAAGAGCCGACTCCAAGAGCCAGAGTCAACTGTAGCAAAGAATCATTAGCCGCCGGATAAATACTCAGTCCGCCCAACGCCACATAAACCCCAGCCGGCCACAAAATGTCCGATCGACTAGGAGTATCGATTAGCCGCTGCAACCAAGCAGGACTCCCCGATGGAGTAGACGGAGTAAAGCTTGCGGGTGGGGGAGTCAGCCGATCGGGAAAGCGGATGCCTTCGGGCACTTTAATTTTACCTTCCTGTCGCTGTCGCAAGCGATCCATGAGAATCGCGTCATAAGCAGCTTCGATCGATTCCAAACGTTTCTTGTCGCCGCTGTGCTGCTCGGCTTGACGGGTGCGGGCCTCTTGCACTTCATCAAAGGAAGCATCTTCATCGACTTCAAGCAGTTGATAGGGAGTTGGCTCACTCATAAAACTTGTTGGTATGCGGAAAACTCAGCGTCTTTAGACCTGAGAGGGATGCGAGCGGGCGGTGTTAACCGCCGTGGTTTGAAAGTGTAGGATGATATCCTAAACCATTGGCGTCAATTTAAGTTTAAAAACCTTTGTTTCTCTCGTTTATAGCTGAGTCTCGATCCCCTGCTAATCTCCATTAAGAATGGGAGTAGGGTTGATGCAAGAGCGCTTTTTGTCCTCCCAAATAGTCGGGCGGCCAGGGGAGGTTCTAGGTTTTAATCGTCAGATAGTATACCTGTACTGCATTTGACTTGGTTGTTGACACCAATGATGGTTAACCTTGCGGTCGCTAAGCATTTTTTATCCACCAGTGCTCGGTCATTAAATTTAATAACCCGCTGAAGGCTCTCGTTAAAAATAGTGCAATTTTAACAAGAGAGGAAAGCCGCGCCGCTTTCCCCAAAGTTTTACTGGTAGTTTTTAGTGCTTTGAGACAGAAACCAGCAAACATTAGGAAGGTAGAAGGCATTGGGCAACAGGAAATAAAAAATTATGAACCTAAAGATTTTTGTTTTTACCTTAGCTTAGCCGTCTACAATAATTTTACCTGTTGCCGAAGGCTTTCAACGGGGATTTGTCCCGCAGGCGCTGACAATTCCCGACCACTGGATTTTTTTTAGTTGATCGCGGCGGTAGGAAAAAAAGCGAGCCGAGTCAGAATAGGTACAGAAAGGAGCGATCGCCACTTGAGAAAGATCGATTCCCAATTTCTGCAATTGCAGAGCATTGCAGATGCGAACATCCAAGCGTACTTTTCCAGGTTCTGGATCTGCTAGTACAGGAGATTCTGGCAGTTGGTGCAAAAACTCTAGAAAGCCGTCTGCTGTTGCACTAACAGCACTCTGGGGATTAATCGCGGCTAAGAGAGACGCGGCAACTTCCACAGATACCTGGTAAACCTCTCCAGAGATCGCCGGCCCCATAGCAATCTTGAGATTTTCTAGTTGACTGCCGACGGCCACAAGTCGATCGATTGCCTCTGGTAATATCTTAGCAGCAGTGCCGCGCCAACCAGCGTGAACTGCCGCAACCAGTCCAGTGCGATCGTCAGCAATCAGCACCGGCACGCAGTCGGCCGAGCAAACCCACAGCGCCTCACCCTCTAGTTCGGCCACCAACCCATCAGCCTCAACATAGCTTTGAGCCGCGCTTTCCGAAACCGGAGGCACAACCGGGGACAACTGACCGGTTTTGAGTACCGCATTGCCATGTACCTGCTGAAGGCGGTAAACCTTGGCTCCTGGTTCGAGAATTTGCGTCAGCTCGATCGGGCCTTGGGGCGAGAAATCGCGAGTAAAAAAGCCGTGAGACCATCGAGAGAGCAAGCTACAAGTCAGATAAGGCAAACCTTGGGAGTTTTGCCACTCCCAACCGATCGCCGAAGGGGATCCGGTCGCCGGTGAGGAGTCAGGAAAATTTGTCAAGCGATCGCCAGCTACAGTCATTAAAGCCATCCATCCCCAAACGAATCAATTTGCATTCTATTCTAAGCAATCAACAATTTTGGCGGCTGAGGTTTAAATGCGCGATCGGCTTTCATCAAAAAAATCGGGATGAAAGAAGCCGCCCAGCGGCGGTGGACGCTGGCGAAATTTGGCATAACCCGAAAAATAGAGCGAACTAACTAACACAACAGATACTTGCTTGAAGACTCCTGTCGCCAGCAGCCCAAAACTTTAAACTTTAGTTCCGGCGACTTAGATTCACTCGTCTGCAAGTAAATCTCAAATCTAAAACTTGTTCGCTCGCGAAGTCGAAGAATCTAAAATCTAAAATCGACCGAGGCGGTGGACGCTGGCGAAATTTGGCGCGACCCGAAAAATAGAGCGAACTAACTAACACAGACGAACGTCAAAGCGCTATTATCAATGTGGCCTTCACAGACTCCGCCAGCCAGTGCGATCGTCGGCAAAAAAACCAGGGCATCGATCGCGAATCGACGCCACAGCATTCGAGCTGGTTCGACGCGCCAAAAAATTGCCTCAAGCCGGGTAAAATCAGTTAAGTCTGTATTAAATATTGGGATTGCCATACAGTCGATCCAGGCCCCGCCAAAAAAAACAGATACTTGCTTGAAGACTCCTGTCGCCAGCAGCCCAAAACTTTAGACTTTAGTTCGGGCTCCTTTGATTCACAAAGTTGCAAGTAAATCTAAAATCTAAAATCTAAAATCGACTGACTTAGATATCCTTGCGCCCCCTGTTGAGTTGGGAAAAAAAATCGTGAAACCAGTTCCAGACAAGCACATAGCAGCCCATTTGAACACCAAACATCACAAAAAGAACCCGACAGGCGCTCGGACTCGATCGCGCCTTTTGTCCGATCGCTCGCTGCTGGTAGGACTGGGCTGCATCGCCAGTCTGGGACTGCTCAGCAAAGGCCTAGTGTGGGCCCAGACCGAAACTCCGCCCCTAGAACAAGCAGTCCCCGGCGCAGCAGAACTCCAGCCACTATTTGAAGCGCCTCTGGCCCCCCCGGAACCGGAAGTCAGCCAAGTAGAGCCAGAACCGTACTACCCACCGCAGGCAGAAGATCCGGCTCCCGAGCCTGTCTATGCCGAACCGCCTAGGGAGTCAGATTACGTCACCGAAGCACCTCCGGCCTATTATCTGCCGGAGCCTGCGCTGATTCCCCTGCCAGAAGCCACAGCCCAAGAGCCTCCTTTTGAAGCGCCAGTTAACCCAGTCCACGCTGAAGCAGACTATACAGACTACAACGCTGGCGCTGAGGGCGGCTACGAACCGCCGACCAGAATCGAGTTTGCAGAACGATCGAGCGGTTGCGAAGGTTCCGAAGGTGGTTGCGGGCCTGCTGCTGTGGACGAGCCTGTCACTGCAGAAGCAGCCCCTCCCAGCTACAGCCCCCAAACCCCGATCGCCCAAGAACCCAACGACAGCCCCCACAGCCCGATCGCCGGTAACTCGTATATTGCACCCCCGCCTCGAAATCTGCCACAAAACCTGGCGGAGAACGTTCCGAGCAATGTTCCGAGCAATGTTCGGGGAAATGCGGGCGATAACGATCAGGGTTATTCTGCCAATAAAGTCGATCGAGCCATTCAACAAGTAAGCAACAAGCTTTGGGGACAAGGAAGCAGCGGAGAATCTGCTTCTGGGCCCAAGGGCTATTCGCCTAACTCTGGATATTCCGCTAACTCTGGATACTCCGCTAACTCTGGATATTCGGCTAACTCTGGATATTCCGCTAACTCTGGATACTCCGCTAACTCTGGATATTCGGCTAACTCTGGATACTCCGCTAACTCTGGATATTCGGTCAACCCTGCATCCTACGGCGGCGGCCCTCCCGAACCCAGCATGGGACTAGGGCCGGTGCAAGTCGGTGCCATTAGTGTCAGCAGCGGCAGCAATACAGGTTTTGCTTACTACAATCTCACGCCGCGTCCTTTAGGAATGCCCGGAAACGGCAACACCAGCCTGTTGTTTCCCCTATCTATTGCTGCCGACATTACTTCGCCGTTTGGGTGGCGGACTCATCCGGTTATGGGTTACGGCCGGTTTCACACCGGAACTGACTTGGGAGCTCCGATGGGAACGCCCGTACTGGCGGCCTATGCGGGTCAAGTGGCGATCGCCGATTGGTTGGGCGGCTACGGTTTGACGGTGGTTCTCGACCACAACAAACAGTCTCAGGAAACTCTCTACGGACACCTTTCGGAACTGTTTGTCAAACCGGGAGAGTTTGTGAAACAGGGAGAAACTATCGGCCGCGTCGGTAGTACGGGAATGTCTACAGGGCCTCACCTTCACTTCGAGATCCGGCAAATGACCGATCGGGGTTGGGTGGCGGTAGATCCGGGCGCTCAGCTAGAATTCGCCGTAGCCAAAATGATGGGCAGTTTAGAAACCGCCAAAGTACCCCTAATGCCGAAAATCGTGGAAACACTAAGCGCTAGGGGACTCAAGGATTTAGAAAGCGATCTGCCCATGCTTCCACCTCTCCCGCTGGGAATGGACATCGAAGTTCACAACCTCCAGCCGCCATTCCCAGAATTGTTAAAAGCTGACACTTCAGCACCCAAAGATCAGGAAGCTCTCAAACCCAAAACTCAGAAGCAAGCAAGTAGATAGGCTTTTGATAATGACTCGCATTCCTCACTACAAACTTGTCTGGTTTGTAGTGAGGAATGCGAGTCCTCTCCCAAGAAGGCTCTCAATCGATTACCATCACAAAAACCGCGAACCTGATAGATTTCTCGTTACCATTAAGAGCCTGGTAGCTCGGAAAAACCCATAAAAATTGGTAAATAGTAGCTTATGCTAATAACGCAGCATTTGTGGGAATTAATTTTATTTCTAATAATTGTATTCGGGCCAATTCCCTTAAGCTTGTTTCTTGCTTTCGAGAATCAGAAAGCAAACAATAACTGTTCGTTTCCCCATTTTCTGCTCGTAATTCTGACGGGATGGAGCATCATACAAGTTTGTATCGGCTTGATTTTAGGAAGTGTCGATCGCCTAAATCTCGCTCAAGTAATTATAGCAGAAATTTTGATTTGCGCGATCGGCACAATCCCGATCTATACCAAAAAAAACAGAGCTTTTACCTTATCGCATTGGCAGATCCCCAAACTCAAACAACCCCTCAACAGCTCCGAAATTCTCATTATTTTGACAGTCGCTTTTGCAGGAATTGTGCTGTGTTACACCCTAGCAACCAAACCCACAACCAATTATGACTCATTGTGGTTTCACCTGCCCGCGATCGCCCGATGGTATCAAACCCATTCCTTTACACTATTAGACTCCGCCGGAAACTGGATTTTTGAACAGGAGCAAGCCCGAGTATATCCCTACAACTGGCACGTTTTATCTGCCTTGTGCGTGATCCCCTTCCGATCGGACTTTCTCGCAGCTTTTCCCCTGCTAATAGCCTGGGTGCTGGAAGGAATAGCCGTCTATCTATTAAGCGTAAAATTTGGCTCTACCAGAATTCACGCTATGGCAGCATCAACATTAGTATTGACAGTACCGATGATGCTCAACCAAGTTAACACCATTCAGCCAGACTTACCGCTAGCTGCAATATTTACAGTCGGTTTGTATCTAGGTTTGTCCTATCATAGCAGCCGATCGCAATCGGAACTCTCCCTATTTTTGGCAGCCGCAGGAATGCTAGCCGGAATAAAAATCACGGGAATAATCTATGCAGCCTCACTTTTAGGAGGATTAGCAATATTAGAAATTAAAAGATTCGCGGTTAATAAAAAATCCACACCAGCTAATTTTAGAATTCGCCACTTTCTCAAACCAGTCTTGCTGTGCGGTGTAGCTTGTTGCTTGCTTTTAGGATGTTTTTGGTATGCGAGAAACTTGCTGCAAATCAATTATCCTGTCGGCGAAGTCGGCGATATTAAAATTCCCTTAGAGCCTGTTCCCTTACCGTCTCCCGTACCACCGCCAACACCTTCGGTAAAGCAGCCGCCCGCTTCGCCACTTCTAAAGATTTGGCAAAGCACTTTAGCAGCTCAATTTAATCCCAGCAATATTTCCCACTGGCAAACTTTCGGCTTACAAATCATTATTAGATTGCAACTGCCCTTTCTGGCGATCGCACTTCAGGTATTGGCAGCACCTCTGGCTTTGATCGAAGGTAAAACCAGAATAATCACTCAAAATAATATCATTTTAATTATACTTCTTGGCAGCACAGGAATTCTGTATTTAATTACACCTTACACTTCTGGTACTGCGGGAGAGTCGATCGGTCAACTCAGCCCTATACTCGGTTTTAACCTCAGATACGGATTTCCCTTTTTAAGCGTACTCGCCATCGCCGCAGCCGCTACAGCAACCAAATTAAAAACTCCGAATCTACTTGTCGTAGTAGTTGTTTTGGTTAGTGGTTTGTTCGGAATTACTAGCAACACAATTTTTGACCTAATCAAAAATGCTTCTTTCACCGGAGATAGTATTGTTTGGGGAAGCGGGTTGATTGACAATTTAAAGTCTAATCTACTAGAAGGTATTAAGAGTATCCTAAAAATATTACGCCCCATTTGGCAATATATATTACCCTATCCGATATTTTATATTGTGTCACTGACGCTGGCTGCCATATGGTTGAAAATCAATCCTGGCTTAGGATGGCTGAATTATCTATTTCCCACCCGAAAAAAATCGATTTACCTAGTGATAATTGGTGTCTGTCTAGGATTGATAGTAATTGGTCATTGGAGGGAAAAGCGAGATATTGCACGCACCGAACTGTATCGCGGAATTTACGAGTATATTGATAAAAATACAGTACCTGATGAAAGAATAGGCTTCTTTTTAAGCTCCCGCAGCTACCTGTTTTACGGGAGAAATTTGGACAGACAAGTCTTATATGTGCCGTTTAAAGCCGATCGAATTCCGGCATGGATTGACAACCTGCGGCAAAATAAAATTAGGACTGTAGGATTCGGGCCCCTGACTGAGACAGACGCAGCTACCAGAAAAGCTCTATCTTGGCTGACAAGTGCCCAGGGCCCGTTACAACCAGTTTTCGGCAAAGATTTTAATACTGAGTCGGTATTATATCGCTTGAAAAATTAAAAGTTATTAGTTATCATGAACCAAGCTAAAACTCTATTTTCAATTATTGTTCCGACGTACAATCGACCTGAGAAATTAGCGCAGTGTCTTCAGTCTTTTGTTGAACTAGAATATCCGCGCGATGGGTTTCAAGTCATTGTCGTTAACGACAGCACGGAAATATCTGTAGAAAGTACAATTTCTCCTTTTCAAAATCAGTTAAATCTCACACTTCTGACACAACCAAATTCTGGCCCGGCTACGGCGCGAAATACTGGGGCTTTTGCCGCAGAAGGCAAATTTTTAGTATTTACAGACGATGACTGTACTGTGGGGGCAGATTGGCTGCAAAATCTGGAACGGCGATTTATGGAAACACCAGATTGTTTGATTGGAGGTCGGACTGTCAACGCGCTGCAGGATAACATCTATTCTACGGCCAGCCAGCAATTGATCGACTATCTTTACAGTTATTACAATGCTATTGGCGATCGCGCGCAATTTTTCACTTCTAACAATTTTGCCCTTCCCGCTGAGGCTTTCCAAAAAATCGGCGGCTTTGACACGACTTTTTCTCTAGCGGCGGGAGAAGACCGGGAATTTTGCTTTCGCTGGCTCAATGCCGGAGGCTGCGCGGTCTACCGTCCTGAAGTTACAGTTTATCACTTTCACGCCTTAACTCTGGGCAAATTTTGGCGGCAGCAATTCAATTACGGTAGAGGTGCTTTTTTGTTTGGGAAAATTATCTCGAACAGCGGGGCTAAGGGGAAATTGCAACATCCGTCGTTTTATTTGAATTTGCTCGCTTATCCATTTTCCCACGCAGCGGGTATTCAAAAGCTATTAATTGCAGGATTGTTTTTTGTTTCTCAGGCTGGAATTGCGGCGGGTTTGTTTTGGGAGAAAAACAAGGTTGTTGAGGAATAGATTTGGATTTTTTAACCGCAGAGAACGCAGAGAGAGAAGTAAGAGTTAGTAGGTGCGTCAGCTTTGAGCCGTCAATTATTGATAAAATAATTCGCGGATTACGCACCCTACAATTACAAGTTTATTCTTTAGACATCTTGCAAAAAAAAATATGTGTTATTCTTAAAAGTTTGCTCAAGTTTAGGTCAAACTTTGAATTATTGGGTTGATTGGCATCTCCTTAAACTTGCCCAGCCTGCTAGATTATAAAATTGGCTAAACTTTCGATATTAGCACAAAAATATTTTGCAATAGGTCTATTGTTGTGTAAGATATTTGGTCAGTTCTGAAACTTCACCAGCGCGTTGCCAGTCACCCTCTCCTCGCCTAACTTTTGTACGAGCTGTAATTTTCTGAACTTCCCACAGTTGCAATGCGGTATACGGGCCCTCGGCTTTACCAGAGCGGAACACGTACCAGTTAGCAACTTCGGGGGCTGCTAGTCTCGCAGGTCGCATCCGAGTTGCTCCAGCATCGGCACTCAGTTGATTGAGTTCTTGTTCTATTGGATTTGGAGCGGGTAAGTTTGTGGCAGCAGGCGAGCGCCTTTTTTGCTTTGCAGCAGGTGCGGTGGAATTCTGTGATCGCCTTTCTTGCTTTGCCGCCCGTCGCCGACGCGCCCAAAGATCATATTGATAAAGTAGAAGCACTGAAGCAACCCACAGCCAAAAGACAATAAACCAAGCATTTACCAGTGGCTCAAAACCTTGAGACAATACCTCGGTTATCGGTTGATTAAACTTTGCGCCAGTCATGGCAGCACTAATAAGCGCTGTGACCGTATTTAAAACTTGATAAGTTACGGCGTTATCTATTTGGCTTTTTTCAATTCCCTCTGGGGCCGCCGCATAGAAAAGGAAAACCAGGCAAGTTAGAGTAATTATTGCTGCAACCAGAGAAGCAATAAGGGCGTTGATTCCTTCTCTCAAAGAGTCCCAGTTTGGTTTGTTCCATGCCTTAACTGGCTTGGTAGTGGCAAGTTTTCGGTGTAACTCTTGATGACCCAGAAAAGATTGAGGATACCGAGGCGCTGCCCAAAAGGAAATTCCTGTGAGACAGTGATGGTAAACGGTCATCCACGCTGCTGAACCTGCCCAGCTTGCAAGTAACCAAAAAACAATTCCTCCGCCTGATATCGGCATTAACTTCGCTAAAAAATTCGAGGTACTCCCATAGGTTACGGTTAGTGCGATCGTCCTCAAACATGAGATAGGATGAGGAAACCACGCGGGCCATGATGGAATTTTCATGAGCTTGCAATTAGGAGTTCGTTTGTGTTGTAGCTTTCAACCGCCGAGTTTGATCTACGATTAGATAAATCCGTGTTCTGCTAAGAATTCTGGTGTAATTGTTCCTAAACTTTTGATTGCGGGGGTTTCTTCCCAGGATTCGGGATGCGGTTGTCGGCCGCTGCGGAGAAATTTTGCTACGTATTTGCCGAGTATATCTGCTTCTAAGTTTACTAAACTTCCTGGTTGCAAATATTTGAGATTGGTTTCGGAAAAACTGTGGGGAATTACGGCAATTTCAAACCAATTTCCGTCTGCATCGCAATCGGCGACGGTTAGGCTGATGCCGTTGATGGCGATGCTGCCTTTGGAAACGATGTAGGGTGCGATTTGACGCTGCCATGCCGAATTGGCTGCTGTTGGGGCTGCAAACTTCATTTCCCAAGCGTTGGCGGTTTGGGTTGATGTGGCTAAACTGCCGATCGCATCTACGTGCCCCGTCACAAAATGTCCGCCTAATTTGCTACCGGCGCGCAGGGAGGTTTCTAAGTTGACTAAAGCATCGGGGAATGAGCCCAGAGTTGTGCGGCGCAGGGTTTCTGGCGAAGCGACGGCGACAAAACCTTGCGGCAGAACTTCTACTACTGTCAAGCAAACTCCATCCACGGCTACGCTGTCCCCAATGGCTAAATCTTGTAAAATCTGGTAGGAGTTGCTTGAGGTGCAGGAAATTTGGAAGTAATCGTTACCTAGCGACTTCAGTTTTCCGAGAGATTGAATTAGTCCTGTAAACATAAGTATTTTTCCTCTTCCGATCGCCTATTTACATCAAACCACAGTCACAAACCAGATGCAGGAGCTTTTTCTATCCCCCCTCTCCCTCTTTGTCAATTCTTTAATCTAAAATCGACAGTCCCCGATCGGTTGCAGATTCAGGCGAAGATCGAGTCATACTGGATTTAGGTCATCTTTATGTCCGAGTTTTCTACCGCCTTGCAGTTTCTTAATTCTGTCAGTAACCCAGCCCTAAAACCAGGGACTGAGCTTGTAAGAGCAATCGAAGCAAGCTGTGCTGACGGGCCTCAGCCTTAACTGGCTACGTTATTTGAGTCACGACACTCCTTGAATGCGACGCTAGTTTTCCGCTCTGTCATTTGCAATTAAACAGTCTTAAGGTCACTGAGACAGTGTTGCAAGTCTAACAAGCTCTCATAACATTGACCGACAAGCGAACATTACCCCGAAAGGGAGCCGGAGACAACCATATCTCCAAAGAGGGGCAACCATACCCCTCTACCCCCGAAAGGGGAAAGGGGATTCAAGGTGGTGCTCACTGAGCGTAGTCGAATGTGTTGAAACCGCCCATGTTGTTTCCCTCTCAGGACTAAAGTCTCTGAGTTTCCCACTTACCGAGCATTTTTATGATTGAAATGAAAGTCGCTGGAATTGCCTTAGATGCAGCCACGCGCAGCCCTATTGTCCTATTGAGAGACGCTACTGAGCGACGCGCTTTGCCTATTTATATCGGTCAGGAGCAGGCTAAGGCTATTATTAGCGCTCTCGAAGGCAACAAGCCTCCTCGACCCTTAACTCACGATCTGATGGTCACTTTTTTAGAGGCCTGGAGTGTTACTTTGGAGCGGATAGTGATTCACTCGCTGCAAGATAACACGTTCTATGCCGTGCTGATTGTCCGTCAGGGAGAAGTTAAAAAAGAGATCGATGCCCGACCCAGTGACGCGATCGCCCTCGCCCTGCGAACGAATAGCCCCATCTGGGTGATGGAAGAAGTTGTCGCCGATGCTTCGATACCGGTCGATCGAGATGCTGATGAGGCCGAACGCCGCGCCTTCCGCGAATTTATCTCAAACCTCCGCCCGGAGGATTTGATCAAGAGAAGCGGCTTCAGCCCAGGCGAAAATTCCTAAAATTTATGCGCTATCGACGGTTTGGCAAAACGCAGTTGCACCTGTCTGTATTTTCCTTGGGAACCATGCGCTATTTGGCTTCTGAGGAAATTGCCCGTCAGACTGTACAACAGGCGGTGTCTATGGGAATCAATCACCTGGAAACGGCGGCGGGTTACGGTTGCAGCGAGGAATATCTCGGCGCAGCCCTCTCGGCTGGTTTGTCGATCGATCGATCGCGCTTCCACATCACTACAAAAATCCCCCCAACGGACGATGCTGCTGCAATGGAACGCTGCATCGATTCGTCTCTCAAACGCTTGAATCTAGACTATATCGACTGTCTGGCAATTCACGGTTTGAATGTTTGGGAACATTTGGCGATTGTGCGATCGCCCACAGGCTGCATGAGCGCCGTACAAAAAGCCCTCGCTGATGGCAGAATTCGGCACGTCGGTTTTTCGACTCACGGGCCTCTGGAGCTGATTTTGGCGGCAATTAATACAGATTTGTTTGAATTTGTCAATCTGCATTATTACTATTTTTTTCAGCGCCACGCCCCCGCAATTCAACTCGCCAAAGACAAAGATATGGGCGTTTTCATCATTTCCCCGGCAGACAAAGGAGGGCAACTCTACACGCCCCCGGAAACTCTCACAAAATTGTGTTCGCCTTTCTCGCCTTTAGAGTTGAACTATCGGTTTTTGCTGAGCGATACTAGGATTGGGACTGTGAGCGTGGGGGCTGCAAATCCGAGAGAATTGGAACAACCTCTGAAATATTGCGATCGCGACTTTCCCCTCACCGACAGCGAAATCGCTGCATTTGCGAAGTTAGAATCAGCTATGGTCGATCGTTTGGCAACCGACAAATGCAGCCAGTGCTATGCCTGTTTGCCTTGCCCGGAAAACATCAACATTCCCGAAGTGTTGCGCCTTCGCAATCTCGCCGTTGGCTGCGACATGACGGACTTCGGTAAATACCGCTACGCGATGTTTGAAAATGCCGGCCACTGGTTTCCCGGCAACAAAGGCAACCGCTGCACCGATTGCGGCGAATGTTTGCCCAGATGTCCCGAAGAATTGGACATCCCAACTCTACTAAAAGATACTCATCAACGACTAGGCGGTAAAGCAGGGAGGCGGTTGTGGGATTGAGGCGAAGCAGCCAAAACAGGGAAAAGGTCGATCGAGCCGATGTCGAGTGATGCCAGAATTAAGTTAGACTTTTTTTAAGTAAATTTACAATACAGTCGATCGCAAAAGTACCTAGTTTGGGGACTGCCTTCGCTAGTATCCCAATTTTGCAAAAAGCATTTTTGTTTGAGTGCGAGCATCCTGCACAGCCCAGCCTACATCTAAGCGCAAACACTTTTGTGAAAGCGCCCGTTTGGATGCTTCCAACACACTTTAAATGAGAGCCGAAATAATATGTAAAAATAACTAAATAACACAATCAGATCGAACAGCAAAAAAACAACTTTTTCAAATATCAGGTTATTTTATTACTTGGTTATACCGGGCGATACCGAAGATTTTTATGATGATTGATTAACCGAATTGGACTTCAAATCTCAAATCTCAAATTGATAATTCCAGATTAATGTATCGCGTGTCATCTAGAACCGATTCAGCATCTACTACTATGGATCAAACTCAGTTAAATGACAGTCAGCTAAATTGTCCGCAGCTAACTCAAGTTGCGAGTTCTGAAAGATTTCAAGCAGGGTTGAAACCGTACACCTACAACTTATCTTTTACGAGAAAACAGCTAATCGGACTGCTGGCTTTACAAACAATCTTGCCAGTCGGATTAACGGGAGCAGCTTTTTTGCTAACATCAGCACTTGGCAGCAATCAACTGCAAAATCAAGCTAAATCAGAACTGAGCCTTAGTGAAACAAACTACAATCTCAAACTCGATCGCGCCGCCCGCCGTTTGCAAAACTCCCCTGACAGCGAAACGATCGCCCAAACAGCTTTAGCTTACAACAGCGACAAAAACTTACCATATTTGCAAAAGTCTGTCAAGGAAATTCTGGAAAATTATGTCAAAACAGGAGCAATACACAGTGCAGCTTTAGTGGGGAAAGATGGGAAGATAATTGTTAGCGTTAATCTCATCCAGGATGGACAAAGTTTTAATCCTCGGAAATTACTCTATCAAGTATTAGCAAAAGAAGAGCCAATTACGGCCAGCAAAATTATCGCTAAATCGGAAAATCAAAAACAATTGCCAACTTTGCAACCGGAATTGCTCGAAGATGTCCTTATAAATTACGCAGAAATTCCCGTAAGAAATCCTAATAATCAGACTGTTATTGCTGCTTTATTTCTAGGAAGAAATCTGAACCAAATCCCGATGGTTGCCAGTAGCGAAACCGTCAATTCACTCGTCGGCGGATTTTACGCTATTTTTGCACCACTTAATGAGGGCAAATATGTCTTGGTAAGTGGACAAACTGTTACGAAAAATCAACGGTTGCCAGACTTAAAGTGGATGGACAGATCGCTACTGTTATCTGCACGCGCCGCCGATGGCCAACCAGTTGCTCAGCAAATAAAAATAGGGAATCAGACTTATACAGTAGCAGCAAAATCTCTGAATAATTTAGCCGGAAAAGCCGCAGTAATTTTAGTCCGGGGCATCCCCAAAACCTCGATCGAAACTTGGTGGGGCAACAATTGGCTGCTGCTGGCCCTGTGTGCGGCTGGAGTTGTCCCCCTCGCTTTGGCGGTTGCAGTCGCCCGCCGGATTGCCAAACCAGCTAACTCTGTTTTACCAACAACCGATGGGAATTGGGCATCTAATTCTAGGGCACAACCGCTGCTGCAATCGGGGAAGTTCGATCGCGCTTCTGATAATTTATCCGATCGTATAAATTTGGCTGAATTTGGTTTATTTTCCAAAAAACCGAGTTTAGACGGTCAATTAGCGGTTGATTTTCAAGATAATTTTTTTTCGGGCGATGGAGGACAAATCGCCAATCCCGAAATTCCGCTAACTTTCCCACCCGGAGACTTGCATGAAAACTGGATTTCTCAGCAGCCGTTGCTGGTAAGTACAGAACTAGAAAAAAGCGCGATCGCCTTAAATCAAGTCCAAGAAGCTTGGCAAGATTTAAATCGCCTCAACTGGGAATTGCAGCAAGAAATAGTCGAACGCCAAAACACTCAAAAAGCCCTGCGAAAGAGCGAAGCACTGCTGCAAGCGATTTTAGACAACTCAACAGCAATGATTTACATCAAAGATGTTGACGGAAAATACCTGCTCACAAACAGCCATTTTGACAATTTGTTCCACAGGACAAAAGAACAAATAACAGGCAAAACTGACAGAGATATTTTTCCCGAAGACTCTTGGGCAGCCTTGCGAGAAAATGACCTAAAAGTTATCGAGACCTGTACGCCTTTGAGCATTGAAGAAGTCATCCCTCAAGACGACGGGCCGCACACTTATATTTCTCTCAAATTTCCCCTCTGCAACTCCAAAGGCAAAGTTTATGCAGTCGGTACAATTTCTACAGATGTCAGCGATCGCAAAACAGCCGAACTCACCCTAGAAAAAGCTAAAGCAGAACTAGAAATAGAAGTCGAACAGCGCACGCTATTCCTCAAACAAGCCAACCAACTATTGGAGTTTGAACTGGCGGCTAAAGTTCGCGGGGCGATCGCCGTCAGACAAATGACCGCCCAAGTAGCCCGACACGCCAGAACAGTTGACGGCATTCTCCGCGCTTCTCTAGATTTAATTTTTTTGGTCGATCGATCGGGAAAATACACCTATGTCAGTCGCATGGCCGCTAAAGCTGCCGGCATGAACGCCAGAGAAATGATTGGCAAAACCTGGCAGGAATTAGGCTGGTCGCCAAAAATTATGCAGCGAGTTCACCAAGAATGCGACACCGTATTTGCCACAGCCGAGTCGGTCAAAGGCGAAGTAATAGTCCCCACCGCCACCTGGGGAACCCGCGACTACGAATACATTCTCAGCCCGGTTGGGGGGACAGACGGCAGTGTGGAATCGGTGGTGGCGACGTTGCGGGATATCACGGATCGCAAAAATGCCGAGGCAGCGTGGCAGTTGGCCAAAGAAGCTGCAGAAGTCGCCAACCGCGCCAAGAGTGCTTTTCTGGCAAACATGAGCCACGAGTTGCGGACTCCCCTCAACGCGATTATTGGTTACAGCGATATGTTGGTGGAAGATGCCGAAGAGTTGGGCAATTTAGAAGTTGTCTCGGATTTAGACAAAATTCGCACTGCTGGCAAACATTTGCTGCGGCTGATTGACGACATTCTCGACATTTCCAAAATTGAAGCTGACAAGATGGATATTTACCTCGAAAGCTTTGATGTTGGCGGGTTAATTGAGGAGGTGGCGACAACTGTAAAACCGCTAATGGATAAAAACGGCAATACTTTGGAAGTGTTGATTGCTGAAAATGTCGGCGCTATGCACGGCGATTTGATGAAAGTGCGACAGGTAATGCTGAATTTGTTGAGCAATGCGGCTAAATTTTCGACTGATGGGACGATCGTGCTTAATGTCGAAAGAATTACCAGCGCAGAATTAAAAAATAAATATCAACCGAGGGTTGCTCAAATGTTAATTTTGGATTCAGACTTTTTAGTTTTTCGAGTTACGGACAGGGGCATCGGCATGACAAAACAGCAGCAAGATCGGCTGTTCCAACCTTTCACCCAAGCGGACAATTCGACTACTCGCAAGTACGGCGGTACTGGCTTGGGACTGACTATCAGCCAGCGTTTTTGTCAGATGATGGGCGGCGATATTGAAGTTAGCAGCGAGTTAGATTGCGGTTCTACTTTTACTGCTTGTCTGCCTGCTTCGCTGTTTAGGCGATCGGAATTTTAACTTTTTTGTCGCAATAAAATATGATGAATTACCACAAATTGCCCCACATAAATCAAAATTTACCCCGCAGACCTAGCATTTTGACAAAAAGTTTATTTTTGTTCTCAATTGCCAGTTCTACCTGCATCACGGCCTTGCTGTGGGGACAATCTGCGGCGTATTCCCAGCAGCGGTTTTGCCCGACTGGTGACATTGCGAATTTCCCGTCGCCGCCGCTTTCGCAAGCCGAACCAAGCGTGCCGAGTCTGTGGTTAGCTGAAAAACTGTTTGGTGGCAAATTGCTTGATCGCTGGTTTGTCGATCGCGATAACGCTTTGGTAATCATCATCGTCAACCGCCAACTGTGGAGTTTGCTAGACTATATCGAACGCTATCAGTTTGTCAACCGTTTCGGCACGGTTTCGAGCGAATACGGTTACAATCTGCGAGTTTGCAACCGTCAAGGGAAGGCTTTGGCGGTTTATTCGTGCAAGGGCGATCGGCTCAACTGTAAAATTGATTTAGAATCTCTGTCAAATCCAGGACTTAGAGGCAAAAAGAAAGGCTTTTAGTAGGGTGCGGCAGCAGCGATTTGTTTTCGGGATAATCGATAAATCAAAAGCTGACGCACCGTGCCTTTGAGCTAATAAATGCGGTTTATAATTCGTAGAAAAAAATGAAAACAAACCTTGAGCTTCCTGCTGAATTAGAACCTTTTCGCCAAGAAATTGAAAGTTCAGAAAAGCCTGTTATCAAAATCACTTACGAGCGAAAGGCGGCTGATTTCTGGTCAAGCAAATTTGGCGGAGTGCCTTACTTACCGAAAGGTGACGATTTTCCCAAAGATAGTGATGGAAAATATATGCACCTTTTGGCACAACTCAATTTTGAGGAAATTTTTGCCCAAGTGCCATATTTAGCCCCTTTTCCCACAAAAGGAATTTTACAGTTTTATATCGGTCGGACAGGTATGTTGGGAATGGATACAGAGAAGTTGGACAATCAAAAAGATTTCAAAATATTGTATTTTTACAAAATTGACAAAAATAATTGTCAAACAGATTTTGGCTTTTTATTGGATCTAAATGAGACATATTCAACTTTAAATAATCAAAAATTTAGTGGGTTGCAATTTGTTGATAAAAATAATTGTCCGATCGATAATCCTTCTTCCGATTTTATTTATGAACATTATTATTCACCTTTACAGCACCAAGATGTGAATAATTCTCAAGAATGTTTGGCTTTACAGTTTAGTTTTGACAATGCGTGGGTGAATCCAGCGGACTATCAATTTGATACTTTTTTTGAAGAACAAAAGCTTCAAAATTATTTGGATCTAATGAGTGCAGATGATAACAGATTATTTGAGTGGTATTCTGCTAATATATACAAGAATCACCATAAAATAGGGGGATACGGCTACTTTACGCAAACTGACCCTCGTGAGTATAGTCCGCAATACAAAGAACATAAAGTTGTACTCTTACACATGATTAGTGATGATGAGATTCGTTGGGGTGATTGTGGAGTAGGTAACTTTTTGATTCGTGCTGAGGACTTAGAAAATTTAGATTTTTCTCAGGTAATTTATAATTACGATTGTTCTTAAAATTAAAATACCAACACTTCAACCCGTGCTATTTTTTTATTTTTCTAAGGTACGTAGTTGCGCTTCAGCGCTCTTTGCAAGCATCTCATTTTTGTAAAAAGTATTTTTTCTTTGAATAATGTCCCGCTCGCCTATTGTACAATACGGGAGCGGGGACAGCACTATAAATGCCAAACTGCTCCTTGCTCCTTGCTCTTTCATAGATAAAAGAGCGCTGAAGCGCAACTACGTACCTCAAAACGTAGTGAAATTTTAGCTTTTCACTACTTGGCGAATTTCTTGCCAGAGCGATCGATATTGCTGAATCCCCGCCTCCCCGAAAGGCAGCATAAAGTCGCTAGCAGCAAGAATTTTAGCAGGCGGCAACAGCACGGGATTAGCGCGAATATCCGCAGGCAAATCCTCGGGTTTCATGCCGGTAATTATCGGCGAACTAGCCTTAGCCAGCAAAGATAACTGAGGCGCAATTTGAGGCTGCAAGCAAAAATCAATCCATTTTGATGCTAACGAAACTGCTTTTTTCGAGGCGGGTTCTACCCACAAATCCGTCCAAAGTGCAGTTCCCGAAACCGGAATTACTAAAGCAAGATCCTTTTGAGTTTGTAGCAGTGGCAGCAAGTCTCCAGAGGAACCGACAGCTAACCAAGTATCGCCTAAAACTAGCGGTTGCAGGTAAGCGTCGGAACTGTAAAATTTAACTTGTGCGTTCAGATTTGTGAGTTCTTTTTTGAGGTTTGGAACTCGATCTAATTGCTGCGTATTGTAAGATTTTCCCAGTTTTTTTAAGGTTAAACCGATAACTTCTCTGGCGCTATCCGGTAGAGAAATTCGATCGCGCAATTCGGGCTTCCACAAGTCACTCCAATCTGTCGGAGTCCACCCCAAAGCCTTAAATTTGTCGGTTCGATAGGCAATTACCGTACTTCCCCAGCGGTAAGGTGCCGCCCAAATTTTACCTTTAGCGTCCAATTCACCGTCATCGTTGCGCCGGACGAGTTTTTGCCATCTTTCGGGCAATTTTGACCAATTATCTAATTTAGCAGGATCGATCGGCTGAATCAATTTTTGTCGAATCGCCAAAGTCAGCCAATAATCTCCCAACATCACCAAGTCAGCTTGATTTTTGGCTTTCGGAATTCGTTTCCACTGCTGCAACAGCGCGAATAATTCTTTTAATTGTGCTTCCTGCGTTACCTGCAAAACCGGAGACGGTTGTAAGTCGCGGCTAAATTTGCTTGCGAGTTGGGCCGGAATACCGTTTTTGAGCGATCGAATTTTGAGAATGGGCTTCGAGTCGCATCCTGCAGCCAATTGACTTAAAGTTAGGGTGGCTGCACCCAATAGCAAAGACCTTCGTTTCACCTGTGAACCCGTTTTATCTAAATATTAAGCGATCGTGTTGTATTCAGCCGCCAGAAAAATAATAGTTTATTGAGTCCGGTATTTGGCGCTGAGTTGTTTTAGTCCAGGAGGCGCGGGTGCCCGTCACCTTTGTTTTTAGAGAACATTATTCTCACGCTACCCGCAGTCAGGGTAAAAAAACTCAGGCTTGAAGGTCTTCATGCGTCCGGGAGCGTGTTTTATTTCTTTCTGAAACACAGAGCCATTGTACTAGGTTTTGGTGCGATCGGAGTTTGTTTTACCGAAAGCGCTGGTGGCGCACAATTAATTTAACGGAAGACTCCGCCATCCCACTCTCAGAAACCTGATTGTATAATTCTCATTAAAGGTTAGAACGAAGTGTCGGGGTTAACAAACCTCGTTTCAGCCTCCAAGACAAGCTAAAATCTAAAATTTAAAATCTAAAATCCTGAAACTGAGTCCCTAAATCTACCGTCAGGATTTGAAACACAACAATTACCTCAAAAATTAAATAATTTAGTGATAAATGCCAGTTATGTAAAGATTTCCCTAGAATGTAAAGATATAAGTCACGAGCCAAAGGATGATGGTATGGAAGCGCTACGCCAGCAAGTTACAGTATTGAGTCAACAAGTCGAGGCCCTGTATAAACTCATAGAAAATCTCAATGAAAAGTTATTAGAGTCGGCCACGGAAACGAAGCAGGGCCAGCGGCATATCGACGATCGCCCCAGAACCGTAGGAAATGACCAAACCTCGTCAGATCAAACCTACAGCCGTCTCGACTTGTTCCTCGAACACAAGGACGTACTGTTAGATGACAGCTACTTCGACAAGAATTCTCAAAGCCTGGAAAAAGAGCACAGTACAGAAATTCAAATCCAGCGCCTCACTGCTCAGCTAACAGCAGCATACAATCGAATTGCAGCCTTAGAAGAACAGTTGCTCTCCAAAAGAATATACTCGCACCACGTAGGCGGCGGGTCTAATTAAATATTGCTGCTGGCGATCGGGCATTAATTGCAGAAAAAATACAAGTAGCGTAAATTTCGGCTCGTCAACATATTATAGAGAGATTGCATGGAGTTTTTTCTCTCCCGCAATTAGCATGAAAAACACTGTATCTAAGCGAAATATGGTGTAGGAAATTCTGTAAATCTGAGAGCCAAGATGCTACAGAAAATGATATAATTATCCAGCTAAAACGAAGCGGGTTGAGCGGCACAAGTAGCTTCACAGTTTGAGGGGCGCATCTGAATTTTTAATGTTTAATTCCTAAAAGTTGGATCTTTGCAGGCTGCTTCGAGCATCTCCGGCTTGGTAAAAAGTATTTTTTTGCTTGAATGCTTGAGTGCGATCGCCCCCCGAAGCTAACCCTAAAATATACCTCTTGCAAAAATCACAAATTATCTAAAATTATCTGCGTCGATTTGTGTTGCATCTGCGTTTCATCTGCGGTTTCTGTATCAGATGCTCCCCTGGCTTTGAGAGGATTCGTCTCATGTTTAATTTCGCATCGCGAGGCTAAAGCTTCAACAGCTTGGAGAAGTTGAGCCGGAGTCCAATTTGCACTCAGCCCGCTGGCGATCGCGCACGCTCCAGCACCCACACCCTCTTTAACATACCCGCGATCGTAAGCCTGCAGTTGCCCGTAGCGAGAACCCGCAAAACTGAGCTGCGCCGCCAACAGAGGCACACCGCCGATATCCTTAGCAAGTCCTACCGTGTCCCCTGTCGGGTCTTCGACCACCCAGCGCGTAGTCCCCACCGCAACTTGTTCGGGACACCATAACAGAGCATATTCCCGCGCTAAGGCTTCAATCAAAGCGTAGACTGCCAGCATTTGCGTGCCGCCAGCCAAGAGCACCCCACAAGTCCGACTCGCGGCGATCGCCATTCCAGCCACCGCTATCTGCATCGGATCGCCCACCGCCGCTACCAAATCCAGGGGAGTGCTATTTTCTCCGCCAATTTTCCACTCAGCATTATTGAGTCCCGCTGTCACCGCAGCCAATTTTTGAGCGTGATTGCAGCGAGGGTGAGAACTGTTAACTTTGCCCGCCGCCGCAATTCCCAAACCCATTAACACCGCCAAAGCAGTAGTAGTTCCCCCAACTACGCACTCCCCTAAAATTAAATAACTGCCATTAGTTTCGGCGGCTAATTTAGCTCCCCAAATTAACCCTTGTTCCAGCAAATGTTTGACTGTTTCGAGTTCTAAAGCATTGCCCGAAATCAGACATTTTGCTGCAGTACCGCCCAAATCAATTGCAGGTACCGGAGGCGGCAGGGGTAAACCAGCATTAAACAGGTAAAGGGGAAGTTGCAAAGCTTCGACTACAGCGCGAGAGATCAGTACCGGAGAAGCACCGGCTTCTAGGGGTGGCAAAGGATATTGGGGCGAGGGTTGGGGGCCGTTATACAAAAATTCTGCATCCGCCAAACAAGTAAACTGTCGATCGCGCGGTGTTGCTCCGGCCGCCGAAATCCCCGGAATTAAGCCTGTCGCGGTGAATCCTAACACGCAGGCAAATATCGGTTGCTGTCCCTGATGGCGATCGAGCCACCGCTTCCCCTGTTCAATTTCTGTATAAATGCCAATCATTTATTAGTTATGAGTTATTAGTTATTAGTTATGAGTTATGAGTTATTGGTTATTGGTTATTTGTTATTTGTTATTTGTTATTTGTTATTTGTTATTAGTCATAGAAAATGGGTAATGGGTAATTGGCGATCGGGAATTAATCTTTCTTCTTCCGTTCCGATTTGCTTTTAAATTCTGACTTCTTCCCTCAAAATACCTCCCTTAAATCCGTTAAATTCCGTACATTATTCGTTTGCAGAACTTCCCTCTTCCCTCAACATCAATCCGTTACATCCTTTAAATCCGCTACATAATCCGTTGCCGAACTTCCTGACATCCGTGAAATCCGTTACAAAATTTTTCTTCATTCTTGCTTCTTCCTGATGACGTTGTACGGAAAGCTCGGAGGCGACAGCACTAATGACTGATGACTAATGACTAATGACAACTAAGAGGGCGGGCACGCACCATCCACCGCCCCTAATGACTAATGACTTCTTCCCTCTTCCCTCTTCCTTCTTCCTTCTTCCCTCTTCCTTCTTCCTTCTTCCTTCTTCCTTCTTCCCTCGTATTACTCTTCATAATCAATTAAAACTTGCACCCAGCGCGGCGGCCGCGGAATCGGGTTTCCCAAACGATCGAGCAACAGCAAAGCTACTAAATGTACGACAAATAAATAAACAATATTGTTAACCAAAATCATCCCGGCGGCGATCGCCCCAATTGCGTCCAAACTCGGCACCATCAGCCAGCCCAGCTTCACAAACGCCCATTCCACCATCTCTGTTACCTGCACAGTGATGTAAACCCAGAGATCTTGGCCCACCAAAGCTGACAGCAGCCAAAACCGAAAAAAGAAGCCGACAGTACCAATTAGCGCGCCCACCATAATAGATAAAGACCAACTCGCTTTGCGCCTCCAAAGTCCTCCCAGCGCCACTCCCATAATTCCAAAAGGAATCACGTATAAAATGCTTCGCGTCGGGCCCATGAGTACCGAAAGCAGCAAACCCGATACCAAAGCTGACATCCAAGCGGCTCGGTTTCCCCAGCGCAGGTAAACCAAGGCGATGGGGAGCGGGAAAAAAACCCGCAGCAAAGGCCCCAGCGGAAAGTAATAATTTACCAGCCAAATCAAGCTAGCCGTACTTGCCAAAAATGCAGTTTCTACGAGCCTCAAAGGCGCTTCCCCGCCAGCGCGCGCCCCCCTATCTGGATTTGGGCGATCGCCAGCCAAATTTGAAATATCTGCAGTTTGGGGATCGTTATTTGTACTGGGTGAACTGCTCGAATTAGACGCGGCATCTGCTGACAAAAAATCACTCATCCGATTTTAGATTTTAGATTTTAGATTTTAGATTTTCAGGGACTTGGCGCTGGCTGATTCCCGGTTTTTGATTCCCGGTTTTTGATTCCCGGTTTTTGATTAGACTTGAGTTGCACAAGTCTTCGATCCAGAAACCGCAGATATCGGGCAGATGCAACACACCCTATAGCAGATAATTTCAGGGTATTTTCCGATTTTTGCAATTCAACTCTATTTGGAATTTTTGATTTTAGGAGAAACCGGGTTTAGATGCCTGCGCCAGTCTTATTTTAGATTAATTTTATCCGCCCAACTTTGGGGCAGTATCATTTTTCGGGTTGAGCGTCCTGAATTACAAAAACCGAACAAGATGCGTGGTGAACCACATAATTGCTGACACTGCCGAGGAAAGCTTCTGTGAAGCCCGTCCGGCCGCGCCTCCCCACTACTATTAAATCTGCGCCCCAATTTTCGGCAGCTTCACAGACAGAATGCCCTGCATCTCCATCCATTTTGCAGTCAAATTCTACTTGCAATCCTTGTTGAGTGGCAGCGTCGCAGTAATTTTTTAGCAAACCCGAAGTCTTTTCGATCTCTCTTTCCTGCCGCAAACGTTGAGCTTGATAAGCTCGATCCATTAACTCGACATTCATGCCCAAATCTACTGGAATTGGTACTGCCACCTCGCCCAGTGTGTTGACAGTAACGCAGTGAAATAGCATCATCTGAGCTCGATCGCCCACAGCTAATTCTAGAGCTTGACTGAAGACGCGCTGGCCCAGTTCAGAATCATCAACGGCGGCGAAAATTTTCTTAAAACTCACAGCTTTACCTCCAGCGGGAAATCATCAATATCAGTTAATTAACAGAGAGTGCTTTTTAATTAGATTCTCATTAGCAGTCTCTGATACTTCTAGACTAACAGACGCTCCAAGGCGTGAAGGTCGGGAATGCACAAAACGTCACGTTCGCGCTGAATTGTTCCTTTTTTTTCCAGCTTGCTGAGCACTCGCGTTACTGTTTCCCGAGCCAGCCCGCTGAGGCTGCTCAATTCTCTGTGTGGCAGGTTGGGAATTTCTGTGCCTCCTGTTTCCAGGATTTTTTTGCCTTGCCCCTCTGCCAAAAATAACAGAATATCTGCTACTCGCGAGGTACTGTCCGATTCTCGCAAACGCAGGCGGCGGTTGACTTGTCGCAGGCGGCGAGCCATCAGTTGAGCTAGCCGAATGCCTGCTAGCGGTTCGGTATGAATGAGCTGCACAAAATCTTGAGCTGGCATATTCCCGATCAGTGTCGGGGCTAGGGTGATGACATCTGTCGATCGCGGTGTTTCTTCGATCGCTGCCATTTCTCCAAACAATTCTCCTTTCCCTAAAATATTCAGTGTTACTTCTTTTCCGTCTAGGTTGTAGGTACGAATTTTTACCCAACCATCCAATATAAAATACACAGATGTTCCCCAGTCATTTTCCAGCAAAATCACTTGATTTGACGGATGACTCCGGGTAACGATGTGGACAGTTGCTCTTTCAATTACAGGATCGGGTAAACCTACAAAAAAAGGAGTTGAAACAATCAATTGATTTATATTAGACTGCGGATCTCGGGTGTTAAAGCGGTCTTCCATGAGGCCATTATTTTAATTTACGCGCTTGAGCTGCGCTGGGCAGTTAGAAATAGTTGGCAGCCGAGTCATTCGATGAGAAATTCAAAATTTGAGAAACAACTATCTCAAATCGGCAATTTTACCTCTCAAGTTAGGCGGTCTATCGGTCGAATATGGAAATTAATACCTTCAAGTTCTGATTGCGAGCTAGAAACTAAAGAATATACCATAATTTTTTAGATATATACCGCAAAGCAAATTTTATTAACAAAATTTAAGCAGCGTGGCAAGCTGCTTGTGCCGATCGAGTTAACGAAGACCAGCACTTGACGAAAACAAGCTTAACACTGTTGAGAGATTTGTGGTCAGCCGGCTCAGCAGTCGATCGGCACGGAGAAACACCACAAGCGGGCACACCGGGTATACAGCGACCAAATCGACCGCAACCGCTGGGAGTCTAATGATACCATTAATCTCTCTAACCACGAATACAGATCAAAAGCTATCATCGGAGGTTGTTCCCATCAACTGTAGCCGGATAAAGCTGAATTTGGGACACCTAAATCCTAAAATTTTAGATTGAAGATTAAAGAATTGAAGCATTGGGAATGAGTTACTGGATATGAGTTTGGGTTAGGGACATACAGTTGCATTGTTTTTTTGAAACGGTAATACCAATTTCATAAAGTAGCGCTAGATATTACCCCCCCCAACCCCCCCCTTATTAAGGGGGGGCTAAGAGTTCATCTATAGCACATCTTTAGAAAAATGGTATAAGTAGGGCGAGCAGAATTAATTACACTTGCAAATAGCCCCAAGGGCTAACCAGCTTCAAGAGTCTTTTTGTAATTAATGGGGCGTTTACCGATCGCCAATTGTTTGAGGTTTTTTCTGTCAGAGTAAGGCCTTCTCAACCCGGTTTTTGAGACAATCGCGGCCCGCCAGCCAGAGACGGGCGATCGAGAAACCGGGTTTTTGAACTGCGACGCGCGAACTGTTCTGCTTTCGGTGAAAGAGCGAGATAGAATGGCTGGTGGGTGCGGCCCGCCACAGCCGCCAGCCGGTGCCAGCCTGCATTTCATCAGAAATTTGGGTTTGAAACCCCGTCCTTCTAGGACGGCTTTACATGAATTTTGTTAAGATATACCATTTCACACAAGACGTGCTAGTATGTGAAATAGCGTAGTTAAGGTCAGCATGACACTAAAAGCCTTCAGCTATCGATTCTACCCAACGCCGGAACAAGAAAGTTTGTTGCGACGTACTTTGGGTTGTGTTCGTTTGGTCTACAACCGCGCTTTAGCCACAAGAACGGAAGCTTGGTACGCAAAACAGAAACGGGTAGGCTATGCTGAGACTTCTTCAATGTTAACTGAATGGAAGAAAACCGAAGAACTAGATTTTCTGAACAAAGTTAGCTGTGTGCCATTACAGCAATGCTTGAGACATTTACAAACGGCTTATACCAACTTTTTTGATGGGCGGGCAAAATATCCTAACTTCAAAAAGAAACGCAATGGTGGTAGTGCAGAATTTACCAAGTCAGCATTTAAGTTCAGAGATGGACAAGTCTACCTAGCCAAAAGCACACAAGCGTTACCAATTCGCTGGAGTCGGACACTACCTGATGGTGCAACACCTTCAACCTTAAGCGTAAAGCTTGCACCATCAGGTAGGTGGTCAGTTTCTCTGCTGGTAGATGTTGAAATTGAAACACTACCCAAAACAGATAATCAAGTCGGCATCGACCTGGGAGTTACAAGCTTGCTCACTCTAAGCACTGGCGAAAAGATTGCCAATCCCAAAGTATTCAAGGCAAAGTATCGCAAGCTTAGAAGATCGCAGAAAGCTTTAAGTTGCAAGCAAAAAGGGTCAAACAACCGTCACAAAGCACGGATTAAAGTAGCGAAAGTGCATCAAGAAATTACTGATGCAAGGAAAGATCATCTTCACAAGTTAACAACACGGTTGGTGCGTGAAAACCAAACCATCGCCGTAGAAGACTTAGCTGTGAAGAATCTGGTTAAAAACCGGAAACTTGCCGCTTCTATAAGTGATGCAAGTTGGGGGGAATTAGTCAGACAACTAGATTACAAGTGCGATTGGTACGGTCGTACTTTAATTAAGATTGACCGATGGTTTCCGAGTTCAAAACGGTGTGGCAATTGCGGACATATCGTTGACAAGATGCCGTTGAATATCCGGGAATGGGATTGTCCTAATTGCGACACTCACCATGACCGAGATATTAATGCGGCAAAAAATATTTTGGCGGCAGGGCTTGCCGTGTCAGTCTGTGGAGCGACCGTAAGACCAGAACAGAGTAAATCTGTTAAGGCTGGTGCGAAATCCCCGTCAGGGACGGAAGCAGAAACCTAAGTCGTGAGTCTTAGGAATCCCCGTGCGTTTACGCCGGGGTGGATGTCAACAAGTCCAGCTATCCCTCTTCGGGGATCATCCCTGCAGTCGATCGGCAAAAACGGAAAGCAGCCACAGAATTTGAGAACATTTGCAGTTGATAGAAGCCAGCATTTGATGCGGAAGTACCAGCTAACCTATGATGGGTAATAGAAGTCATCCGAAGGCAAAAGCAAAAGATTAATTCAAAGTTGTCATAAAATATTAGTCGATTATTTACAGGCTCGCATTCAGATTATTCTATCTATTGGCATAGCTGCCGCCTGACTTCAATCTTTTTTCAACAAAATTTCTGCCAAGCCGCATTCCCAGAGGTTCCGCCCTTGAATTCTCAGAAGTACAAAATTCAAGCACTAATTGCTGAGATTGACGAGGTACTCAGCAAGCCCGCCCCCCGCTTGCCTTGGACGGGTTCTCTTGATACTGTCCACCAGCGCCAACTGTTAGAGCGAGTTCGCGCTTACCTGTTTTCCCAAGACTCAAAGCTAGCAATTCCCAACAGGCCGCCGGCCCCAAACGTCCGCCCGGTACCAGTTCCAGTTCCAAAATTGCCGATGCCGCCCGCAATTCCCTCAGCAGCAGAGCAAATTATGCTTGCCGTCACCGGAGAAATTAGCAACCTGCGTTCGAGCCTGACGGGGCCGCTGCAACAAGACATAGAAGCTCTGCGACAAGAGCAGCAAGCTCTAATTCAAGAAATCAAACAGCTAGAAGCACAACGGCAGCAGCAACAATCCCTAGCTCAGCAACAAGCTAACCAACAGCAAATCATTTCTGAATTCTTGCAGGTGCTCAGAAGCCGCTTGACAGAAACCTTGGATCGCGATTTGTCCCAAATTTTCGCTACCCTCGAAAATCAGTTTTTGCCAAGCAGTGCAGCACAATCCGAACAATCTGCTTTAAACCCACAAACTTCAGAAGAACTCCCGCTGCTGACACCGGGTCAGAGGTTGGAGCAAATGCAAAATTTCCAAGCTCGTGCCGACAGCCTGCTGATGAGGCTAGATTCGACGATGAATATGGCCTTCGACGGTTTGGAAACAAATTTGCAAAGCTATCAAGCTTCCTTGGGACAAGGGCTCGAAAATATGTACGGTTTGAGCCAGCAGAGCGAGGCAATGTTCGCGGCTTTTGTTAACCACTTGGCGACACAGTTGGGACGAGAAGCGTCTTCCTACGTTCAGCAGCCGATATCCGTGGAAAACCTCGAAACGGCAGCCCCAAGCGCAACAGACAGCTCTGGTGTCGCTCCTGCTATCTCAAATCGGGCGATCGAACCGGATGCGCCTGCTACCCGTGAAAATCTGAGCGGCGAACTGCCAGAACAAGACAGATTTCCCTACGCCGGTACGGAAATTTCTCAGCAATTGGGACAGTTGAGGCACGATCGCGATCGTATTGAAACTCCTCTCTCTCTCTCGGATTGGGAAGATAATTTGTTCGGTTCTACACCAGAAGAACCAGCATCTGTAACTCTGTTGTCCGGCGCTGAGTCGGAAGATATGTTAGCAGAAAATGGCGAAGATGTTGAAGATTTGTACGCAAGTTTGTTTGCGGAAAAAGAAGTCGCAGAATTAAAATTAGAACTCGAAGAGTTTACTATAGAAAATACTGAAAGTGCTGCGACCAATAAAGCGGTAATATCTCAAAAGGCAGGCGAGGAAACTGCCGAAATCCTGAATGATGCGGAAGATTTGTTTGTAAATCTGATGGATGAAGGCGAATCGCTGGAAGATTATTTGGGAGAAGATTCAGACTTTGTAATCGGTGATTCGATCGAGGATCTAACTTTAGATAGTGAAGATTTATTTGAACTGCAAGTTGCAACAGTACCTCAAGTTTCAGAACCGCCAGCCAAAAGTTCGATCGCGCCGCAACTTGATTCGGACGATCGACCAAATCGAGCAACGGCTAAAAACCTAGGCGATAGTTCCGACACTGCAACATTACCACAGCCGCCGACTTTGAGCGCGACTCCTGAAACTAGCCCGAAGCAAGCCAGTGCCGCGCGCCTCCCAAGTGCTCGTGATGTTCGCACGGGCGAGTCCGACGCATCTTCGCAGCTATTAGATGATGACTACATCCAAGCTTCGCCGGATGAGGATTTGCTGCCGGTTGAAGCATTAGAAGATGACCTCGATCGAGCTCTAAATTTGGATAACAATACTCTGGAACTGTTGGAGACAGACCTCTACAATCTGGAGGGATTGGAGGGATTGGAAAATACGGCCCAAGGGCGATCGAATTCAAGTGCGGTTAGCAGCTTTAATTTGGCGAATTCCTCCGACGACGGTGCAGAAAATCCCTTTCCCGAAACCCTAGAGGAAGAATTCGGCACGCTGGAGGATTTGTTCTCCGATGTGTTGGAACTCTCATCTGAAGATGAACCGTTTGTTTTGGAAGACGAACTTGAGGATGATTTGTTTGTTGAGGAAGATGAGTCAAAGTTGACGCTAGACGACATTTTGGCTAGTTTGACTCAAACCGATCGAGAAACTGCAGAAACTGACGAATTGCGATCGACTCCAGCAGAAAGTAAAAAAAAAACCTAATTCCCACAGAGAATAAAACAAAAGCTGTTGAGGCGAAAACCAAGCCTAGGGAAAGCGCGCAGCAGCAAGAGTCGCCAGCAGATTTGGTTCCCAGCAAGATCGCCCCTTCCTCCTCTCAATCTCCAAAACGCCGGAATTCTCGCTGGTATTTGGGCATTGATTTGGCATCGGGCGGACTGTCGGCTGCTTTGGTCGATCGCACCAGCGGCAAGTTGCACCCGATTTACTGGGAAACACCGCAGGCCCCGGAAGCCTCGGCTACCTTTCGGATTCCCTCGGTTGTGGCGGTGGAGGAAACAGTCCCAAGCAATGCAGACCCGCAGGTGGCTTGGCCAGGGGAAGAATTTTTGCTGCAAAATTTTAAATTGCCTTTAAAAGTGACCATTCCTTATCAGCGAGAAGCTGCAGGGATGTACGAACCGCTGTTGCAGTGCTATGGCGGGGCTTTGTCGGTGGCCATACCGGTGCAAGGTGTGCGGGCGCTGCTGGCTACTTTGAATCCCCGCCTGCGGGGGCAAAAAGTTGGGGGATCGGGGGAAGTTTGTAAAGCTTCGGGACTGACTGCTGAAACTCTGGATACGGCACTCTCTGAGTTGCAGGGTGTAATTTTGGGGACTCCGGCGGGCTGGTCGGATGCTTATCGGTTTAATCTGCGGGAGGCTGTTTTGGGCGCAGGTTTGGTGGCTTCGGCTTCGCAAATTTTTGTGGTGCCAGATGCGATCGCCACTTTAATTGCTGTTGTAACTCCTGTCAAAAATTCCACAGAAGTGCAATCTTCGGCGCTCGATTCTATTAGCGCCAAAGTCGCAGAAGCTGTACCGCTAACTGTGAATGATGGGGCTTTTAGCGGGGGAACTTTGATTCTGAATGCGGGGGCGACAACGGTGGAATTAGCTTTAGTTGATTTGCCGTCCAATCTTGAAAGTTTAACTCGTGCTGATTTTACTTGCCAAAGTTTTGATGTTGCTGGCGATGCTTTCGATCAGGATATTGTCTGTCAGTTGTTGGCGAAAAATGAAACTTGGGGAATGTCGGTCGATTTGCCGCGTCCGGGGCATCCCGATTTGCCTAGTCGCTATCAATTGCAGCAGCGGTTGCAAGGTTCGGCTTTTGGGCTGCAATTGTTGGCAGCGGCAAGGCATTTGAAAGTTATTTTGCAACATCAAGAAAGTTTTGTTTTGAATATTGGCCAGCAGCATTGGGATGTGAAGCGCAGAGATTTGGAAAGTCTGGTTTTAGTGCCTTTTGTGCAGCAGTTGAACCGCGAATTAAATGCTTTGCTCAGCCGCGCGGGAATGTCGCCGGCGGGGATCGATCGCGCGATTTGTACTGGAGGTATGGGCGCTTGGCCTGCGATCGCCCGTTGGTTGCGACAGAAGCTGCCCAATGCGATCGTCGTTCAAGACAGGCTAGACAGGGAATTTGAGGGCGATCGCAATATTTCTGAGTCACACAATTCGGCTGTTGATTCTGTATTGCCAAGCCCAAACTCTTCAGAAAAAATTGGTTTAGTTGCCTGCGGGTTGGCGAGTTTGGCTCTTTATCCTCAAATTTTGGATGTGCCGCAGCAGTACAGCGACTTTTTTCTGCTGTGGGAATTAATGCAGGTTTTGAGTGCCCAAACTCAGAGTTTTGAGGAAATTTTGCAGTTGTTGGAACGCCAAGGCGTGAATACCCGCACCTGCAGGCCTAGGATTTTGGAGATTTTGGCTGGAAAATTGCCGGCGGGACTTTTGCCGGAGGAGCAAGATTTCATGTTGCTAGCCCAGGAGTCGAGGCAAAATCCTGATTGGCAAGCAATTTTGGCTGAGCCGCTTTTCTTTGAGGATGTCTCGCGGGGTTATCGCTTGAATATCGAGCACGCTAGGCTTGTGCGCGAATATTTAGGAAAACTCGCCGGATTCAGCCAGCAAAAATTTTTAGAACCGCTCACCATTGTTTGGGATGTTGACACACCGAGCGATGAGTGAAGGGGTGAAAAGCGGGTTTTGGGCGATCGGGATTGCTCGTTACCAGGAAGAGCCTGGTAACGAGCAATCGCTTAAGTGATTAAATTTTCATTCCCGATCAAGATGCTTGCTTGCAAGTAATATTGTTTCCGGTAGCATCGGAATGATTTAACCTTATTAGTACGCAGAGTACACAGAGGAAGAGAATACATATCTGAATCATTCCGATGCTACCGGATTTGATATCAGTCTGATTTGCAAAACAATTTGGGTTGTCTTAAGTCAACAAGCTGCGTGTTAATATACCTGCTGTTTTGGGTTGTTAGTTTGTCGTGAGCTGTGGATGAAGATCGAGCTAAAAGCTGTTTTGCTAAAAGTAAAAATGTTACCAAAAAATGTTAAATTAAGGGCAATATTTTGTAAAAATATTGCCCTTAATTTTTGTTCATCTCCCTCTCCCTTGACTGATGACTGATGACATCATTTCTGGTCGATTGACAACGATATGCCCCATGCCCCATGACCTGTTTAGCCAATTCCCAATTCCCAATTCCCAATTCCCAATTCCCAATTCCCAATTCCCAATTCCCAATTCCCAATTCCCAATTC
>NZ_JAUBTX010000056.1:2741-41623 GCF_036705185.1 Microcoleus sp. B4-D4 | reverse complement strand
GGAATTGGGAATTGGGAATTGGGAATTGGGAATTGGGAATTGGGAATTGGGAATTGGGAATTGGGAATTGGGAATTGTTAGCTGTTGACTGTTAGCTGTTGACTGTTAACCGTTAACCGTTAACTAATGACTAATGACTGTGGACTAATGACTAATGACTAATGACTGATGACTGATGACTGATGACTAATGACTAATGACTAATGACTAATAACTAATGACTAACGTTCTGGGAACAACTGACAAGATCTGTTAGTTGGCTGATTTGCCCACTCCAAACGAGAATTGCCAAATCGATCCATCCAAGCTTCCAAATAAGCCCGATTAGCCTTTTTCTCCTCTGGATCTGAGGTATTCATCGGATGAGGTGCTAAACCCAAAATAGTCGAAGTCGTCACGCAAAACATCGACTTCTGAAAACTTTGGCAAATTTGCACGCGCACATCATCTTCGCCGCGACAACTACTGCGGTAAATTTCTTGCAAATAATCCGGCAGAAAATGCCGCATATCTTGCATCAATTGAGTGGGCGGAATGCCTGCGCCTCCGATCGGCAAAGGGTCAGCAAATAAGGCCCCGTAGCCAAAATCTTTTTGTTCTTCGGGGATTTGATGTGCTTGGGCGTTGTATGAAACTACTCCAAAAAATGCTGTGCCTCGAAAGAAAATTGCCTCTACATAAGGCACTGCTACATCTGCTAAAAATGTCAAGCCGGCCGACGCTGGAATGATATCGTAGTCTCGATCGCCAATCTTGACGCTGTAGGTGATTGGTAGACTGGCGGCACCGACCAAACCTGCTAAGATAAAATCAACTACCTCAGCGATCGACTTAATTTCACCTGCTTCGTAGCGATCGGACAAATCAATAAATAAATCGCTCATTACCCGCCAAAACTGACCCAGCCCGGTGTAGTAAGCCAGCATCCGCACTTGTTCCGGCAAAAAATCAGGGAAGGCTTTGTGCAGTCCCTGCATGAAAAAATTGCCTTTCAATTTAGCTGCGATCGCCTTTTCGACCAAACTGCTAAATTCCGGGGAATCCAAATAACTGTCCAAACCACCACCGCCGTGCCAAAGCATGGTTCTCATCACATACTCAGCATACTCAAAATTAATGCGGTCGTGCCACAAATAGCGGATTAATTTCGGTCGAGTCACTTCTCCGTTAAAATATTTAAAAAACGGAAAAAGCACTAAGAATTGTTCTTCAGCGATGTAGTTAAGATTGAGGGAGTAGGCATCTAGAACCACACCGTAACTTTTGAGAATGCCGACTACTTCTACTACATTTTCCGTTGATTCTGGAAGCAAAGCTTTGCCTGATTCCAAGATGTCAATGTAGGCGGATAGAGGATGGGCAGAGGGTTTTAATACGGTAGTTGTCATTAGATTTCAACCTTCATTGAATAACTGTTTTATTACCGAGAAATTCAGAATCCAGAGAAAGGTTTGATTGTTTGGACTTCAGTCTTCAGAATTTGAAGAGGACTGAAGTCCGAACGATCGCACCTATGGAAGATTTCACTCCAAGTTGTGAGCAACTTGTTGAACTTGTGCGGGCACAGCCGATACTAAGCCGATCGCAGTTTTCTCGCTCAAAGCTACTAAAACTCCAGGCTGCACTCCCATGATGGCGATAATTACTGCTAAAACCAGCGAAGGAATGCGATCGCGCCAGCGGACTTGTGGCAAATTCACCACCAAATCGGAAAGGCGGCCAAAAAAGGCGCGGTTGACCATAATTAAAAAGTAAATTGAAGTCAAACCAGTGCCGATCATGCAGAGCACAGTTTGCACTGGAAACACTGGTAAACTGCCCCGAAAAATCAAAAATTCAGCAATAAATCCCGATAACCCCGGAATGCCGGCACTTCCCATCACGCCGAGGATCATTAAACTACCAATCATCGGTAAACCGCGATCGGGATTGAACAAACCTTTGAGCACGTCGATGTTGCGGCTTCCAGATTTTTTGTAAACAATACCGACACTCAAAAATAGTAGCCCTGAAATTAAACCGTGGCTAACCATTTGCAAAACAGTTCCGATCGTACTAATCTCTGTAGCTGCGGCGCTAGCTAACAAAATGTAGCCCATATGAGCGATCGAACTGTAAGCTACAATTTTTTTCATATCTTTTTGGGCGATCGCGCAACTCGCCCCGTAAATCACGCTTACCACCGCCCAACTCGCCAACCAAGGCGCAGCCACCGCCCACGCATCGGGGAACAAACCCAAACCAAAGCGCAGCATCCCGTAGGTTCCCAACTTCAACAGCACCCCCGCTAACAGCACAGAAACAGGAGTCGAAGCTTCTACGTGAGCATCCGGCAGCCAAGTATGAAAAGGTACTAAAGGAATCTTAATTCCAAAAGCTAGTAACACCCCAGCGAGCAACACAAGTTGCCTCACCAAAGGTAAAGGCAATCCACCTTGTAAATGCGATACACCCGCTGCACCAACCATATCGAAACTAGAAGCACCGCTGAGCCAAACTACTCCCAAGAAAGAAGCCAGCAAAACCATGCCAGAAAATGCAGTATAGATTAAAAACTTAGTAGCAGCATAACCCCGGCGCTCGCCGCCCCAAATCGCAATCAACAAGTAAAGCGGAATCAATTCTACCTCAAAAAACAGGAAAAATAGCAGCAAATTTTGAGATAAAAAAGCTCCCGTGACTCCACCACTAATTAACAGCATCAAAGAATAATAAAGTCGAGGTCTGCGGATCGAATCATCCGTAGCGTAAATAGCGACCCCTGTCAGTAGAGTATTTAAAATCACCAAAGGCAGAGACAAACCATCAACACCGAGATTGTAATTCAATCCCAAAGCATCGAGCCAAGGAACAAATTCCGAAAACTGCAACTGACTCGTACTGATATCAAACTGAGCAGCTACAATCACCGAGAGAATAAAAGTCACGCCCGCAATGACGAGAGAGGCATTCCGAACTACTTTAGAACTCACCGCACTGGGCCAGAACCCAATCAGAGCGGCGGTCAACATTGGTATCCAGATTAAAGCACTGAGCATCAATTCAAACTTCCCTTGTTACGCAGCTTTAGAGAACTATATTTAACATTAACGCAAAGGAACTGCATAAAAAAGCGATCGCTCAATTTTCTTGTTAACATAGATGCCAATGACTCTGGAATCGTCCTATAACCTGAAGTATTAGCGATCGATAAGATTTGCCAATTAAATGGGATCATCTCATTTTTGCAAAAAATATTTTTTCTTGGAGTGCGAGCGTCCCCGAAGAGCGAGGTGTATAATACTCGCTCTTCGGGGACGCTCGCATTACGACACAATTTCAATACCCGAACTTTTCCCCGATGGGAAAATTCCGCTTGCACAATTGTGACCGATTGAGATTAAATAAAACGAGAAAAAAAAACAGACAAACTCAAAACAATTCATCTGCATTCATCCCCGTAAATCCACCTTTCATTTGCGGTTCAAAAAAGCCAAAGAATCAGCCCGAGCAACACAGCAACCCCACTCGCAATAGTCAACACATAAAACTGCGACTGACCGGTGCCGCTGTACTTCAACCCTTCGCCGCTGAAAATTGTGGCAAAACCGAACAAATTTACCACCCCGTCTACTACGTACTTGTCAGTCCAAGCACTGATTTGAGCAATAGAAGCTACGGCCCAAACCACAGTCAAGCGGTAAACTCGATCGATATAAAAGTCGTAAGCAAACAAATCCTGCACCGCGGGCAACGGCAGCCGTACTGGTCTAGGTAAAACTCCGTACCAATAAATCGCCACCCCAATCGCAACGCCAATAAAGCCAGATAACATCAAAAGCGGAACATTTAGAGTCTTCAACAGCAAATTTAAAGTATCAAAATCCCCGGTTTTCGCCCAAGGCCCAGTCCAACTAATTAACAGTTGCCACCGCTGCAACATCCAAGGCACCAACAGCCCGATCACGGTCAAAATTACCATCGGTAATGCCATAGTCCAACCGACTTCTGGAGCTCTGCGAGTTTTCGGCTGCGGTTTTCCTGCAAACACTAAACCGAATACGCGAGTTAAATTTAGGGCTGTTAAACAATTAACCAAAAGCAATACAACTACCAACCACAAGGGCACTGTCCAAAAACCGTTGAGCCAGCGCCGCATCGCCCAAAAGTTACCCATTGGTAATAGCGCTACCATCCCTGAAGCGCCTACTAAATAAGCCATTGTTGTGGCAGGCATCTTTGACCACAACCCACCCATTTCTGTTAAATCTTGAGTGTTGGTTGTCAGAATCACTGACCCTACGCTCATGAATAATAGTCCTTTGGCGATCGAGTGCGCGAACAGCAACAGCAAAGCAATGTCAACTTGATTGAGTCCCACTGCGATAAACACTAAACCTAAAGAAGCACTGGTAGAATGCGATAAAGCTCTTTTGAGGTCGATTTGGGCGATCGCCACCAAAGAAGCACCAACAGCCGTCACCGCACCCAAAACCACCAACACCACACCAGTCACAGGCGACAGCGCTAAAACAGGCTGAAGTTTAATCAAAATATAAGCGCCAGCACCTACAACAACCGTATTCCGCATAATCGAAGCCGGGTTGGGCCCTTCCATCGCCTCGTCTAGCCACAAATGGAACGGAAATTGAGCGCACTTGGCTGTAGGTGCAGCAATTAAAGCCAAACCTAAAAGAGTCGCTACCAAAGGAGACAAAGTTGCAGTTTCCGCCCATTTTTCTAAATCGGAAAAATTCAAACTTCCCGCTAAAGTAGAAAGCGTCACTACTCCCATCAGCAGCGGTACGTCTCCTACACGCTTTGTTAAAAACGCATCTCTAGCCGCCGTTACTACCAGCGGTTGAGCGTACCAAAACCCGACTAGCAAATAAGTTGAAAGCGTCAGCAATTCCAACAAAGCATAAGTTAGCAGCAGCGAGTCGCTAATGGCAATTCCGCTAATTGCTCCTTCAAAAAAACCGAGCAGCCCAAAAAATCGAGCTAGCGCCCAGTCTTTTTCCATGTAGCCGATAGCGTAAATTTGTGCTAGCAGACTCAGAACTGTAACTAACTCCATTGCTCCGACGCTGATGGTGGAGATTTCTATGGCAAAAGACAAATTTAAATCTGCTGCTTGCACCCAGTGTACGAGCAACTGTTGGGGGGGTCGATCCCACGTTGCTCTAAAAATCACCGTTCCGTGGATGAAAGCCAATACAGTCATCAACAAATTGAAGTAAGCTGCAGGTCTCGGCCCTGTGGTGCGAACGGTTCCTGTAGACCACGGCAAAGTTAAAATTGCGCCAATTAAGCCATATAAAGGAACCCACCAACAGGCTTGGAGGAGAAATTCAGTCATTTAATTTATCCTTGAAACTTTAAATTACTGCCTGCCTCGATCCAAAGGCAGTTCCGGGCGATCGCCCGATACCCTAAAACTTTGACTAAACCCGATCGTATAGTTCTGGCAAAATAATTTGCACTCAAACAAGATTAACTATACATTAAAGCATCAAAAGTGAAAATTTTCTCAATACAAAATTACAGGCTTCTCAAGTTCGGCACTCAAATAAAAAAATGCCTGCAGATCGCCAAGACTGCTTTTTTTGCCGGTTTCCCCGCGATCCCCCTTGGGAAATCCCCAAGTTTCCCGACACTGAGAAGTGCTTCCTTTACCTACCGAACTCTACTTTTAAGGTATTTTTACTCACTCGACTCCCCGATCGCCACCCACATCTACTCCTCTGAATCTTAAGATTATTAAATAAATATTAAATTATTTTAAGTAACATAAAAATTTTTAATTTTTGTTATTAAACATTATGATGTTAGATTATATTGTCAAGGTGGACAGATTCCCCTATTCTATAAGGATAGGAAGCTTTACACTGCATTCCTAAATAATGTGGTCTTCCCCGTCCAAATTTTTAGATTTCTCAAAGATTTGTAACGGTAATTCCACTCATGCTTAAATTGGAGATTCAAAAATGTCAATAGCCGTGGGAATGATTGAGACAAAAGGTTTTCCCGCCGTTGTGGAAGCTGCCGACGCTATGGTCAAAGCTGCTCGCGTTACCCTTGTGGGTTATGAAAAAATCGGCAGCGCCCGCGTCACAGTGATTGTGCGTGGCAACGTGTCGGAAGTCCAAGCCTCAGTCGCAGCCGGAGTGGAATCCGTCAAGCGGGTGAACGGCGGAGAAGTAGTCTCTACCCACATCATCGCTCGCCCCCACGAAAACCTAGAATACGTTCTGCCCATTCGTTACACAGAAGCAGTAGAACAGTTCCGAGGCTACTAAGTTCTTAGCCCACAGAAAATTAATTTGACGAAAAGTTGGACTAAAATCAGTACGCTCGTCAAAAATTAACAGTTTAGTTCCCCAAATATTCAATCAGGAGTAAAACCAATGGCAATTGCAGTTGGCATGATCGAAACCCTAGGCTTCCCCGCAGTCGTGGAAGCAGCAGACGCAATGGTCAAAGCAGCCCGCGTCACCTTGGTAGGGTACGAAAAAATCGGTAGCGCTCGCGTTACAGTCATTGTAAGAGGAGATGTCTCGGAAGTGCAAGCTTCCGTAGCCGCTGGAGTAGAGTCGGTGAAGCGCGTTAACGGCGGACAAGTGATGTCCACCCACATTATCGCCCGCCCTCACGAAAACTTGGAGTACGTGCTACCCATTCGCTATACCGAAGCTGTAGAACAGTTCCGTGAAGGCGTCAGCGGTATTCGTCCTCTCAACAGATCTTAAGACGGGCGATCGGCTGTTCGGGGCATTTGGTAATTAAAACTTGAAAATTAAAAATTAAAAAGCGCGAAATTTTTGATTTAGCATTTTTAATTTTTAATTGATGCGGGCATGGGATATTGGTTATTAGTCATCAGTCATCAGTCATTAGTCACGAGTATTAGTTACTAGACGCACAACTCTCTTAGGCTGCAGACATCGGACTGAGGAAAGCTAATTTAAAAAAGACAAGTGACTCTGTAAAAAAATGACAATTACCAATTACCAATTACCAATTACCTAAAATGCAAATGGCCAAAGTTCTCGGCACAGTTGTCAGTACCCAAAAAGAGCCGACGCTGAGAGGATCGAAATTTCTACTCCTGCAATTCATCAATGAAGAAGGTTTGCCAGTTCCCGGATATGAAGTAGCGGCTGACTGTGTGGGCGCTGGTATAGATGAATGGGTTTTAGTGACCAGAGGTAGCGCAGCCCGGATCGCGCCCGGGAGCGAAAACCGTCCGATCGATGCTCTGGTAGTAGGCATTATAGATACTGTCAATGTAGAAAACCGCCTCATTTACAGTAAAAAAGACGACCCGTACCGCTAGTTGACAGTTGGCAGGAAAGCAGTTGGCAATTGGCAGGAAAGCAGTTGACAGTTGACAGTTGACAGGAAAGCAGTTGGCAGTTGACAGTTGACAATGAACAGCTAACAGTGAACAGCGAACAGCGAACAGTGAACGACTAACAACTAACAAAAAAATTTTTCAGCTTAGGAGAACTTAATTTATGGCAGTCCGCAACGTTGCGGCTCCCCCGACGCCTTGGTCGAAAAACTTGGCTGAGCCCAAAATTCACGATACCGCCTACGTACATTCCTTTTCTAACATTATTGGGGATGTGCATATCGGTTCTAATGTGATGATTGCCCCCGGGACATCTATCCGCGCCGATGAAGGCACTCCTTTTTATATTGGAGGAGGAAGCAACATTCAAGACGGAGTAGTGATTCACGGCCTAGAACAAGGCCGAGTCACAGGAGACGACGACAAATCTTATTCTGTGTGGGTGGGGAAAAATACTTCCCTCACCCACATGAGTTTAATTCACGGCCCTGCCTACGTGGGCGACGACTGCTTTATCGGCTTTCGCTCTACGGTGTTCAATGCCAGGGTGGGAAACGGGTGCATTGTGATGATGCACGTATTAATTCAAGATGTGGAGATTCCCCCCGGTAAGTACATACCTTCGGGAGCTGTCATCACTAATCAGCAGCAAGCCGATCGCTTGCCAGATGTTCTAGATTCAGATGTAAAATTTGCGACCCACGTCATCGGCATCAATGACGCTCTGAGAACGGGTTATCGCTGCGCTGACAACATTGCCTGTCTAGCACCAATTCGCAACGAGCAAGCTAAAAACTCAAATATCACTCAAATGAATTATTCTACTCAAACCGGCAGCCAATTGAGTTCTTCTATAACTGATAGCATCCGCAATTTACTAGCCCAAGGATACAGCGTGGGAGCGGAACACGCCGACGCGCGCCGCTTCCGTACTGGTTCTTGGCGCACTTGCGGCCCGATTTCCTCAACCCGCCACTCAGATGTAATCGCAGCTTTGTCGGCTTGCATGGCCGACCACCAAGGAGAATACGTCCGCTTGATCGGGATTGACACCAAAGCCAAGCGTCGCGTATTAGAAGAAATCGTCCAAAGACCGGGAGAAAACGGCTCTAGCGGTTCTAACGGCGCAAAAACTCACCAATCTAACGGTCAATTTGCACAAGCTTCTCACCGCAATACCGGTTCTGCGTCCAGCAGCGGCAAATTGAGTGCGGAAACAGTGGCTCAGGTTCGCGGCTTGCTAGCTCAAGGCTACAAGGTGGGGACGGAACACGCCGACGCGCGCCGCTTCCGTACCAGTTCCTGGCAAAGCGGGGCTTCGGTGCAAACGAAAAATGAATCTGAGGCGATCGCCACTTTAGAATCTGTGATGAGCCAGTATCCGGGCGAATACGTCCGCTTCATCGGGATTGACCCGAAAGCGAAGCGCCGCGTGGTTGAAGAAATTATTCAGCGTCCCGACGGCCCCGTTGCTCAATCGGCTCAGCAGACTACAACATCGGGATTCAAACCACCAGCAGGGAAAGGTAAAGAAGCTTACACAGGTGCGGTCGCCAGCAGCGGCATCTTGACCGGCAAGGCGATCGACCAAATCCGCAACCTGCTCTCCCAAGGCTACAAAATTGGCACCGAACACGCCGACGCGCGCCGTTTCCGCACCGGTTCTTGGAGTAGTTGCGCGCCGATCGCATCCAACCGCGAATCCGAAGTGATTTCCGCCCTCGAAAGCTGTCTCAAAGAACACAGCGGCGAGTACGTCCGCTTGCTGGGTATCGACTCCAAGGCCAAACGCCGCGTACTCGAAGAAATCATCCAGCGCCCTTAAGAACGCCTGGTAATTAGCTTGTTTCTCCCGTTAAGTGCTCGCGTTGGGCTAATGGGAGAACCAACCCTAAAATTCAAGTTTGGTTTGAGAGAGTTAGACAGTTCGATTGAGAATTTTTGGGAAAAATTTAAGATTTTCTCAAACTTTATAAAAAATCTTAAAGCCCGAACAAAATTTAGGCAAAAAAGGTTTGATGCGTTACTTACATGGGTAAGGTACGCAAGTTTAAGCCTGCGTAATTTAGGTTTAGATTCAGTCTCGATCGAGCTTTTCAATATTAGTAATTTCTCGTTTATTGGATGGATGCGGTTAATTTTTTTGAGTCAATAAAACCCATAAATTAAAGTCCTTTTCTCTAAAAAAATAGCTCATTTCATGGTAAAGTTAAATGTATTTATCGCCACTGCAATTAAGTAGCAACTCTCAGATTTTGATGAGTGGCGATGTGGTTGTGAATGAGAGTGCGGCGATCGCCCCAGGAGTCATCCTGCAAGCAGATCCGGGAAGTCGGATCTCGATAGCCGCCGGTGCGTGTATCGGTATGGGAACTATCCTTCACGCCCGTGAAGGTGATCTGGACATCGGGGCGGGCGCGATTCTGGGTGCAGGGGTGCTGGTAGTAGGCGCAGGGACGATCGGCGAAAATGCCTGTATAGGCGCGGCGACAACCCTGATTAATCCTTCTATCGACAAACTGCAAATTTTGCCAGCCGGTTCTCTGATCGGAGATACCAGCCGCCAAGTACCAGCAGAAGTAACCGCAGAAGCAGAAGCAGCCCCGGAACCGGAGCCGGAACCTCCCTCCGTTAGTACGCCAGCCGTCGATCGACCGATCGATGAGCCAACCGCCGCCGCGCCCACACAGCCTCAAACACCGCCGGAGACTGCCGCAAAAGAGCCGTCAGACGCTGCCTCAGACCAGCCCCAACCAGCAGATACCCCAACTATTCTGTACGGCCAAGCTCACATCAATCGGCTGCTGGGGACGCTGTTTCCGCACCGACAAGCTTTTAATCGATCGGAGGAAAACGGTCAAACTCTCTCGGGCGGTTCCGGGTAGCGGTAAGTCGATTTTAGATTTTAGATTTTAGATTTATTTCGCAGATCAATCTGAGAGATTGAAATTTTGTCTAAATTTTGGGCTTGACCCTCAAAACAGTTAAGGGCTTGTATAGACAATGTTGGGGCGTGGTCATTTCAGCAAAAGCCAGCTATGCTGAAGGCAGAATAAAAAAATATAAATAGGTAATCTTATATTATTGGTAGCTCAGCAATTTTTAAGGCTTTGCAGCAGAAATCTGTGTCTGGCAGCTCGTGCAGTCTGTCTTGTCATCTGAGAAACTACAATTATCCACATATTTTAATTTTGAGAAGTTTCTAAAGGTAATTGAAGATGGACGGACAAATAGATCGTAAAATTGACCCCGATCACTCGCAGCGCCAAGAATATTTCAAAGATACTGCTTTGGGTTTGGTATCTACCAAGAGTTTTCCGGCGATTGTCGGGACTGCTGACATGATGCTGAAGTCGGCGGGGGTGATTTTAGTAGGATACGAAAAAATTGGTTCCGGTCACTGTACGGCGATCGTCCGGGGCAGAATTTCGGACGTGCGTTTGGCTGTGGAAGCAGGAGCTCAGACAGCAGAACAGTTCGGACAGTTTGTTTCTAAATTGGTGATTGCCAGACCTTTGGCTAATTTGGAAGTGGTTTTGCCGATCGGCTTCCGGCTGACTGAACTCTCCGAAAGCGGCAATTATTCGCGGCTGAGCAATCAGGCGATCGGTTTGCTCGAAACGCGGGGATTTCCGGCAATGGTCGGTGCTTGCGATGCTATGCTCAAATCCGCAGACGTACACTTGGCCGCCTACGAGAAAATTGGCGCAGGTTTGTGTACGGCAATTATTCGCGGTGCAGTTGCAGATGTCGCAGTCGCCGTAGAAGCCGGGATGTACGAAGCTGAACGCATTGGCGAGTTGAACGCGGTGATGGTAATTCCGAGGCCTTTGGAAGATTTGGAACAAACTTTGCCGCTGGCGAGTTGCTGGATAGAACACCGCAAACCTGTGATGATGCCAATCTCTGTTCAGGAAAAGGAAAAAGAATTGGTCGAACTTCCAGATTTGGAGAAATTGAGAGTTTATGTGGAAGAGGAAGTCGAGCGGTAATCGGTAATTGGTAATCGGGAATGAGGAATTAGGCAATTGTTCGGCTGTATCTTACTAAATGGTTCGGGTAAGGTGCTGGTCGCATAATACATATACAGGTTCTGTATAAATCCTGAGATTGTTGCCTACTCTTGGTGATATTAAATAACGGACAATATTATGCACTTTAAGTTTTCACCAAACATCCTCAACAGGCTAGGCGAGGAACTGATCCCGAACCCGGATCAAGGTATTATAGAGTTAGTTAAGAATGCTTATGATGCTGATGCTACAAAATGCACCGTAGAGCTTATAAATACTAGCAATATAGGTGGCTCAATAATTATTTCAGATAACGGTACAGGTATGGATACCGATGCCATTAGTGAGGGATGGTTGGTACTGGGTCGCTCAAAAAAAGCAGCCCGACAGCCCACACTGCTGGGACGTTTACCTGTTGGCGATAAAGGATTAGGCAGGCTAGCTGCTTTGAGGCAAGGTTCTCAAGTTTACCTAAAAACCAGACCTAAAAATGAGCCGGGATTTGAGTACAGTCTCATAATTAACTGGGATGTTTTTGAAGGCGCTGATGTTGTAGAAGATGTCTCTTTTGATGCTCAAAAAAATTCTACTGAAAAAAGTCAAGGAACTGATATTACAATTCATAACTTAAAAGTTAAGTTGGGAAGACTTGAGATTAAAAGACTGGCAAGAGAACTTTTACTTTTAGCCGATCCATTTGATAATAGTGTCGCTTTCCGTCCTCGGCTGATAGCTCCAGGATTTTCCGATATAGAAAAAAAAGTAAATGAGGCTTACTTTGAGGCCGCTCAATATCATTTAAAAGCTAGTTTGAACGCGGAGGGAACTGTTGAAGCAAGGCTGTTAGACTGGAAGGGAGATGAACTTTTTAGTGCCAAGCATGAAAATATTTCTAAAGCAGTTTACAAAAGTGTTCCAGCGGAATTTGAGATGTGGGTTTTTCTGCTAAATCCTCAAAATTTCTCAGCCAAAAAAGTTTCTTCCGCAGAAGTCAGAAGTTGGCTGACTGAGGTAGGAGGTGTTCATCTTTACCACCGAGGTTTGCGGGTAAAGCCTTACGGCGATCGCACCGATGATTGGCTGAATATCAATTTAGCACGGGCTAGGAACCCTGAGGTGCGTCCTTCCACCAGCACGGTTATTGGCCGAGTAATTGCGATCGATCCTGATGACTTCCTAGTTCAAAAAACAGATCGGCTCGGTTTCATAGAAAATGAAGCTTTTTTAGAGCTGAGACGCTTTGCTGTCGATGTGTTGGAATGGATGGCTAAAGAGCGGTTGAAAGAAACAGAAAAGAAACGAGAGGACATCAAGCAAGAATCTAGTCAAGATGTTGAGGATGTCAAAATACGTCTTGAACAGGTGATAGAAGAAGAAATACCGCAAGAAGAAAATCGTGCGAAAGTGCGCCAAGTCGTTAAACAGTATGAAACTGCAAAAGAGCGAGAAATAAAAGCATTGCGCGACGATCTTCAGCTTTATCGCAGTTTGGCTACAGCGGGAACAACGGCAGCAGTTTTTGCACACGAATCTAGTAAGCCAGTCACTCAGATAGAAAAAATAGCTAAGAGAATAGAAAGTAAAGGAAAAGAATTACTCCAAGATAAATATCCCACTTCTCTGCAAAGACCTGTAGAAATGCTTTATCAAATAAGTAGTTCTTGGAAGCAATTTTCTAATTTTCCTCTGCATCTATTAAAGCGAGAAAAACGCCGTTCCGGTGTAGTGGATATTCACAGTGTTATTGATGCTAATGTTGAACTGTTCCAACCTTTTTTTGACGATGCTAAAATTGAAATAAAAAAACATAAAGCTGAGCAAATACCCCATATTCGTGGCAGCATAGCCCTCGTAGAGGCTATTCTGACAAATCTGCTGACGAATACTATCAATGCTTTCAACGTTGAGGGCGCGTGCAATCAAGGGAGGCAAATAATTATCAGCACTGAAATTTTAGGAAATTATGTGGGTCTAAAAGTTTCAGATAATGGTCTGGGTATTAAGGATATTGAATTACATGAAATTTGGTTGCCCGGCCTCACGACTACACCCGGTGGTACCGGTTTTGGCTTGACAATTGTCAAGGATTCTGTTAGAGATATGGGAGGAAAAGTAAGGGCGATCGGAAATGGCGAGTTGGGAGGAGCTGAGTTTTTGGTAGAATTACCGCTTTCTGGAAATTAATTATTATGATTGCACAAGTTTCACTCAAAAAAATAGCAATAGTTGATGATGAACCAAACTTAGCTGAATCAACTGGATGGGACGTAGAGGATGCTGGTTTTGAACCTGTGATAATAGATGGCCCTTTCAATGAAGTCGATGTACTTGCTAGGTATATTGTGGAAAATGCTCAAGGTGTCTTGTGCGACCATCGCTTAGCTAATTATGGCCTGACTAATTTTTCAGGATCGACATTATTGGCAGAATTGTACGATCGAAAGATTCCCTCCATTCTCATAACTCAGTACACTGACATAGATGCCGACGTATCTATTAGAAAGCATCGGCGCAAAATTCCCGTCCTTTTGAGTCGTGATGAAGCCAATGCTACGACAATAAAAAAAGGAATTGAAGACTGTATTTTAGAACTGGGTGGAACAATACCCATTACGAGAATCCCTCACCGAACACTTTTGAATATAACCCATATTACTAACGAATCTAACGAAAAAGTAATAGATGTCATTGTTCCTAGTTGGAATCCTCATAAGGCTGTTCGTTTGCCAGTTGCGTTGATTCCACAGACACTACATAGTGCATTGGTAGTAGATAGGTGGCTATTGGCTGATGTTAACACGGGAGCAGAAAAATCTGAAGATCTTTATTTTGAACACTTTGAATTAACACTTGAACCAGATGAAAATGATGGACTTGCCTGAGCTGATTATTCTAGATATTGGTCATGGTAATTGTGCTATTGTGAGAGATACAGAAGGTGTGATTGTTATTGACAGTGCCCACGGCGCTACATTGATAGAAACCCTTGCTCATCTATCTATTCGAGAAATTTCGCATATTTTGATTTCCCATGCTGACGAAGATCATATTGCAGGTATTATCGATATACTATTGGATAGGAATATTAAAGTTACTAACATATACATAAACTCCGATGCTCAAAGGAAAACTCGAACTTGGGAAGCTTTGCGACGTGCTGTAAGAGATGCGCGCCAGCGTTCGGGAACTAGAGTTGTAGTAGGACTAACTACGGAGTTGACTAATCAATTGAATGTCGGACAAGTTAAGGTAGAAATTCTTGCACCGACCCCTGAATTAGCAATGAGTGGCGCGGGCGGACAAGATTTGCAAGGACGCCGATTGAACCCCAACTCGACATCGGCTGTTATTGGTTTGGTTCACGATTCTCATAGAGTAGCTATCTTGGCAGGAGATATTGACCAAGTGGGACTGAATAATCTCCTAGAGGAGAGAAGTGATTTGAAAGCTGATATCTTGGTTTTTCCGCATCATGGAGGTAGACCGGGCGGTGCTGATAGCCAAGCATTTGCTCAGCAGTTGTGCGATTTAGTCCAACCTAATCTAGTAGTATTCTCGATCGGTCGTGGGAGATTTGGAAATCCCCGCCAAGACATAGTAGAAGGTGTAGTTACTTCTTTGCCAACCGCTCATATTTTATGTACTCAGCTATCAAGCAACTGTGCAGACAGCGTTCCCGATTCAGAACCAGCGCACTTAAATGCTCTGCCTGCTAGGGGGCGCACAAGCAACAGTTGTTGTGGAGGAACTGTATCAATCAAGATTGCAGGCAACACAACGACTTATGCTGCCGGCATTGCTGGACACCAACAATTTATTGATCGAGTTTCTAATCCACTATGTCGGCGTTTTAAAGTTTGATGTTGCTTATTCATGGCGAGTTTGTTAACAATATCTAAAGTTTACACTTAGAAAACAAGTGCAACAATTGATACCAAGTTTTACGATCGCTTCGATCACAGCCCGAGAATGGGAAACAGGATTTCGACTAAAATCAGACTTTTTACTGAAACTCAAGATAGTCAATAATCGAACTGGCAAAGTAAATCAAGCCGACGTATTGACGGTTTCCAGAAGCTCGAAGAGCTGTTAAAATGAACCTAAAATCCTGTTTCCGGTAGATAGGCTACAATCAATTTGAGGGTAATCTAATAACGGGTGGCAAAAAAAGAGAAGTTTAACAGTTTTTCGTTGAAAAACTGACTGCCAAGAAATCAACCCCCAGAATCAAGCAATGCTGAAAGTTGACCTATGAACCTCAAACAATTTTACAAGCGCGGTTTACATAGCGCCAAGAAAGGAAACTACGAAGCGGCGATCGAAGACTTCGATCAGATACTGCAGGAAAATCCCGCTGATGCCAAAGCATATAACAATCGCGGCTTAGTCTACTATTACATGAAAGATTACCAAAGGGCGATCGAAGACCTCACCCAAGCACTAGATATCAATCCTAATTTGTTCGAGGCCTATCTGAATCGAGGCAATGCTTGGCGGCATCTCGGAGAAAACGACAAAGCCATTGAGGATCTCAACTGCGCTTTAGCAAACAAACCTGACAGTCACGCTATTTACAACAACCGGGGACTCGTGCTGGCTAATTTAGGACATTACGAAGAAGCAATAGAAGACTACAATCAAGCTCTCTCTATCAATTCCCACAATTATAAAACCTATTACAACCGGGGGCGGGCTTACTACCTTTTGGGAGAAAAAGAGGCAGCAATAGAGAACTTTAACGAAACGCTGCGGTTGAATGCTAGATATATCAAGGCTTACATCAATCGCGGCCTCTGTTACCACCAATTAAAAGACAATACGCAGGCGATCGCCGATTACAACACTGCACTAGGCATCGATCCAAACAATATTTATGCCTATTACAACAGAGGATGCGTTCGTTATAAATTAAAACAAATGCAGCTAGCAATAGAAGACTTTGACAAAGCAGTGGAACTAGATCCAAATTATGTCAAAGCTTATCTCAACCGAGGTTTAGCGCTGTACAAACTCGGAGAGATCGCAGCAGCCAACAAGGATTTTTACCACGTCATGTGCATTAATGCTGAAGCTTATTTATACTACCAAGCCCAGCGCTGCACGCCGGATATTAATTCCTACTTTAAGGAAGCGCCGCAGATGGAACAGAATAATGCTGTCGAATACTACAACACAACATTAAATACAATGTCAACTTCTCTAAGTTCGGCAGCATTAAACTCGATTTGGAATCAAGAAGATTTGGAAAGCAGAGACTCGATTATCTGTGAAGGTGAATTTCTAAACGAGTGAAGTAGTCAGTAGTCAGTAGTCAGTAGTCAGTAGTCAGTAGTTAGGAGTCAGTAGTTAGGAGTCAGTAGTTAGGAGTCAGTAGTCAGTTGGTAGGGGCGGTGCCCCCGTGCCCGCCCTCTTAGTAGTCAGTAGTCATTGGTCATTAGTCAGTAGTCAGTAGTCAGTAGTCATTAGTCATTAGTCATTAAGGAATGAAAATTTAATAACTTAAGCGATTGCTCGTTACCAGGCTCTGCCTGGTAATGCAGATCCGGAGGCTCTGCCTCCTTTTATCTGGCAACTTACAGGAGACAGAACTGTAGGAGGTGTTTAAGTTATTAAGTTTTCGATCCTATAGCAATCCTTGCAGGAGTCGTAAACTTTTTACCCCACCCCAACCCTCCCCTTATCAAGGGGAGGGAGTAAGAAATTCACAAATGATTTAGGATTGCTATAAGTAGGTAAGCTGTTCTGCATTTAAATTTCATGTAAGGAACCAAAATTTAATAAATTAAACATCTGCCACACTTCTCTCTCCAGAAGCTCAGGGGGTAAAGAGAGGCAGAGCCTCGGGATCTGCATTACCAGGCAGAGCCTGGTAACGAGCCAATATGCAATGTTTATTTGCGCGACAGCTTAATCGGAAAAAACACAAGTTTAGAAACCCGATTCTTGCGTGATATCAATTCCGGTTGCACTCCTCATGATGTTAACAGTTAACAGTTAACAGTCAACAGTCAACAGTTAACAGTCAACAATCATTCCGATGTTACCGGAAACGATATCATCTGTTAAAAATTAAAGTCCTTGCAGTTTTTTTCAGCAAGGACTTTAATCCTTCATCCCTGAGTTTTAAGGACTTGCATTCGCAACCATCGCACTTTAAATACTAGCCATCACTTCGCGCGCTGCGGCCAAAGTGCGATCGATATCCTCATCAGTATGAGCCAAAGAAGTAAATCCAGCCTCATATTGCGAAGGAGCCAGATAAATACCGTGCTCCAACATCCCGCGATGAAAGCGGCCAAACTTTGCTACATCCGACTTTTTCGCATCATCGTAATTGTGCACTGGGCCCGCCGCAAAAAACAAGCCAAACATCCCGCTAATTTGCCCGCCACAAGCCGCGTGTCCGGCTTCCTTAGCAATTTTCAGCAATCCGTCGGACAGTTTTTTCGTAATCCTATCTAACTGTTCGTAAGTGCCAGGTTTTTGCAGCAATTCCAAAGTTTTAATCCCAGCAGTCATCGCCAAAGGATTTCCCGAAAGCGTACCAGCTTGATACACAGGGCCCGCTGGAGCCACCATCCCCATAATATCGCGCCGTCCGCCGTAAGCTCCCACCGGCAAACCGCCGCCGATAACTTTACCCAAAGTCGTCAAATCTGGGGTGACACCGAATTTTTGCTGAGCTCCACCGTAGGCGATGCGGAAACCGGTCATTACTTCATCAAAAACTAACAAAGCACCGTTATCTTTGGTAATTTCCCGCAAACCTTCGAGAAAACCCGCATCCGGTACAATAAACCCGGCATTCCCTACAACTGGTTCCAGAATTACGCCTGCGATTTCGCCCGGATTTTCGGCAAATAAAGCCTTAACTGCTTCCAAGTCGTTGTAGGGAGCGTTGAGGGTGTTGGCGGTAGCAGATTTTGGTACGCCCGGAGAGTCGGGAAGCCCGAGAGTTGCGACACCCGAACCGGCTTTTACCAAAAACATATCGGCGTGCCCGTGATAGCAGCCTTCAAATTTAATCAATTTATCGCGTCCGGTGAAGGCTCGCATCAGCCGCAAAACGGCCATGCAGGCTTCGGTGCCGGAATTGACAAATCGCACCATTTCTATGCTGGGAACGGCATCGATGACCATTTCGGCGAGCACGTTTTCCAGCAGCGAGGGTGCTCCGAAACTTGTGCCTTTTTCTAGAGATTCGTGAAGGGCTTTGATGACTTCTGGGTGGGCGTGGCCGCAGATGGCTGGGCCCCAAGTGCCTACGTAGTCAATGTATTGGTTGCTGTCAACATCCCAAATGTAGGCTCCTTTTACCCTGTCAAAGACTATTGGCCCTCCGCCTACGGATTTGAAGGCGCGCACGGGGGAACTGACACCACCGGGCATCAACTTCTGGGCTGCGGCAAAGATTTCTTCTGATTTGGTGGTTTTCAAGTGTGTTGTGGAAACCAATGTTTTCTCCTTAGTGAAGGTCTGTTGTTGCTAGAATACTTTTATAGCGACTTCAGGATAATGGTTAGGTCGATTTAAAGAAACTATGTTAATTGATTTTAGGATACAAACCAATCCGTAGCAATACTAGGTTGGGTTTTTCAGGCTTTGTACTGCTGGCACCGATCGCACTCAATTGTAATTTTTTGTAAAATTGTTGTTGACAATTTGTCCCTAACTTGCTATGTTGCCACAGGTGTCGATCGCCAAAAAGCTGTGTCTTCAGTAACTCGCTTCTGGCTTAAAGATTAGCTATCTCTTCTTTTCTTTTGTTTCTCTGTCTCAAGAGCGTCCTCTGCGGTTAATGAAAAGAATTGTCGGACAAAAAAGCGTAAATCTCTACTATCAAAGTTGAAATAAAATTATGTCTGCTACGGATTTGTCTAGTTTAAGCCGATCGATTCCCATTGAAAAGATTCGTTACGACGATCGCGGTTTAGTGCCGGCGATCGTCCAAGATTACTTAGACGGCACTGTATTGATGATGGCGTGGATGAATCGCGAGTCGCTGCAAAAAACCCTCGCAACCGGTCAAACTTGGTTCTGGAGTCGTTCTCGCGCCGAATTGTGGCCCAAAGGTGCGACTTCGGGACACTTTCAAAATGTCAAAGGGCTGCGTTACGACTGCGATAGCGATGCTTTGCTAGTGACAGTGGAACAAGTCGGAGATATTGCTTGTCACACGGGAGAAAGAAGTTGTTTTCACCAAGTTGATGGGGAAATTGTACCGCCGCCTGGAGATATGTTATCTCAATTATTTGCCGTAATTTGCGATCGGCGAGACAATCCTAACGAAACATCTTACACTTGCAAGTTGTTTGCGGGCGGCGACAACAAAATTCTCAAGAAAATTGGCGAAGAGTCGGCGGAAGTTGTGATGGCTTGCAAAGATGACGACAAAGACGGGATTGCTGGGGAAGTTGCCGATTTATTTTATCACGCTTTGGTTGCTTTAGCTCACCATCAAGTTGATTTGAGAGAAGTATATCGCAAATTGGGCGATCGCAGAAAATAATCATTTGTAGTAAGGACTTTAATCCTTAAGTTGCCTAAATTTATGACAAAAAATTGAAGTCCTTACTACAAACAGATAATAGTGTCGCCACTTTTTAGAAAGTAAAAGTAGTGCGAAGAACGCCCACCCCTACAGTGTCATTATCCTTAGTACCTTCAGGATTGAACAACACAAAAGCACCCGGTGTAATGCTGATATTATCGTTAACTTTGAAACGATAATAAGCTTCTAAATGGTAAGGAGTTGCTTTGTTGGCCTGAAAACGAGCACCGCCCCTTACCGAATCGCGATCCAAAGGCTGTCCAAACAGAATACCTGCATTATTTCCTGATTTGAACAAATCTCGGAAATGTAAACCAACCATCCAACTGTTGAAAGTTGTAGAAGCATTGCTTCTTTCAGCATCAGCAATTATCCAAGCTCCATAGGTAGAAACAGCAACTTTCGGAGAAAGCCGCCAGGTTGCAGTACCGCCAAACGAATTCATCCTCACGCCACCGTTAACAGGTTCTCTATCTCTTCCCAAAATAGAACCCAAATCCGCATCAGATAATCCTGTAGCCAGAATATTCAATTGGTGGCGGCTGTAAGCGTAATTCAAACCAATGTCAATACTGCTAGTTGGTTTAATCGTTAACTGCGCCGCAGCAATCGTACTTCCCTCAAATAAACCAGCCCCCAACGGAGTAGCTGGAAAGCCTAAATCGTTAGGCAAAGCAGCATTTACACTGCCGTACAAAGCTGTGAGATTGAGCTTTTTAGAAATGTTCCAAATAAACCCGCCAGCCGATGCCAAACCGCTGCCAGAAGTGCCGCCGGATACGCGCACTACAGGGTTGTAACCTGCAAACCTAGAAATAGCTTCTTGCCCTTCTCCTGCAAAAGGAGTGATTGCTTGAAAAGCATCGGAAGTTTCCGCCTTCGGGCCAGCAAATAAAGTAATGCTGTTAGAAACTGGAAAGACGTAAAGCAGTTTGTAAAGTTCAACTGTGTTAGCACCGCTGCTAGATAAATTCTGAGGGTTGATTCCGGGAAATTGCGGCTCAAAACTCAGCCTTGCCTGACTGTCAGATAAACCGCTAAATGCTCCCGTTGACAAACCCAAATCTGGCCCGAAGCTGCGAATGTTGTAAGCTTGCAAGCCTGTGATTAATGTGTCTTTGCCGGTGAAACTGGTAAGGAGATTCAGCCGCACTCGGTAATTGAAGACTGTCTGAGTATCGCTGTTATTGTTTTTGGTAGTGTCGGCAACACTAAAAATGGCTTCGCCGCTGAGTTTAGTTGTTGTCGAAAATTGATTTGCTTCTAATTCGGCGGTGCGGGATTCTAAAGCATCGACTCTACCGCGCAAAGTTGCCAATTCTGCTGCAAATTCTTCTTGCAATCTTTGGATAGAAGCTAAATCTTCTTTGGTTGCTAAATTTCCTGTACCGCCTTTAATCAGCTCTGTAACTTTATCCAAGCAAGCATTTAAACCGGCGGCGAATTCGTAGCGAGTCATTGCCCGATTGCCTCGGAATGTGCCGTCTGGATATCCCGCTATGCAGCCGTATCTTTCTACGAGAGATTGTAAGGCTTGAAATGCCCAATCTGTCGGGCGCACGTCGGAGAGTTGCGAGACAGATGTTACTTGTTCGAGTTCGGTAGATTCGGGAGTTTGACTGTTGGCTGGTGTGGGCTCTAAGGAAGCGCTGTTTTCGATTTCAGCTAACTTTTCGGCAGTAGGTGTTTGTGTTTGAGCAATGACTGGTGCCGGGTTTTGGGCGGGAATTGCAGATGTTGTTTCTGCGCTTTCGGCTGGTGCCGGGTTTTGGGCGGGAATCGCCGATGTGGTTTCTGTGATTTCGGCTGGTGTCTGCGGGTTTTGGGCGGGAATCGCAGATGTTGTGTCTGCGATTTCGGCTGGGGCTTGGTTGGCTGGTTTTTCGGCTGAGTTTAATGAGTTTTTTGGGTGATTTTCTGCGGTTAATGCTGCAGTTTCGGGCTGATTGAGGTTGGCGACGCGATCGTCTGTTGAGGTGGTACTGTCAACTGGTGGCTCCTCGATTTGTTTGAATTCTGATGTTTGAGGGATTTTGAGCGGATTTTCAACAGTTGTATTCAGGCTAATTTTATCATCTGACTCTTTTAAGTCTTGAGTGCTTAATGTTTCTCGATCTGCAACCGGTGGCATGGCTGCCAATGGTAAAGAAGCGACAAGTAGATACAGTAAACCTGCTCCGCAGGCACTAAATAGTAAATGTGTTTTCACTGCGACTCCTCACAAAGAAATTTTAAAATTGCTAGTAGCTTTCTAGCGATTGTAAATCTATTCGGCAGCCAAAATCACAAGTTTTAAGTTCATAAATTTTGGATTTTTTATATCTTTAATAAGCTCTGTAATAGATTACGCAAAAATGGTGTCGCTGTGTTCTTGGTAGGGATAAGCTGCGCCGAAGTACCATACAGATAGACTGTGTACGGAGGCGACTTTGTATAAAATAATTGCCTTAGTTTGCGGAGGCAGGGGCGACGATCGCTCTACCGGGTTTTTCGGCACAATATTTGCTTAAAACTTTCTATTTTGGTTCCAAAATCCGGTTTTTTGGTTCGGGTATGTGTGCCAAAAATGCCGATCGCAGTTTGAGGGCGATCGGCATTTTTGGCAATTTCTTTATTTGTCTAGTTTACGTATCACAAAAGTTGTTTTTTTGCAATTATTTTTTCTTTCAACATTGGATCGAGCTTTCGCAAAATCGCGATCGCCAATATCACGCTAACAGCCAAACCCAACCAAAAATTATCCGCCCCCCATTTACCCCGATCCAAGGCGAAACCGCCCAGCGGCGGCCCGATTAAATAGCCGATCGCCCAACACTGAGAATTAAGCGCCAAATACACGCCTCGCAAAGACTCCGGCGCTAAATCCACCACCAAAGCCGAAGCAAAAGGCGTATAAGCAACTGTCGCTAAGGACAAAAAGCTCAAGCCTAAAACAGCTAAAAATAGATTGCCAGTTGCTGCCATTCCCGTCAAGCCGATCGCGATAAATCCCATTCCCCACAGCAGCGCCGAAATCATCAAAGCTTTTGGATGGGAAAACCCCCTCAAAGCTTTCACAATCGGCAGTTGCAAAGCTACCGTTAAAAATGTACTAAAAGCAAACAAAACGGTAATTGTACCTGTAGAAAAGCCTGTTCCCGATGTCCCCACCTGTACAAACTTGCTAAAATACAGCGGCATTGTGGTTTGAATTTGGGAAATGTAGAGAGTGAACAAAATATTTACCGAGGCATATACTAGCAAAGTGCGATCGTTCAACGCCACCATCCAGCCATTTTTGAGATTTTTTGGGCTGGCATCTGTTGCAGTAGAAGGTTTGTAGGTTTCTGAAATGGCGATCGCCACCACCGCAAACAACACTATAAACGAGATACCGTCGATAATAAAGAGCGATCGATAATTCCCCGTTACCGCAATCAAAACACCGCCAAAAATAATCCCAACTTGCAAACCCAAATTATCAGCAAGCCGCGTCAAAGCAAAAGCCTCCTGTCGCCGATCGCCCTCCGTTAAATCCGCCACCATTGTCTCCGTTGGAGGCCAATACAAACCCACGCCAAAACCCATCAGTATATTTCCTGCAACTAAGCCGCCGAAATTATTAGTTGCCGCCAGTACAAAAGAAGCGACAGCCGCAATCATTGTCGCCAGCAATAAAGTTCGCCGCCTTCCCCAAAATTTAGAATCGCAAAAAGAACCGCCCAAAACGCGGCCGAATATTCCCGCAATTGAACCGATACCCAAACCGATACCAACAGCAGTTGCAGATAAACCGACGCGATCGACAAAAAAGATCGGCGCGTAAAATAAAGTAAAACCGGTGCCGCTTTGCGAGAGGAATCTGCCTGCGGCGAGAATCCAGACTTGAGTGGGGAGACGGGGAAGCCAAGATGATAGTTGAAATTTCAATTTAGGCATATACAGCAGATTGTAGGTCGATCGAGTTAGCAATTAGTGGTAAATTAATAGGGTGTCTCAGCTTTGAGCGGTCAATATATCGATCGAACAATCCGCCGCTGACGCACCACCCTACAACCGACTAAATTAGTAGCGTGCGTCAGCTTTTAGCCGTTAATTATCTATAAAACAATCCGCTGCGGTTGCGCCTAAAATTACAAATGTTCGATCGCGCGATCGAACATTTTCCCGCCGGCTTAACAATTCTTCTAAGTCAGTTAAAAAAGTTACCATTCATTTAAAAATACTTAACACAATTTTCTAGAAAAGTTAGTTAAACTCTAGAAAAGGCAGAAAAAAATTTTAGATGGTCAATTATATGACAGCTATTACAACATCAAGAGTGGAATCAATCAAACCGCGCTGGCAAGCAATTGTTATGGTAGCCCTAATTTTCTGGCTCAGCGCTAGCCTGATTATGGATTTAGTAATTATGCCCAGCCTGTTTGTATCGGGAATGATGACATCTCCTGAGTTTGCAACAGCCGGAAATATGATGTTCTGGGGATTCAACCGCGTTGAGTTGATCTGTTCGGGCTTGGTAGCAACGGGTTTGATGGTTTTGAGCAATTTATTCGGTGACTTCGGCAAGCGCAGTCGCACAGCAATCATATTATCATTGGTACTTCTGGCGATCGCCCTGATTGACACCTACAGTCTCACACCTCAAATGAGCGCCTTGGGAATGCAGCTAAATCTGTTCGATTCAGCAGCAGAAGTCCCCGCCGGGATGAATTTACTGCACCAAGGATATTTTGTCTTGGAAGCTGTGAAGTTGACCCTCGGCGCTACCTTGGTGGGCTGGTGTTACCAAAACCAAGTTTAACCGACACAATCCTCAGAGAATAAAAAACTCAAAAATTAGCGGCGGGCGTGAATTCACACCCGCCGTTAATTTTTGGAAATTTTAGCCATCTTGATATATTTCAGTCAATCCTACTCGGAAGCTTCCGCCTCATCAGATTTTGGCCACAGCAACCGCAAGCCCATTACCGCAAATCCGATCGCCGCGATCGTCTTTACCAATCGCTCTGGTAACACCTCCGCCGTGCCTTGTCCAACCAAAACGCCAATTAAGCTAGCTAACAACAGCGCCGACGCAGTGCCAAAAAATACAGCCCTGGGCGAGTTAGAACTGCTACCAAGGGCGATCGCAGCTAATTGACTTTTGTCACCCAATTCTGACAAAAACACCGTCATAAAAGTTATTCCTAAAAGTTGCCAATCCATGTTTATTTTTTAGTTATGAATTTGTAGGGCGCACAACGCGCATTGATTGAATTTGTAGACTTACCCACAGGCTCCCAGAAACCAGGTTTCTCTCCAAAATCTTCGGTTTCACCCAAAGATGCAGCCAGAAACCAGGTTTCTTGCAACTTATCCCCACCCAATCAGTAATATCAAATCCTCTCTTCATCCGAATAGTAAATTAACTGTTGACTGTTAACTGTTGACTGTTGACTGTTGACTGTTGACTGTTGACTGTTGACTGTTGACTGCTGACTGTTGACTGTTGACTGTTAACAGTTAACATCATGTATGAGTGCAACTGGACATGATATAGTTACCAATTCTTCAATCTAAAATCTAAAATCTAAAATCTAAAATCGTTTATCCCAGCACTTCCCACAGCAAAGCCGCCGCAATCACCAGCAAAATCACCCCAGCAGCTCTCTCCAAAGTTTTCGGAGCAATCCGACTAGCCATCCACCTTCCCAGCAAAACCCCCAGCAAACTGGTTGCTATCAAAGCTGAACCCGCACCCGCAAAAACAATCCAAGGATTCCGAGATTCAGCCGTCATCAGCAAAATCGCGAGCTGAGTTTTGTCTCCAATTTCAGCAAAAAAAATAGTTGCAAACGTCGAAGCAAAAATTGCCCAGTGGTTGGGCTTCAGTCCTTTTTCTTCATGACAAATATCGGCATTTGTACTCACTGAGAGTTCAACCTGCTCCGGGGTTAAAGCAGCACAACTCTTAGAAGCCTCTATTATTTGTGTTTGTAGGTGTTGCGGCAAGTCGGAATTGGGGGTGGGTGAGTCAGAACCAGACAAGCTTGGCGGTAAAGAATCAAGTTTCACGGGCAATGAGTGCTAAACGCTATTTATTTTTGACTTATAGTTTTAATCTTAACTTTCTCTGTGCCTGATTTTACTGGCGTCCGGGTAATCTTTTTTACCGGAGTTTCCAGAAACTGATTCCAGAAACCACTCACCGCACCTAAATACGGAGAAATCGAATCAGACAATTTTAGATTTTAGATTTTAGATTGGGGATGATTCACTGGATATGAGTTTGATATCATGTCCGGTTGATTGACCGCAATCAGTAAGGTTGTTAGTACGTCGTGGTGTCCGCTCTTGCGTTGCGGACTCGCATTCGGCACGCGCGATCCGTTTTTGTTATGGTAATCGATCGCACATGATATGACGCTTCCCTACAGTTGCACGATTTGGGAAAAATGATACAACCGCGAGATTTATCTGTGGAATCAATTTTTCAATCAAAAATCCACAATCCAAAATCCACAATCCAAAATCTAAAATTGTATTAGGTGCCGTAAGTTCGATCGCCCGCATCACCCAAACCAGGTACAATAAAACCCTGTTCGTTCACTGTTTCGTCGATCGTCGCCGTGTAAATAATCAAATTCGGGTACTCTGCACTCAGCATCTTCAAAGCTGGAGGAGCAACCACCACAGAAATAATCCGAATCAAGCTCGGATCAATTCCCCGCGAAGTCAACTCCCGCATAGTCGCCCCAATCGTACCGCCAGTCGCCAGCATCGGCTCGCTAATTATCACCCGCGTTTGGGGGTTAAACTGCGCCGGCAATTTATTCAAATAACAAATCGGCTCCAGCGTCTCCTCATTCCTTGCCATACCGAGGTGGTAAACCGAAGCCAGCGGCACAACCGTCTGAATTCCTTCCAGTAGTGACAAACCCGCCCGCAAAATCGGTACCACAACTAACGGAGCTTCCGGGTTAATAAACGTCGCCGGACATTCGCCCAAAGGCGTTTGCACCGTTGTCTCCACAGTCGGGAGCCACTCTCGAATTGCCTCGTAGGCCAGCCACCTTCCCAATTCTGTCATCGCAGAACGAAAAAGTACCGATGGGGTGGCCGCGTCGCGGGCGACAGCCAGCCAGTGTTTAATTAACGGATGTGGAGGAACGTAAACGCGCAGTTGCAGGGACATGAGGAAATTGCCGAGATTGCTAGGTTTCAGGGATTTTATGCACAGAGCGATCGTTTTCGTTGTAGCCCCCGTAGGGGCGGGCTTCGCTAACGATCGCTCTGTGCAACTTATCACAATCTTTAATCGAAAATCTCAAATCGAAAATGGAACATCTCAAATCCTACAACTGGCTTGGTTTGCCGACCGCCGCCAACTTATTGAAATATTTTTCCAATAGTGTTGACATTAATTAGCAACAAGGCTATAGTAATTTTTAGTGTTCTCCTCTCAAAGGATCGGCAGACGGGGGCAGTCGGCAATGGTAGACTGTTCCCGCATTTTTTTTGGAAGGAAGAAGCCTTGCGAAGGAAGAGGGAAGAAGGAAGAGGGAAGTTCGGCAACGAGCAATGTACGGGATATAACGGATGTAACGGATGTAAGTCCGTCGGAAGAAGGAAGAGGGAAGAAGGCATCCGAAGGAAGAGGGAAGAAGGAAGAGGGAAGAAGGAAGAGGGAAGACACAAGAAGGCACCCGAAGCTAGAAGCTAGAAGCTAGAAGCTAGAAGCTATAGGTTAGAACAGGCTGACACACCAGAGGTAGAGGGAAAATCGTAGAGGCAAGAGTTCAGGAAGGGCGATCGACTGTAAAATTATCTCAATATTAAGATTTTTAACCCAATGTCAGCTCCTACTCAATCCCAGTTATTCTCTCCCAACTCCGGCCCTACAGAGCAAGAGTTTGATGTGATCGTCATCGGTTCCGGCATTGGCGGACTCGTGACAGCCACCCAGCTAGCAGCCAAGAAAGCCAAAGTTTTGGTGCTCGAAAGCTACACAATTCCCGGCGGTAGTGCTGGATATTTTGATCGAGAAGGCTACAGATTTGATGTCGGAGCCTCCATGATATTTGGATTCGGACAGCGCGGCACCACCAACCTCCTCACCCGCGCCCTCAAAGCAGTCAACGTCACCCTAGAAACAATTCCCGACCCCGTACAGCTTCACTATCACCTACCCGACGGCTTGGATTTGGAAGTTCCCCAGCCTTATGAGAAATACTTGCAAGAATTAATCGACAGATTCCCCCACGAACGCCAAGGAATCCAGAAATTTTATGGCGAATGCTGGAACGTATTCAACTGCCTCAACGGCATGGAATTGCTATCCCTAGAAGAACCCGGATATCTGGTGCGAGTCTTCTTTCAAAATCCTTTAGCCTGTTTGGGATTAGTAAAATATTTGCCTCAAAATACTGGCGACATTGCGCGGCGCTACATAAAAGACCCGACTTTACTGAAATTTATCGACATGGAATGCTACTACTGGTCTGTAGTACCCGCAGACTTAACACCGATGATTAACGCCGGAATGGTATTTTCCGACAGACATTACGGCGGCATAAATTATCCCAAAGGCGGAGTCGGTCAAATTGCCCAAAAATTGGTCGAAGGATTAGAAAAATGCGGCGGAAAAATTCAATACAAAGCTAAAGCAAAAAAAATTATCACAGAAAACGGCCGCGCTGTCGGAGTCGAACTCGCAACGGGCGAAGTTTACCGCGCCAAGCGAATAGTTTCTAACGCCACGCGCTGGGATACTTTTGAAAAATTGCTGCCGGCAGAAGAGATGCCAGCTAGCGAGAAGAAATGGCAGCAGCGCTATCAAAAAGCACCCAGTTTCCTGAGTTTACATTTGGGAGTGGAAGCAAGCGCCATCCCTGCCGGTACTGCCTGCCACCACATTTTGTTAGAAGCTTGGGACAAAATGGAAGCGCCGGAGGGAACTATTTTAGTCTCAATTCCGACCGTGCTAGACCCGGATTTAGCTCCGGCAGGATATCACATCGTTCACGCTTTTACTTCGAGTTGGATAGAAGAGTGGGAAGGACTTGCGGCGCAGGAATACGAGGAGAAAAAAGAAGAGGCTGCGGGGAGAATTATTGACCGATTAGAAACAATTTTTCCCGGTTTAGATGCTGGTTTGGATTATATGGAAGTGGGGACTGCGCGTTCTCACCGCCGCTTTTTGGGCCGCGAAGACGGAACTTACGGGCCGATTCCGCGACAAAAGTTAATGGGTTTGTTGGGAATGCCGTTTAATCGAACTTCTATGCCTGGTTTGTATTGTGTGGGCGACAGTACGTTTCCGGGACAGGGTTTAAATGCGGTGGCGTTTTCTGGCTTTGCTTGCGCGCACCGAATTGCTGTGGATTTGGGTTTTTAGATTTTTTTCAGGACATACCGAGAAAATCTGATTTGCTATCCGCTAAAATAACCCCAATCGCTAAAAACTAAAAACCCGGTTTCTGGGGAGAAACCGGGTTTTTTAACTGAAAAAGGGTGCTTTGCATTCTTTCTTTAAAAAGAGTTTACTGGTCGTAGCTGCCGCCGACACCGATTTTGGTATTGTAGATTTTGGCATCGGTAATAGTCATATCTTCCATTGATGCACCGGATACGTCGGCGGTGTTGATGATGGCTGCAGTCAGATTTGCCCGATCGAGGTCTGCATCATTTAAACTGGCGTTAGTCAAGAAAACTGCGGTTAAGTTAGCACCAGTCAAGTTAGCCGCCGTCAAATCAGCACCTTCGAGGTTAGCGCGATAGAGGTTAGCACCTTGCAAATTTGCTTCTCTCAAATCTGCACCAATTAAATGAGCACCGGTCAAATCTGCTCCAGACAAGTCGCACTGAAAACATTGGCCGGTTGACAGTAACTGTTTGACTTGAGCCGGATTTTCGGCACGGGCCGGGCCGCCGAACAGTAAGGGAGCAATTAAAAGAGTTGCTGTTAATAGATGGCGTTTCATATTTTTTTCCTCGGTTTATTATGTGTTTAAGTTCTACTGTTTATACCTACAATTTTACCACGGTTGTTTTCGCAACTTGCGATCGCCTTCACAGATTTACTGTGATATCGATTGCCCTTGACAGCGCACAGATGGTTTCCTAAAGCTCGCAAAATTTAATGTCGCAAAACTTAACAATGCCAAACTTTAAGACAATGCTTTTTTGTAGTAACATATTCTATATTAGCCAAAATCGTCCGTAAATGTGTCTTTCTAAAGAAGGATATGATTGATAACGCGATCGATCGTTGTAGCAGGTAACTCGATCGCCAAAAAAATCAAAACCAACACACTATTTTTAATAAAAGTGTCACGAGACTCAAAATTTAACTTAAAATAAAGATCGGCTTATAACTTTGTAGGTAGAGCTAGAGCCGTCACCGGCCTGCTACCGGGCCAAACAACAGGTGCATTTTTTACAAGAAATTTTTATGCTGTCTCAGCAGCGCTGTAAAACTCCAGCTAGTGCTTGGAAAGCAGGGCTTTTTTGGAATGTCGCAGAGCCAGCGCGATCGCAAAAATTTATTAAATTATGTTCAAAAACGATTCCTCCAAGTATCTGCCAACTTTAGATCGAGTAATTGACCGCTCCCCCTTGACAGTTGCGCCAGATACCCCATTAGCAGAAGTAATTACGCTCATGGGCCAACAGCGCCCGACTTGTCCTCTAAACGCAGATATTCCAACAACCAATCTCTACCAGCAGCTAACAGAAATTGCCAATCCGCACACCTCAAACATCCTCAGAGATGCCAGAGGGATCTGCGTCTTTGTGGTGGAAACATCTCTAGAAAAATCAAACTGGCAATCTGCTCAAAATTGTCAATTACAAGGAATTTTTACCGAGAGAGATCTCGTCGATTTGATTGCTTCCGGCAAAAATTTAAAAAATGTTACGATCGCAGAAGTGATGCGACAGCCGACGGCAACGCTGACAAATGATGAAGATCGAGACATTTTTAGCGCCTTAATTCTGCTTAGCCAGCATAAAATTCACCACCTGCCAGTATTAGATCGCAGCGGTCAACTCCTAGGAGTAATTACCCCCGAAAGTATTCGCCAAGCAATGGTGCAACCGGCAAATATCTTAAAAATGCACAGCGTCAAAGAAGTAATGACCGCAGAAGTCATTCAAGCGCCTCGCTCAGCGTCTGTTCTGAGTTTAGCTGAGTTGATGGCGCAGCACCGCGTTAGCTGCGTGGTAATTACAGAACCCAGAGAGTTATCGATGAATTTGCCGTTCCCAATTCCCGTAGGTATCGTCACAGAACGGGATATTGTGGAATTTCAAGCTTTAGATATAGATTTGTCGCAAACGATCGCCCTCACAGTGATGAGTAGCCCCTTATTTAGTCTCAAGCCAGAAGACTCGCTGTGGGTAGCTCATCAGGAAATGCAGCAGCGTTTAGTCCGCAGGTTGCTAGTAAGGGGCGAACGCGGAGAACTGTTGGGAATAGTTACTCAAAGTAGCTTGCTGCGCGTGCTCGATCCGATGGAAATGTCCGGGGCGATCGATATTCTGCACGATTTAGTCGCACAACAAACTAGCGAATTGCAAAAAGCGATTGTCTCCCTCAGCTTGACTAACAGCCGGCTGGAAACGGAAATCGCTACCCGCCAGCAGGCCGAGGTGCGGCTGCAACTCCTAGAATCGGCCGTAGTTAACGCTAACGATGCGATCGTGATTATGGATGCGGGAAACAGCGATATCTCCGATCCCGCCATCATATACGTCAACGAAGCTTTTACCCAAATGACTGGTTATCAGCCCGAAGAAATTATCGGCCAAACACCCAGTTGTCTGCGCGGGCCTGACAGCGACGGCGCTCAAGTTGCCAAAATTCGCCGCGCTTTCTCTCGCCTTGAACCGCTGCGCTTGGAATTGATCAACTACCGCAAAGACGGTTCTACTTATTGGGTGGAACTCAACAGCGTACCCGTTGCTGACGAGTTGGGGAAAGTCACCCACTGGATATCCGTGCAGCGGGATATTAGCGATCGCAAGCGCATGGAACAAGCATTTTTTGAGGAAAAAGAACTCGCTCAAGTTACTCTACAATCGATCGGCGATGCCGTAATCGCTACTGACAGCAACGGCTTCATTTCTACCCTCAATCCAGTTGCTGAACAACTCACCGGTTGGTCAACCTCGGAAGCAAAAGGTTTGCCCCTGGCCAGCGTGCTGAGAATAGTTGACGAAACTACCCGGATGCCGATCGAAAATATCGCCGAAATCGCTTTGTACGAAGGTCGAATAGTTGACCAAGGAAACAACAGCTTGCTGATTGCTCGCCACAACCGCGAATTTGCGATCGACCACTGCGTCGCCCCCATCCACGCCAGCAACGGCCAAATTATCGGGGCCGTCGTTGTGTTCCGAGATGTCACCCAAGTGCGAACTCAAGCGCGGCAGCTAACCTGGCAGGCAACTCACGACCCCTTGACGCAATTGGTCAACCGCCGCGAATTTGAATATCAGCTAGAACACGCCCTGCACAGCGCTCAAGGTTACGGTAAAGAACACGTAATGCTTTACCTCGATCTCGATCGCTTCAAAATAGTTAACGACACAGCAGGTCACGTTGCAGGCGACGAACTGCTCCGCCAAGTCAGCCAGCTATTTAAAAGCAATATCCGCAAAACCGATATTTTGGCGCGTCTCGGCGGCGATGAGTTTGCTGTACTCCTGTACAATTGCCCCCCTGAACAGGGCTTAGATGTTGCAAAATTGCTGCTGCAAAGCATTCAAAAATTCCGGTTTGGGTGGCAGGACAAAACTTTTTCGATCGGCGTTAGTATCGGTTTGGTGGCAATTAATCGCAAAACAACATCGACATCTGCGGTGTTGAGCGCGGTCGATCTAGCCTGCTATGCTGCTAAAAATAAAGGCCGCAATCGGGTGCAGATTTATCGATCGGGCGATCGGGAATTAATCAAACAGCACGGCGAAACCCAGTGGGTAGTCCAAATTAATCAAGCTTTAGAAGAGAATCGCTTGCGCTTGTACTCTCAGCCGATCGTACATTTGCTCAACCCGTCAGCCACCGGCATCCACTGCGAAATCCTGCTGCGCCTCCAGCTTGCAAACGGTCAGTTAGTGTCGCCGATGGCGTTTATTCCCGCCGCCGAACGCTACAACTTGATGCAGGCGATCGATCGCTGGGTAATTCGCACTTTATTTAGCAACTTATCTCAATTATTTACAGCCAATTTATTAGTCCAAAACCCAGAAGCAGAAAGCGCTCGAATTGTTACCTTGCCTGCTGGATATCCCCAATCTAATTTACAATCCTCCTTTGGCAAATATCCCAGCCTTTATGCAATCAACCTTTCTGGCGACAGCATCAACCAAGAAAAGTTGATCGAGTTTATTCAGGAGCAGTTTTCTATCCATCAAATACCGCCACAAATAATTTGCTTTGAGATTACCGAAACCGTGGCGATCGCCAATCTCAGCAAAGCAGCAAGCCTAATTTGGAAACTCAAAGAACTCGGCTGCAAGTTTGCCTTAGACGACTTCGGCAGCGGGATGTCTTCCTTTGCTTACCTGAAAAGCTTGCCCGTTGATTATATCAAAATTGATGGTAATTTTATTAAAAATATTACAGATAATCCTATTGATATCGCAATGGTGGAAGCTATCACCAAGATTGCTCACGTCATGGGAATTAAAACTATTGCCGAATATGTCGAAAATCAAGCGATTATGGATAAAATCAAGGAACTTGGGGTAGATTACGCTCAAGGTTATTTTTTTGGAAAACCCCAACCCTGTAACTTTACATCTCCCCATATAGAGGAAGTATTGGAAGATTTTCAGGTTAATCCTCTAGCTTTGGAAGCAAAGTTAGCTTCTTAAAAATGGAAGTTTGGCAACGAATTTTTTAGTAAATTTAACGTATGTAATGAACACCGATTATAGCCTTTCAAGCGAAAGATGAGGTAATGTCGGGCATAGGGCATAGGGCATAGGGCATAGGGCATAGGGCATAGGGCATAGGGCATAGGGCATAGGGCATAGGGCATACCTCACTTTTTTGAGAAAGGCTATACATTAATTCGAGAGCATCTTTTTAAATTATCTGCGTCTATCAGTCTTAATCTGCCTTGCATCTGCAGTTGACATATCAATTAAATAAAGATTTATGCAATAAGTCTAGATAAGAAGCAAAAGGCAAAAAGGAAAAGGCAGATTTTAATTGTGATATCAATTCCCAATTCCCAATTCCCAATGACAACTGCCAACTAACAACTGCCAACTGCCAACTGCCAACTGCCAACTGCCAACTGCCAACTGCCAACTGCCAACTGCCAACTGCCAACTGCCAACTGTCAACTGTCAACTGCTTCAATGTACTGACTGTCTAACAGAAAAGCACCTTTTTCAAAGCGAATGCCCCAATAATTGCCGGGACGCCGATCGAGTACAACACCCTCAGCGCCGATCGCAATTAGATTTGCAGGCCGCAGCATCGGCATAGGTTCGGCAGTTTTCACGTAGGGCGGCATCGCCACAACTCGCACTTTTTGACCAACAGTAAATTCTTTTTCCATGAGTTTTGCGCCCTAAAAAAACACGGCGATAAAGGAATTTTAACACGGATACGCGGATGGATTTAATTATCTTGCTATCTCTCCAATTTTATGGAGTTTTACAAGGTTGGATTTATTCTATAAAATCGAACAAATTTCATTCCCCAAGGGGCGGATGGGAAAGGAATATTTGTGTTTAATTGATTAATTAGGAATGGATATTACAATGGGGAATCAAGAAGCATAATCAAGGAAATTACGGCAAAATCATTGATACTTTAGGCTGCCATCTTCGTTATATTCAAGTTCATGATATTTTCCCCCTAATCCTAAGTCATAAACACATCGTTGGTAGTTTTTGGCTCCCATGTCGAAAGGGTTTGTCCTGTTCAATCTTGCCCATTCAGCTATCTTTAGCTGGTTAGTTACCCCTGAAGCATCGGCTACGGTTTTGACAATCCAATCAAACATTTTTTCCTCTAAGCTGTATTTCAATCTAGGTCTCTATATTAGCTATATATTCACCACAGCGGTTATCAAACATTTTTTTCCTCTAAGCTGTGTCTCACCCCTAACTCGGACGATCGCCCGTAACACCCCTGACCGATCGCGCTACAATTGTCAATCGGGATGAAAATGGCTGATTAGGAAAGTAGAGGAGTAGGTGTTATGGCTACAAGTCGTCGCATTGAGCGTGTAGCTTCGATGATTAAACGGGAAGTCAGCCTAATGTTGCTGAATGGAATCAAGGACGACCGGGTAGGTGCCGGTATGGTTAGCGTTACCGATGTAATTGTTTCGGGAGACCTTCAGCATACAAAGATTTTTGTCAGCATCTACGGTACTGATGAGGCGAAGGCTGAGACTATGGAAGGTTTGAAATCTGCAACTAGCTACGTCCGCAACCAGTTGGGCCAACGGGTGCAACTGCGCCGGACGCCGGAAGTGATATTTCTCGAAGACCGTTCCCTAGAACGCGGGGATAAAATGCTGATACTGCTAAATCAGCTTTCTGCCGATCGCAAACCCGGTATGTTTGATGACGAAGAATTGGCGGATGGCAATGAAAATGATGATGAAGATTTAAAAACAGACGAGGATTAGTATCTGAAGCTAGTCAACCGCCAACTGACAACCGCCAACTGACAACTAAGAGGGCGGGCACGCACCATCCACCGCCCCTATCAACTGACAACTGACAACTGACAACTGACAACTGACAAATTCATGATAGACAATCTTTCCTTGCCCGAATTGGTAGCCCAGATGTTCGTAGTACGGGCTTCCGGCTGCTTGTTCGACCACCAAATTCGCTATCCCGAATGGGAACCAACGGCTAGCAAACTCCGCTATTATCTGGAAAAATTGGGCGTGGGCGGGGTGATTTTGGTGGGGGGAAGTGCTGCTGAGTTGGCGGTTCGATCGCACCAATTGCAGTCTTGGGCCAAATTTCCGCTGCTGCTGGCGGCTGATATTGAGGAAGGTGTAGGCCAGCGCTTCGCCGGGGCGACTTGGTTCGGGCCGCCGATGGCTATTGCCGAAATTGCGCGGCACGATGCAGCAGCGGCCGATCGCTATGCTGAACAAATGGGCGCTGTGACTGCGATCGAAGCTAGGGCGATCGGTCTAAATTGGATTCTCGCGCCAGTCGTTGATGTGAACAACAATCCCGACAATCCCGTGATTAACGTCCGCGCTTTTGGCGAAACGCCGGAAATTGTTGGCAAATTAGCCAGTGCTTTTATTCGCGGCGCAGGCGAACACCCGGTTTTGACAACAGCTAAGCATTTTCCCGGCCACGGAGATACGGCGGTTGATTCTCACTTGGAATTGCCGGTTTTGCCGCATTCGCCAGCGAGATTGGCCGAGGTTGAGTTGCCTCCTTTTGTCCGGGCGATCGCCAGCGGAGTTGATGCAATCATGAGCGCTCATTTGCTGATTCCGGCTTGGGATTCCGAATTTCCTGCTACTCTTTCTCGCAAAATTTTGATCGGGAAGCTGCGAGAAGAGTTGGGATTTGAAGGTTTGATCGTGACTGATGCTTTGGTGATGGGCGCGATCGCCAATAAGTACGGCCATAACGAGGCTGCTGTTTTGGCGGCTGAGGCTGGTGCTGATGTTTTGCTGATGCCGCTTGACCCGGAAGGGGCGATTTTGGCTGTCTGCGAAGCTGTCACTCAAGGACGGATTTCTTTAGCACAAATCAAGAAATCTGTCAAGCGAATTTGGCAGGCGAAAATTAAGGTGGGTTTGTCGATTTTTGACCCCCCCCAACCCCCCCTTGCTAAGGGGGGGAGTAAGAATCAAACTGCTGTTGTTGATATAGGGAGCAAGAATTCAAAATCGATCGACTCGATCGACTTAGGTTTGCTGGCAAATCCCGAAGCAAGGGCAACGGCTGCCGATATTTTGCGAGATTCTTTAAAGTTTGGGGGAAATCTACCTTTAATAGCGAAAAAACCCTCAGAAAACCAGTTTTTGCGGAATTTGATTATTGTAGATGATGTTTTGGGTTGCGAGTTTTTGGGAAAACACACTCCGGCGATCGCCCGGCCCGAAGAGTTGGGTTACGAATTGCAACTAATTGACGATCGCACAGGTGCGATCGCCCATAATGCAAGTGCAGAGCATTTTTCTCGAACACTGCTACAAATTTTTATTCGCGGCAATTGCTTCCGAGGCAGTGCCGATTTAACCCAAGCAGCGAGAGATTGGTTTAAGAAATTATTAAGCACCGGAGAACTGCAAGCTGTGCTAATTTACGGCAGTCCCTACGTTTTAGAGCAATTTTTACCACATTTGCCTCCCAGTATTCCTTATGTATTTTGTTTCGGGCAAATGCCGGCCGCGCAATCCCTCGCTTTAGAATTGCTGTTCGGTACTGACAAAACGGGCAATAGTTGAACAGTCGGACTCCTGAATATTTCCTTTGCAGGCTCAGCAATTGAATCGATATACCCGGTTTGTCCCCAGAAATTTTGCTGCTGGCGGCAAAGCATTCAGCAACCGGGAATCGGACACTGATGTCTGAGTTGTAATGCAGCTTTGTAGCACATCCGCCGCCTGCTAGCCTGGAACATCTGCTGTGTTTCAAAATCCGAAAACAAATCCGATCGCTTACTCAGGATTCCTATAATTTTTTTTAATCGATCGGTCAAGAGTATATGTGTATACAGAAAAAAAATAACTTACATATTCGGAAGTTTGGATTATATTATTACCAGGGCCATAATTTTTTAGTAAAACCTTGAGGGCGCATCATGATTCACTCAACTATTAACCAACTTCACTACTCTTTAGATGTTATCCAAGATGAAGCGCGCCATCTCGTGCACGAGGGCGTACTTAGCCGACAACAGCCTATCTACACGCTTTGTCAGTTCATCCCGCCCCGAGAATGGTCTTGCGTCGAGGGAGAACTCGAAAAATGCGACTTCTTGCTGCGCGATCGCATCGGCGACCTGATCGGTTCTGAAAAATGGGACAATGACTAAAGTTTAGTTCGGTTAAATAAATTTGCAAGTTAAGTTTGCAACTAAACTCCGGCGGTGTTAAAGAATTTTGAATTCTTTAATCCTGGGAATTTTCGGCGCGCAAATTTTCCAATTCAACCCTCAGCGCTGCCATCTGTGCAGTTAATTCTTGAATCTGTTTGACATCAGCCTGTCCAACCGACTCCGAAGGAGTGTCAGTTGCTGTATCGGATTGCTGGTGCGAGACGGATTCGTCGCTGCTTGCATTCTCCTTCTCGCCCGGTGGGGAGAAAATTGTATCGACAAAATTCCGCGCTTCTTTCTCAGTCATTTCCCCTTTTTCCAGCAACTCATCCGCGAGAAGGCTCAAATCTGACTGGAGTTTGTCCAGATTTTCTTCTCGCTTTAAGGGATCTTGCAATGTCTCAATGAAAAAAGAAGTTGCACCTAAAGTCAGGTGAAATCCTGTTTGCAGGATTTGAGGCAGGTTGTCGGGATTCATCTACAAATGCCGCTAGAAGGCGGTTGGGAGTTTTTGGTTCGCGAGTTACTCCCAATGGGGCGGGGTTGCCGCTTTTTGGGGGAATATCCGAAGTTATCGATCGCGATCGCCCGGAATCAGGAAATATCAGTTTCTCGGGGACGCTTTTTCCTTGCGAACATACTAACTTTACCATTACTCTGTAACTTGAGAAACGTCAAGTGTAAAGTTTTGTAATGAGCGATCGAGACTTCGGCTGTGGATGGATCGGTGGATTTTCCATTGTCGATTTGAGAAAAATTACGCACTGCGACGGCGAGAAACCCGGTTTCTGAGCAAAATTTGCGTCGGGAACGAGAAATCTAGGAAGAAACCGGGTTTCTGAACTCAGCGTGATTCCGAGACAATCTATGGAAGATTTGAGATTGTGAGATTTGAGAACGAGAAATCTAGGAAGAAACCGGGTTTCTGAACTCAGCGTGATTCCGAGACAATCTATGGAAGATTTGAGATTG
>NZ_JAUBTX010000056.1:0-2641 GCF_036705185.1 Microcoleus sp. B4-D4 | reverse complement strand
TGAGATTTGAGGTTGAATCCAGTTAAGGATATAGCGCCTCGCCCGTGGAGGGGTCAAAGATAAATAGTCGATCGAAGTCAAGCTGTACCTTCAGCCGATCGCCCGGACGCAAGCGAACACTCGCAGGTACTTGCACCTGTATAGTAGTTTCAGCGTTCAACAAAGGCAAACTCGCCCGGACTAAAGTTTCTCGCCCCAGAGGTTCCACTACTTTTACCTCTACCTCCAGAGGGACTTTTTCTAAAGCCCAAAGATCGATTTTCAAATCATCTTTTTCTGTTGTTTGCGGCTTAAAAATTTCTATATTTTCAGGACGGATGCCTAAATCAAATCCTTGTCCTTCTCTAGGGTGCAATCTTTGTTGCAGTGAGGGCGGACAGGCTAAAGATTGATCTCCCAAAATAAAGGATTCGTTAGCATAAATTGCCGGCAAAATGTTCATGGCTGGATTGCCTAAAAATGTTGCAACCATGCGGTTAGCTGGTTTGGCATAAATGCTTTGCGGAGATCCGATTTGTTGAATTTTACCCGCATTTAAAACTACAATTTTATCCGCTAAAGTCATCGCTTCTACTTGGTCGTGGGTGACGTAAACCGTGGTAATTCCCAGCCGTTGATGCAGTTGTTTGAGTTCGGCCCTAGTATCATCTCGCAGTTGCGCGTCGAGGTTAGAAAGCGGTTCGTCTAAGAGAAATACTTGCGGTTCGCGGGCGATCGCCCTTCCGAGTGCTACCCGCTGTTGCTGTCCGCCCGATAGCTGTTTTGGCTTGCGGTTGAGGAGATGGTCGATCGAGAGCGATCGGGCTACAGTTTCGACACGTTCTTGAATTTTAGTCGAGTCAACATTCCGCATCCGCAATCCAAAAGCCAAATTTTCGGCGACTGTCATGTGCGGGTAAAGCGCGTAATTTTGAAACACCATTGCGACATCCCGCTGTCTCGCCGGAATGTTGTTAACTAAAGTATCTCCAATATAAAGATTACCAGAAGTGGCAGTTTCTAAACCTGCGATCGTCCGCATAATTGTGGATTTTCCGCAGCCGGAAGGCCCGACTAATACCCAAAATTCCCCGTCCGGGATTTTGAAGCTGATGTTCTCGATCGCGGTGACGTTTTGGTAGCGTCTGGTAATATTTTCTAAGCGAACATTTGCCATTTGTTAGTAGTTATTGGTTATTAGTTATTGGTTGTTGATTTTTACTTTTTGTCTTCAGAAAGCTTGGTTAATTCTAAAACTGTGCGGTCTAATTCTTCAACGATCGGCGTTAACTCAGCTTGGCGGAATGCTTCTACTAACGAACGATAATACCAGAGAGAACCTTCTTTTTTGCCTTTGAAGCGTTCCCAAACAGTATCGCCTAATTGACGGTAATCTTTCAGGATCGATCGAGCATTATAAAGTTTATCAGCAGCCGAGACTAATCTCACTGAGCCAGAAGCTGTGAGAATGTGGGCGATGTAGGCTTCTTTTCGCTGCCGCCAAGGGGGTTTTGGCGTTGCGTCGCTGTCGGTACAGCCGTCTACAATAGCTGTGACGTTATCGCCAAAGCGGGCGCGGATGGCTTCGCGGGTGGTGGGGCCGCCTCGATCTTCGATCGCATCGTGAAGCAAAGCTGCGATCGCCTCATCTTCAGAAGCCCCATATTCTAAAGCTATACTAGCAGTGCCCAACAAATGGGCAATGTAGGGAACGCCCGAACCTTTGCGGATTTGAGTTGCGTGCAATTCGGCGGCATAGATGAGGGCTTCAGAAAAACGGTTTGAGAGAATCATGAAAGTCACCTTTCTTAATTGCTATGATATATAAATTATTGGGCTAAGTTGAACAGACAAAATCTACCAAGTTCAATAAGATCGTAAAGATGCGATCGAGATCGATCGCTTGTAAACTTATAATCGTTAAACAGAGGTTGCGAGCATGACAGCTACTATAATTATACCAAAAAATGCAGATCAAAACTCAGAACCAGAATCACATCCCAAATTAGAAAATATACCCGAACTTCCTCCAGAATATAAGCCAGAAAAAGTCATATCTCTCGAAGAGTTTTTAGTCAAGCCTGCTGATAGAATGGAATGGGTTGACGGCAACTTAGTGGAGAAAACAGGAATGACATTCAAGCACGGTCTCGCTCAATCTAAATTATCTACATCCTGGAGAAATTACAAAAATTCCAGCGGACAGGGAGGAGAAGTTCTTACAGAAGTCCTTTGCCGCACTAGCAAGCAGGGTCGCCGTCCCGATGTTGCTTACATTACTCCTGAACTGCTGCCAGAATCAGGCAATTTTACAGCATTTTCCCAAAGTTTTCCTTTGATAGCGGAAGTTGCTTCCCCGGAAGATAGCGGCGAAGAGTTATTTGCAAAAGCTCAAGAATATTTGGAATCGGGATGTTTAGAAGTTTGGTTGCTGTTTCCTGAAGCTAGATTAATATTTGTCAATGCAGGGCAACGCTGGCAGTTGTTTAATGCGGATGAAGTTGTTAACACTCAAAGTTTGCTTGCAGGTTTTAGCGTAGCCGTCAGTGAATTGTTGGCTTGAGGAATTTGTTAAAATCATTTATTCAATACTTCGGACAGTTTTGGAACAGGGACGCTCCCCGATCAGAGCCAAAAAGTCCCTGGGATTTTAACCGAAAAT
>NZ_JAUBTX010000055.1:0-41698 GCF_036705185.1 Microcoleus sp. B4-D4 | reverse complement strand
TTGCGATCGCCTTGGCACACCTCTATTAGTTAAACCAGCACTCGGCTATGGCAGTATCGGAATTTCACTAGAGTCGGTTGTTGAAAGCGATGAACAGGTGAGTAAACAGGTTCAGCGATTGGTGCAAGGGGTACACGAGATGCAGTTTCCACCGGACAGCATCTTTGTAGAACGATTTATCAGCGGTCGTGAATTTACAGTTTTCCTGCTAGGTGATTCCCAACAACCGGAAAGCCTCAAAATCTATCCGCCGATTGAATTGGTGTTTCATTCCAGCTTGCCTGAAACCGAACAATTTCGGTCTTACGATAACTTCTGGGGTGAACACCTTGAAGAATCTTCATCGTCATCCTCGGAACCGTTTTACCATTGCCAATCGGTAAATTCGGATTTGAGCGAAAAACTCTGCGAGATCAGCAAGCGTGCGTATTGTGCGCTTGGTGGCAACGGATATGCGCGAGTAGATATCCGCATGGACAAAGATTCTCAAGAGCTTTTTGTTCTGGAAGTTAATGCTAACTGTGCCATTTCTTCGATACCTCTGACTGACTTCTCCGACCTAAACCAAACCTCGCTTGGCACTATCTTGCATCTGGCTGGTATCCCGTTTGCACAACTGATGTCAGAAATGATCTCTGAGGCTTTTGATCGGTATTCTACCAAGTCGCCTTTGGTGAGCAAATCAGCGTGAGCTTGTATGGATAAAACCTTCTAAAGTTTAAGTCTTATTTGTCCTCAATTTGGTTACATTACCAGTTATTGATTTATGTCAGATTCTCAAACAGTTAGTGCATCATACCTGCGGGGTTGCTCTGAAGATTTAGGGAAAGGGTTTTGGCAGCAATGGCAGCAGTATCAAGATTATCTTCACCGTTGCTGCATTAAGTGGATGTGGGGGAACCCGACTGATGCTGAAGATGCCCTGAGTCGGACGATGCTGAAAGCTTGGGAAAAGGTGCAAAAGTTTGCCGGGAAAATTAATAATTTTAAGGCATGGCTGACGACGCTGACTCGCAATCTGTGCGTGGACATTTATCGTGAACGCAGTCGGGGGGCGAATCGAGTTGAGGATATAGAAGGTTACGCATTTAGTGAGGAGCAAGGACTGCTACGGAGTGAGGATACCCCAGAAAATGTTTTGGAGACTGGCGAAAAAAGGATGGTGATTCGTCGTGCGATTGACAATTTACCTCCTCGGTTGCGCGAGACGTTTATCCTGCACTTTTATCAGGAATTGTCTTATCCAGAGATTGCCCAACGGCAAGAGATTTCCTACCAGAATGTCTGCAAGCGCATATCCCAGGCGCGGGCTATTCTGCGAGAGGAGTTGAGGGGATATTTTATCGAGGAGGAGGGGACGGATAGGGATAAATCTGTTCCACCAACTGCAACGGAGTCGGCAATTGGGGAAATGCCCCAGGGGAATGCGCCAGTTGAAGCGACTGTGGGCGAGACGGTGACGTTATCCATTGCGACGGAGGAAGTGGAAAGTGTTGAGGGTGAGGAAGCGATCGAGGTAGCGCGTGATGTGCAGCAGTCTGAGTCGGTGATGGTTGGGGCGACTTCTGAGGGGATGTTACAAGTAAAGAGTGATGGTTGTCGGTGCGTTGAGGCGGCGCTGTGCGAAAGGCTGCTTACACCGATTTTGGCGTTGGCACAATTTGATGAAGAAACTGGATGTTGAGGGAATTCCTATTTGGCGGTGCAGAGGATGCAACAACAGCATCAGGTGGGGAAAGTTGTGGGAAAATTTGTGCGATTGTTGCGCTCTCCTCCTTGGGATCGTGTTGTTCCCTATTTTCAATTCTTTGTCAAGAGTCTGTCGGGGATGAAGATGAGGTTTCGTTTCTTTTGAGTCAAACTTCCTCAAATTAGCTTTATCCCAAGGGTAACTTTTTGCGATGTCTTACGGCAAGGCTCACGGGTGTGTGAGTTTGCTATCAGTAGGGAAACTGGAATTAAATCAGTAGTCACACCGTGAGAGCCTGCTCTTTTCAGAAATCGCAAGCTTTAAGCGTTATATAGATGTAAACCCAAACCTGGAGAAGACTATGAGTAACAATCAACTAGTTCAAACCACTACTATAGCGCTTGACAATGAATGCCTTAACTACGATAGTATTTTCCCAAAAGACGACACAGGTTATGTGGTTACTCCGGCTGATTTGCCTCATGTTTTTATTTATAAGGAGCGACTTGATCTGACCAAACTAGACTTTAATCGAGTTCCTCACGATCAAATAGAGTCTGTCACGATTTTTGCATTCTGTATAGATATTCCTTATTTATCAGAAAATTGTTCTGATCCTATTTTAGTGAGTGACTTACTATTTCTAAACGCACACTACGAAATTCGTCAAAAAATTTCTATCCCCGTTCATCGCCGTCTGTGCATAATTTCACAATCAATCCGTAATAATTTTGAGAACCCAAATTGGAATATAGAAGTTAAGTCTTTTGTAAAAAACATAGAAAAAAATGCCCAAGTATGTCCATTTATACAGACACCTGAAGGCTCAGATTGCCAAATAATTGCTATTCATGACTCCAAGCCGAAGGTGTACCGTATTAGGTCGATATCTAAAGATAATTGGACATCAAAACTATTGTTTCCATACCCAAGTCCAAGGTTATTTGATCGCTGGGAAAATAACAGCGATCAAGATAATGATGAATTGCAGCTACTACATAAACAAGCTCTGATTGATTCGATTGATGGCTTTGAAATTTCTCTATCTACGTGTCTGATTTTGGCTAATTCTTTTTCCAAAGATGCTCGTTCAGCAGCGAAAAAATATGTTCAGTGGGTTCTGGATATTCTTCCGCAAAGCAATAAAAATATCGGAGACATTGATATTATCAGGATGAGTGAATTAGCCGCTTTGTCATCTGAGTTAGTCGTCATGCTTGATACTCCCTATACTCCAGTACCGTATTGCTCACCAGCAGTTTATAAAGAATACCTTAATCTGATCAAAGAACAAGCAACTTTAGTTCAGTCGAAAGTTCGCGGCCTTATCAGTCAGCAGAACACATCCAATCTTCTGGATGGGTTAAAAAAGCTCAGCCTAAATATTGAACAAAATGGTGATGCACTGCTCGCATTCATTAAAGCAACAGCAGATTACCAAGAAGCGATGGCTGCTAACTATGAAAAAAATAAATCGCTTGCTCAGGAGGATGTTCGTAAACTAACAGTAGAAAAAAATAATCTACTTAACAAAATAACGACTCAAGGGGAGAATTTTCAAAAGGCTTTGGAGAATTTTAAAAAAGATGCTGAAAAAGATGCTGAAAGGCAAGCAATTATGGCTTTCGTTAGTTTAACCGCAACGGTTCTTTCTGGTGGTGCTACCTCTGTTGACAGTTTTAGCAAATTAACGGAGGCAGCAAGTAAAGTATCAGCCGCAGCAGAAGCCCTACAGAGAATAGCAAAATTTGCACAGAATATAGCGAGACTTAGTGTCGCTTTGAAGTTGTCTTCTGAAGCAATAAAACTAACTTTGGAAATCATAAAATTTCCAAAAGATTTTGATAGTTCAAAACTCAATACCCTTAAAAAGGAATTAAGCAAAGTAAAAGGGAACATTAAGGAAAATAAAATGCCCACTAAGCTAGAGTGGGATGTAATGTTGGTGGATATAAAAACAGTCCTGGGTAATATTAACTTGGCTGCTTCCTCAAGAAACACCGCAATAGGTGAGTTTGAAAAACTTGCTCTTCAATCCAAAACTTACTTAGAGACTGAAGCCCAAATTGTTAGAATGGAAAAAGAGATTGCAGAGAGTGAGCGACTAAAAGTAGCAGCAAAAAATCAAAAAGAAGCCTTGAACAAAATATCTATTAACTCTCTCACTTTAGAGGTTGGACGTGACTGGTCTTGGCTGATTTGTCAGGCTCAACTTATTGAACGAAAGTTATTATTGATGTTCATCAGAGCCTTCAATTTACTAGACTCTGCTATGCAGTATGAATTTCTACAGGCTTCTAATGCGGAAAAAGCTTCCAATTTGGAGTTGATTAATCTAACTGAATTACTGATCAATCAACAAGAACGAATGCAAGCTGCGTTAACAAGTCAAGCGATGAAGCCCAAGTCATTGAAGCCAATTAAATACAAGGTGTGGGTAGCTCCAGAAAAAGTAACTCATGGTAATTCTTTCACATTTGATATTCCTTTAGATGCTAAAGAATTTAAAGAGTATGTCAGAGTTAGAGTTAAAAATGTTGATGTCGCTTTTGAGAAATCAATTAATACATCAACGACGGTGCATATTGATACCAGCTCTGGAAAATATATCTTAGAATGGAAATTTAATGGCAATCCTTTCTACGATCGTGACTTCAACCGACAAACAAAAGCGTTCAGCATGATGTCTTGTAGAGGAATTAACGAATATATTAGTGATGTGCGCGAAAGTTCAGATGAATCTGTTACTTATGAAAGCGGATGGAGTAGTTACGATCCTCTAGTTTCCCAAATTACTCCCTTCTCGCAGTGGTCGGTAAATTTCCCTGAAGTTTCAACTAATGAAGAAATTAATTTCAAGATGATAGAAATATGTACAGACCGCAAAGGAAAAGAGCATATAAACATAACTGATTCAGTCGAGCAAATCTGTATTGTCTTGACCTTTGACGTGGAAGCATTCATCGTCGATGAGAAACTTAAAACCCAATTAAACTCGCTGAAGTTGCTTTAATTTTCCCAACTCCGCCACAATATCCTGTACGATGTCAAAGCCTCAGCAGCTAGGCTGCGTGAAGCGGATCTATTTCGTAGGGAAACACCACTCTATTTTTATTTGAATTAAGACAACTTTAAAGAAGTTGAGGGAGCGATCGCCCATCTATCTTGAATCAAAGCCATTGTAATGGGAGCGCGATTTATCCATCAAGAGATCGCCTCTTTCATCCTTCTGCTTTTAGCCCACTGCATAGTCACTCATTTCACGCATGAAAGGAGGATGAAAACCCATCACACTATCTTGTTTTGGCACACCCAAATCGACTAAATCTGCCGCAATATCATGCTCCGTTGAATTGCAAAAAATCCAGATTTTCTCATGGCGAATATCAAGATGCATTACACAATGATGTACCCAACGCTTATGTAGCCAGCCTAGATGCACAATTTGATAGCGATCTCGCTGCGTATCAAAAATAGTCTCAACCTCAATATCACCATAAGCTGGCTTAATTTCTGCGTAACCCATCAACAATTGCTGCACAATTTGCTGATAGTTCGTTAATTTATCCGTCACTCCTTCCATAGTGAAATTGGCTCCAATTCAATGTCGTAAACAATTATTTTTACGGAATCTTATTGCAGCATTGATGCTGGAAAATCAAGTTGAAAGAAGCTGTTATAGATTAGATCGGGCACAGCTAGATAGAGAATGCGATTGGGTTCTTCACGACGCAATGCAGCCCGATAGTTAATAAACTGCCCCAGCGCTGTATGAAACTCTGAAATTGTCGATGCACTAGCTAAAAAACTTTTGACTTCAACCGCAATTTTCTCATCTCCTCGCTCCGCTGCCAGTAATCGTTCTGCCCCCAAGTCAATTTCCCTATCTACGCCACCTACTTTTATCTGAAGCGGATCGTGAGTCACATTCCACCCATCTTTAGCCAGAACCGTCTTAACAACTTGATGAAAACGATCCTTAGCCACAACAGACGATCCGATCTAGAGGTGCAATTCAAACCTATCACACCAAGCTGTCTCATGCGATATCGCGTAGGAGTTTGAACCTCCGGGCAAGTGAGGCACGGGTGTAAGCTGTGAAGAACGCCATTACCCCTACCCATTCCCCCAACTGAAAGAGTAGCAGGCTGTCATCGAGTCGGTTTCTTGGAAAATGCGATCGCCTCCAGGACTGCGCTTTGTGCGATCGCTTCTTTTATGACATCCTGTGCGCTAGCGCAATAAGCTGCCAATTTTTCAGCTTTGGAATAAGGGGTATGAGGCTGATACAACTTATGCTTTGACTGTGTTGTTACCTCGAATGGTTCAATTTATTTTATCTTCAAAAAGTTATTCACGGAAGATTTACACATTACAGGAGTATTCTGATTGACATCCTCCTTAAGAAATAAGTTATATTCGTAATATGTATGAATTTAGGCAACGATCCGACTTTTCCGACTTGACAATCCGACTTTCCCGACTGACGCGAGAGGAGGAGAGAAGCCATGATGAAGACTCTTGATACAGTCTTGAAACTTTGATGCGCTCTTCTTTAAACTTTAGATAAACAGTGTATTGCAGGGATTAACGGCGACTACCAAGAGAACAAATGGCAAATAATATTGATTCATCAACGCCTCAACTATTGTGCATTCCTCAGTTATTTGAGTTTCAAGTAGAACAAACTCCTGACAGCATCGCCGTGATTTTTGAGGGGGAAAGCCTCAGTTATCGGGAATTAAACCATCGAGCGAACAAGGTAGCGCATTACCTAATTTCTTTAGGAGTGGAACCGGAAGTTCTAGTTGGAATTGGTGTGGAGCGTTCCTTAGAAATGGCGATCGCACTGCTGGGTATTCTCAAAGCAGGTGGTGCCTACGTCCCCCTAGATCCAACCTATCCGCAACAGCGACTGTCCTTGATGCTAGAGGATGCTCAACCACCAGTGCTGTTAACTCAAAAACGGTGGCTAGAAAATCTTCTCCCACACGAAGCAAAAGTGGTTTGTTTAGATGCTGATTGGGAGGAGATTGCCCAATACAGCGAGCAGAACCCTGACACCTGCATGACATCTGACACTCTAGCTTATGTCATTTACACTTCAGGCTCTACAGGGCAGCCAAAAGGAGTTCTAATTCCGCATCAAGCTTTAGCCAACCACAGTGTTTCCATTGCCAAGCACTATAATTTGCAGACAACAGATCGGATTTTACAGTTTGCTTCAATTAGTTTCGATGTTGCAGCAGAAGAGTTATTCCCTACCTGGTTAAGCGGGGGTACTGTCGTTCTTCGTCCTGATTCTGTAACTCCAACTGTTGCAGAGTTTCAAGCACTGATAGAGCGAGAAAAGCTGACTGTTCTCAACCTGCCTGCTTCTTACTGGCATGAATGGGTATCTGCTTTATCTAGTTCACAGGCGCAATTACCTTCCACGCTGCGCTTAGTTGTGGTTGGCAATGAAAAGGTTTTGCCAGAGCGATTGATGAATTGGCAGAAAATCGCTGGTAATCGCGTCCGCTGGCTTAATGCTTATGGACTGACTGAAACCACTATCACATCCACGCTTTACGCACCAGATATCTGGAAAGAATTGCCGGATGTTAACTCCGTACCTATAGGTTGTCCCATTGCCAACACCCAGGTTTACTTGTTGGATGAAAACAAAAAGCCTGTGCCTAAAGGGATGACGGGCGAATTATATATTGGCGGTCTTGGTTTAGCAAGGGGCTATCTCAATCGTCCCGAATTGACCGCGGCACGGTTCATCCGCAATCCTTTTAGTGATGAAGCCACTTCTCGCCTCTACAAAACTGGGGACTTAGCCCGTATCGGGAGCGACGGTAATATCGAAATCCTGGGGCGCATTGATAACCAAGTAAAAGTACGCGGCTTCCGCATCCAAACGGAGGAAATCGAAGCAACTCTCAATCAGCACCCACTGGTGCAAGACAGTGTGGTAGTGGCTCACGAAGAAAAATCAGGCAAGCAACGCCTCGTCGCCTATGTCGTTCCCAAACCCAAAAACACTCAGGTAGAACTATGGCCCTGTCCGGGAGACTACCGAGTTTATGATGCCATCCTGTACTATGCCATGACCTATGACCATGTGAGAAATCATAGTTATGAGGTGGCACTTAAAAAAGTTGTTAAGGACAAAGTTGTTGTAGACATTGGCACGGGTAAGGATGTTGTTTGGGCGAAATTCTGTGCCGAACATGGCGCTAAGAAAGTTTACGCCATTGAGATGCAATTTGAAGCTTACGAACAGGCAACGAGTTATGTCGAATCTCTGGGGCTGTCAGACAAGATATCGGTAATTTATGGGGATGCCACGCAAGTGCAACTCCCTGAAAAAGTCGATCTGTGTGTTTCAGAACTGATTGGCGTAATCGGCAATTCAGAAGGGGCGGTTTCGATTCTCAATGATGCCAGAAGGTTTCTCAAGGAAGATGGAATGATGATTCCCCAGCGCTGCGTGACTAACATCGCTGCTGTTTATCTTCCTGAAACGTTTGCCAGTCAGCCTCATTTTTCGGAACTATCGGGTTATTACACTCAGCAGATTTTCAACCAGCTCGGAGGGAAAATACCCTTAAGGGTATCTTTCCGAAATTTTCCTCAGTCAAACATCATTTCCACTGTAGATGTTTTTGAGGATGTGGATTTCAATCAAGTCTCTAATCCCGAATATGACCGACAGATAAGCCTTACCATCAATCTAGCTGGCAAAATAGATGGATTTTTGTTATGGCTTAATTTACACACGGTTGAGAATGAAGTCATTGACAGTCTAGCTTATGTCGGAAGCTGGCTACCTGTGTATTTTCCAGTGTTTAATCCGGGGATTGAAGTGGCTGCCGGAGACAAAATTGAAGCCGTTTGTAGCGCTCAGTTGAGTGAAGACCAGTTAAGTCCTGACTATCACATTCAAGGCTATTTGCTCAAACAGAGTGGAGAACGCATTGAGTTTGAATACGATTCTTTTCTCTACAAAACTCCCTCAAAAAGCAACTTATTTTACGATCGCCTATTCGCGCCAGAGGTAGTGTTAAACAAGCAACCAACTCCCGGAGAGCTATGCGATAAAAGCCTAAGCGCCTACTTGAAAGAGCGCTTACCAGCTTATATGCTTCCTGGAGGGTTTGCGTTCTTGGAGTCCCTACCATTGAATCCTAACGGGAAAGTTGACCGCAAAGCACTACCCACTCCAAGAGACAGCAGACGCATTGAACCAACTGCATTTATAGCTCCCCGTGACACTTGGGAACTTCAGTTGACTCATATTTGGGAAAACGTGCTGGGTATTCACCCCATCAGCGTTACAGATGACTTCTTTAACCTGGGCGGTGACTCTCTATCGGCAGTACGCCTGATGCTGGAGATTGAGCAGCATTTTGGACAAAAGTTATCGCTAGCGACGCTTTTTCCCAGTTCGACGATTGAGCATTTGGCAAGCATTCTGCGTCAGGCGACGGGTTCTAGCTTGAGTTCTCCTTTAGTACCGATTCAGCCAGATGGTACAAAGCGTCCTTTTTTCTGCGTTCATCCCATTGGGGGCAATGTGCTCTGTTACCTGGATTTAGCTCGTCATCTGGGTGAAGACCAGCCTTTTTACGGTTTGCAAGCGTCGGGGATTGATGGGAAAGGGGAGCCAAAGAGCCGGATTGAAGATATGGCTAGTTATTATATCGAGGCAATCCGCGAGATTCAGCCGCAAGGTCCCTATTTGCTGGGAGGTTGGTCATTTGGTGGAGTGGTAGCGTTTGAGATGGCTCAACAGTTGTACTCATCTGGTGAGCAAGTGGCGCTGCTTGCTTTGATAGATAGTTCAGCACCCCACCACAACAGTCAAGCGATGGAGGTTGATACTGCTGCCACACTAGCTTGGTTTGCTAAGGATTTGGGCAGTTATTTTGGGAAGGAGCTTGCTATATCGATTAGCGCTCTCCAATCGCTTGCACCGGATGAGCAGTTGAGCTATGTGCTGGAGCGGGCAAGGGCGGCTAACGTTGTGCTTCCTGATGCTGGAGTGGTTGAAATTGGCAGTCTGCTAGAGGTTGTTTTGGCAAATCGTCAGGCTGAACGCACCTACACGCCAGTTGTTTATCCAAACCAGATTATGGTATTTCGTGCGGAGGAATCGTTTGGGTTAGAGAATTCAGACCCCACAACGGGTTGGAATCAGTTAACAGAAGGTGGAGTGAAGATTGATATAATTTCTGGAGATCATTACACCATCGTCAAGGAGCCTCATGTGCGAGTTTTAGCGGAACGGCTTAAGGTTTGCCTTGAGCAGGCAATGAAGTTGTGTTTGAAAATCGAAGTCATGCCAGTGTAATGAGAAATTAAAGTTGCTTGGCATAAAAAGGTTTACGTCTTGGAAACTGTTTCATCCGGTGCATCGATAAGAGAGCGGTTACCTTGCTTATCTGTACTCACTATCGGATGTTTTTTCACTTATTCACTTAACTGCATTAAACGCGAATCCCACTATGCTCCACCAAGAACAAAAGCAACGCTCTAGCACTTTTTCATATCAGCCAGCGCTTACGTTGGGCAATGGCAGTTACCGTCATTACTTTCTGAAAAAGCAAACGCATAAACCTCTGCCACAACTGTTCAATGTGGAAGAATTGAGTAAAATTCAGCTCGTTGACGGACAAAAAGTGCTGGTCGATGCAGTGACTAAAACCTACACCGAATTGTATACCGAATGCGAATTTCCGGTACGCGGACAAGGCACAGTCTTGTTCGAGTTCAACACAACGCAGCCGTTTCGCATCGTGTTGAGTGATCAGAAGGTGCAGTCAAACGGTCAGCGATCAGTGCTGGTTTTGGACGTTGGTGATAAGCATACCTACTTCCGAAAGCGCAACAATGATGAGTCAGAAGATGTACTGAGTTCAACCACCGAGATGCGAGCACTGCTCGAATCGGGAAAAAAGCACAAGTATTGGATTAGCCTTGACAAGAAGAATCGGAGACTTCGCTTCGGAAAGGGTTATATGCATAGCCAGCTGTGTGTGTTCGAGTTTTCCTTCTCTGATGCAGGAGCGGCAGGGAAGGAAAACTCATTCGCGTGGATTGAGAATATACGTTATGTCGCCCTGTGTGGCGCGTGGAACGAAATTGACGTGAAAGAAATTCAGCACGAGTTGTGGCCACTTCCAGTCACCATTGACCTGCCACCCTATATCATCAGGAACGAAGTCGTGACGCTGGACGAAATGGAAAGCTGCTTGGTTACTGTCGTCGAAAACTTGCCGCAAGAGTGTCAGCATCTGTACGCGAACGTCGCAGCTCCCAACATTTTGCTCAATTCCCCAGATTTCCCAGATTTTGCGGATGCGATCAACCACAGTATTATCACGCCAGGTTGCATATGTTATGAAATGTTGAAGTCTAAGGCAGGGGAGTTCGGCAAAAGCGACCCAAAGGCGACATACCTGCGCGTCACTGTGGGAGTAGATCGGGGGGATTCCCCAGGAATTCCGTATGTCTTGGAAATTTGGCCAGGTGGACATTATTCGCCCATTCATTCCCATGCTAACAGCTACGCCATCATCAAAATTCTGCACGGAGAGATTGTGGCTGAATACTATCCGGAACTCAGCATTGACCAGCAGGATTACTTTACGTGTGCCTACCTGAAAAAGGGTGACGTGACGTGGCTCTCCAACGATTTCTACCAGACACATCGTTTGTATAACCATAAACCAGAAGGAGAGATGTGTGCCACCATTCAGTGTTACGAGTATGGGGGAAACGATCGCACACACTATGAGTTTTTCGATTACATAGATGAAGAGGCGAAGCAGATTAAGCAGTTCACCCCAAACACGGACTGGTCATATGGTGAATTTAAGCACAAGCTAAAAGAGGAGTGGAGCAAGTACAAATCACGGTAGGAATTCCAGCTTTTGCTGAAATTGAACCTCGTACTCCTTTACAGCAAAATCAGAGCGATCACTCCTCAGCCTAATTTGATTCAGGAGTCAGAGGAGCGATCGCTCCTTGAGCCAGTTTCCCTATACTCGATACTCGTCCTCGTGCAACAGCTTCAGGGATAGCTGCACTATCTTCTTGCAGTTCCTCTATCTGAAAGGCGATTGCCCCTCTCTGAGATGATGGCACTTAAAAATCCGAGAGGCGATCGCAATAACTCAAAACTAATCCAATCTTTTACGATACTTGTATCAAACTGACACTCTAGGAAATCAACATGAAAATTTGCGTTCTGCAACCTGACTATTCTCAATCAACAGTAGAAGCAGACTACAAAAACTGCGAACCGCCACGTAACCTTTCTCATCTACTACCACAAGACCAGGTAGACCATGTATTTCTCAACAAAGCGACAACGTATCGTCAGCTAAAAGATTTAAAGAAGCAAGGTTACGATATTTTTGTCAACCTCTGTACGGGATGTTTGGACTGGGATGTTCCCTCTATTGATGTCATCGTTGCCTTGGAGCAGCTTAATTTGCCTTACACGGGTCCGACTTTTGACCTCTACGATCCAGGCAAGGAGTTAATGAAGTACGTTGCTTACATTGCAGGAGTACGCACACCAGCATTTGTGAAAGCTGAAACGTTAGCTGATGTTGAGAGGGCTTGTCAAAACTTGCAATTCCCCCTGTTTGTTAAACCAGCAGCCTCATCAGACAGTCTGGGAATTGACCATCAATCCTATGTAACAACAAAAGAGGCATTACAGAGCAAAGTGGCTGAACTCATAGCCAACTTTGGTCAAGTTCTAATCGATGAGTATATACCTGGGCGAGAGTTTACAGTCCTTGTGGCTGCTAACCCTGAAGAGCGCCGCTCTCCGATAACGTATAAATCTCTAGAGTTCGTCTTTCCGGAAGGAGAACAATTTAAAACCTACGATTTGAAGGTGCGACAACATCACCCAAAGCGTAATATTCCTTGTTCCGATTCAGAACTTGACCTCCGCTTGAGAGACGCTGCTAAGAATATTTTCTTAGCTTTTAACGGTGCTGGCTATGCTCGTCTAGATTTTCGAGTAAATGAGCAAAAAGAAATTTTCTTTCTTGAAGTTAACTTTAACCCTTCAATTTTTTTTGAAGGAGGCGCAGAAGCATCGGCTGACTACATTTTAAAGTATGACGATGTAGGTGCATCAAGCTTTCTCAAACATATTATGGCGGAAGGTATTATCAGATACCAACGCCGTCAGAAAAAATTTAAAGTATGTGGAAATGCTATTTCTGGCTATGGCATTTATGCGGTGACTGATTTGAAAACTGGGGAAATTATCTTCCAGGGAGAGGAGTATCCAAAAAGGATTGTTACCCGTGATTATATCCAATCCCACTGGAGTGCATCAGAGCAAGAAGAGTTTCGGCAGTATGCTGTTCCTTTGAGTGAAGAAGTCTTTATGTTTGGGGACGAAAACCCAGCCAACAGGATACCACAAAACCACTCTTGCGAACCCAATATAGGCTACCGAGGACTCAATATATACGCGCTCAAGGATATTGCAGCAGGAGAAGAGTTAACCGTAGACTACGCAACAATCGAGAATGAAAATTTTCCCGAATTTCAGTGTCAGTGTGGGTCGCCTAAGTGTCGGGGAATTATTCGCGGCACACCTGAAAATTCTGTAACTCAGCGCCAAAAGAAGTTAAAGAATTCACAACTAAAAATAGAGGTGGCTCATTCTCTATATCTGACCTGAATGACTTTACGAGAATAGGGGATAGTTGTCAATAGAGAATTCACGTACACAGCCTATCTCTTTTTTCACAATAAGTTAAGGAATGAAAAATACAGCGCTTCCCGCTATTATGAGGTACAGTAGCAACACTTAGTAAACCAATTTTTTAAATGTACAGAATTGATTAAGTGGAGGGCAACCGCAATGATTCTATCAATCATTTCTGGGGTCGTAGGAGCAAAAGTTCGCAAAAAAGATTTAAGTTGTGACCACCAGAGTTCAATGGGATTAAAATCAGGAGAGTACGGGGATAAATAAATAACACGCGCACCCACAGCTTCAATCATTGGTACAATCGGCGCAACTTGATGAGCTGGTAAATTATCCATCACGACTACCGCTCCTTTCCATAATTGAGGGCATAAACAACGCTCGATAAATACAGAAAATGCTGCTCCGTCCATTGAATCATTCAAGGTCATTACTGCTAGCACTTTGCTTAAGCTAATTGCACCAATAACTGTCACTTTAGCTGCTCTATAAAATGGTTTGAAATCACAGGCTCTTGTTCCCACCTGTGAGCGGGCATGAGTTCTATTCAAACCCAGCATAATTCCGGTTTCGTCCAGAAATACTAGGTTTTCAGGCTGGACATCTTTGATTTTTACCCAATACTCCTCTCTTAATTTTAAGACTCTTTCTGTCCCTGCTTGGCTACTGTACCACGTTTTTTTTTACGATTGAGTCCTAATTTTTGTAGGTAGCAGCTTAGGGCACTCCGACTCACCCAATTTCCCGTTTGCTGTGCAAATAATTCACACAACTCAACCAAAGTTGCATCCTGATGAGCCGCCACCAATGCTTTAACTTCAGCCTCTGCATTGGTCAGATGACTCAATTGTGGTTTCCCCCTCTGTTTCGGTTGTAAGTTACCCTCAGCTTGTTGCTGTTTCACCAGTTTTTGTACTAGGCTTTTACTGACACCAAACCTGGCAGCCACTTTTCTGATTGAGATCTTTTCTGCCAAGTGTGCTGTCACTATTTTTTTTCTGAGATCGAGGGAATATGATTTCATAGGCTTTGACTATTCACTCATCCAGTGTACCTCATAACAGCGGGAACCGCTGTAAATAAGGTGACTAATAGAGCAATAGTTTACCTTGGATCAAGGCTTCTGGGGTTGAATTGTGCAAGTTATTAATTTTTCTTTCCTAAGTAATTTCCAGGTTCTCCAGAGAAACAAAAGAGAAGATAGTTATTCCTATACAGTGAGAAGTTTACCCGATTATCTCAAAATCACTGAATTTATTGGTTTTTCTGAAAGTAATTAATAAATATATTGCCTATTATAGATGGCTAGCCCTCTTCCTTACGCTTCTGTAGCGATTTGCTCTCAAAATATTGCCGAGGGCAAACGTAAAATGAAGAGGTTTTTAGATGAGCATTCTCTCAATAGGGAAGAAGATAGGTTTATATGTGAGGACTAGATTATTGGCTCTACAACTAGGAGCTAGGAATCTATTTACTTGCCAGTGTCGAGAAGCAAGGAACTCTGGCAAATGAGACAGCCAGCGATGATGTCAGGTACATTACACTCTGTCAATGGTGTTTCTGATAAAGACCACAGCTACGCTCGCCAGAGCAAGAGCTACAGGATTTTCAACCGCTTAGCGCTCACATTGAAACCCCAAAGCGTCCTGCGTATTGTGGCGCGGCTAGCAGTGTAATGGTTCTGAATGCGCTCGGCTTGATCCTGCTCGCTACCGCGTTGAGAAATACTCCAGACAAATGGAGTAACGCAGTTGAGAGTGGGATAATGATGACTGCAAGCAGAGAAAATATTGGGCTACGGCTGGCTGGCAAGGTGAAGCTAGCCTGATATCAGTTTCTTGTTGGGGCTAGACGATCGGACGAATTAATTAGGCATTGAGCCGACATACGCCACAAAGTCCTTGTTTTTCGTGTCCATAGGATGCCATTTCACGATGCCCCCATCTACCCGCCCTGGCTGCGTTCATCATCGCCGTGACTTCGGACTCTAGTCAATATTCCTGGTCGCGAACTTCAGAAGATTTCTTATTATTATTCGACTCTCTAGCTTTTAGAAGTCGGGCATTATCTTGAGGCAACGGTGTATTAGGCATCTTAGAAACCAACTCAGCCCCAACCCAGCACAACAGATTTATCTATAATATTTATCCATAATTTTTGAATTTGAGATCAGAAAACGCGCTCGTATAACTTTCCCTCAACGGGTTAAGACAGAAAAACCCGGACTGCCACCATATAGGCTATCCCGGCTTGAGTATACACGCCTGCATGAAGATAGAACGGCACGGCCAGGCAAAAATACTCACGCAACAGGAAATCGAGCTTTTGTTCAACAAAGGTTTGCAAACCTCACGCGATCGCACGCTCTTCGGGGTTTGTCTCTACACCGCCTGCCGCATTGCCGAAGCTTGTTCCCTGATGGTCAAGGATAGCTACTATTAGGGGTGAAGTGAGCAGTCGTACAGAAACTTACGAATCGGCTGAAAGTTTTACTGGATAAGCATTCTAGGAATCACTCTTTTTGTCTTTCAAAAACTTGAAGAGTTAAAAATTAAACTGTACCAATTAAAGCATAGATTTTTTGGTACAGCTTTTTTGTACGGTACAGTAAGGATTAGAGACTTTTAAATTTCAGACAGATCAATTGGTACAAGTTTATAAGAGGCGAGCGCAGTATTCAAAACGACTAATCAATTTCTTAGCGTAAGTTTCTGTACGACTGCTCATTTCACCCCGCATACTGCATCGAAAAGTATTTGTTGAGTTTGCTAAGTCTGCTAAAACTACGAGGGCGATCGTTTGCCTAATTGAATTTTTGTTCAATACTGAGCGTGTTGTGGCTCTACAATACAAACGCTCCTCTTTATTGGAGAAGTTTTTTATATTTTGGTATAAATATATCTCTGAACATTGCTATTGCTATCAGTGATCCTGCTTTTTGTGCAAGCTTCCTATCTGCATAAGTTTGAGTTCTCATGCGGTTTTTGTTGCTAACAAGCCCCCAAATTCAGCTAACAATTAAGCTGAGCTTGCACAAGTTTACTCGCACATTCTCAGAAAAAACAGCCAAAAACAGCCAAAAACTCACGAAAAATCAGTCCTAAAAAGTTAATTTTGAGGTTTTTTCCTGTCCCGGTACACTTAATATCAATTTAATAATTTAACAGCAAGCTCTACACTCCAATTTTAGGCAAATGTAGTAGAGGCTCAAAAGTGGTAGCATTTATAGCAAGCTGTACTTTCACAATTGAGCAAGCCGAACTAATTGAAAGCTGTTAAGGTTGCCTAAAAATTGCCGCCTCGTTATTAGCCATTCAGCTATTGCATATTAATGTATCGGACAAAGGCGGTAGCCGTTTTCTAGCAAGAGTTGCAGTTAAGTTTGTTTGGCTTTATTGAATGCAGTGCTACCGCACTTTTGTACAAAAAAAGCGAAGTGCCTCAATATTTTTTTGCTGCCAGAATGCTCTAACAGTTACTTCGGCAACCCAGTGAATTTTGTAGTCAAAGTAAATGCGGCAAAACTTGTTAAACTAGGCAATGAGAAGGCAGTGACAATTGTGTTCGCGATGGTACGGTTGTACTTGATTTCAGAGAGAGCGCGTGAGCCTCGCGCCTCTAAGTTTTAGGCCGTAACGATGCTACCCAAGTTCAATGGGGACAGTTGCGGCAATTGATGCCAGTGTTGCCACAACTGTCGCCACAATAGTATGAGCAATCGGCACAGTGGGATATCGGGTAAAATTAAGCCCTTTGTCACACTTGGTTAACATCCATCAGTGGCATTGATTGGGAGGCACAGTTGAATATCGGGTAAAATTAAGCCCCTTGACACTCCATCTCTAGTTTTTAGGTGTTTGTGGCGATAGCTGCTTCGATCGATTCAAAGCCTAACCTTTGTGGTGATTTGAATTGTTTTGACTTTAAAAACTACAACTCGCGATTCGACTCCGCTGCCCTTACTCGAACATCCGAATCAGCCTGCAAGTCGCTACCACTGGCTCACCATTGATGCTATCAATCCAAGTACACTTTGACCAAAACAATGCAGGAAAATCGCACTTACTCATTCACAATTTTTCGCTAAAATTTGGGAGGAAAAAAGAGGAGAAACCAGCACAGTTATTACTCGTTACACCTCGTAATTCCTACTTTTTCGGTCACAATCAGTATAAATACTTATCAGTTTTTGTAAAGAATTGTTGCTTTTGACGCGATTTTTGGTAATTTAGACCCTTCTGAATCCTCCTCAATCCTCGTAGTTAGTACCCTAGTCGCATAGCAAGCCATGTCAAATAGACGTTATAGGGGGTAAAATTGAGCACTCTTTGCAAATTAAGGGTTTTTGCAAGATTGCTATGAGAATTGTTGGTAGGCAGGACTGGCGCTCACGCACACGACAACAGCCAAGGCAAGAAAGTTTGATGGGGCAGTTTGGACAAGGATAGAACTGTGCTCCTGCCAGTCGCTCTTGAAGTCAGGAGCGAGCCTGTTGGTGTACAGGGCAGCCGCCTTTACGAAGGAGCATTGCCGGGCACGACACAAGCCAGTTGGTGCAGTTCGGCATTGGTGGCGAATGCCCGACGCGAGCGCGCGCCCGCTCTCCTGTTTGCAAGCGAAGCAGCCGGCTGATGGCTATGATCATCGCGAGGGAATCGTTCGTTCGATAGCCAGCAAGAGCGCGATCGCCTTGCACTTAGGATTCCCCATTCATAAGGGTGCATCGTTTTTATTTAAAAGTAATAAATAAGGTTTTGTACGGACAAAAACATTGCTTGCTACCGAGAGAGAACAACTATAACCAGTCCCAACAGGTCAAGACACGAACAGCACAAAAAAGCAGTAATTTGGCAGGAAATTGCAGGCATTTGCAGGATATTTTCAGGTAAATGCAGGTAAAGTGCACCCCCTGCAAACGCCTGACTTTATACTGCACTTGCCTGACTTTATACTGCACTTGCCTGACTTTATACTGCACTTGCCTGACTTTAGCTGACGCAACAATTAGTGATTTTTTAGCGTTTTTAACAAAAAGTGAATTGATTTAATAATCAAGTTACAGTATCTAACTTGAATTAAAAATCAAGTTAAGCAAGTGTGAGAAAATTGGCAACACAGCAGCCGTTATGTCAGCCTTGACAGTCGGGTGAAATATTATTGTCGGGCCCGCGCTTTGCAATCGGCTAAACTGTTATTGCCCGAGCGAGCTTGACAGTCGGATAAAAATTTACCGCCTGACTCGGTTTACAGTAGTCGCTCGGTTTACAGTAGTCGCTCGGTTTAGAGTAGTCGCTCGACTTCCACCTATTAATGGCGGTTATAATTCTCCACGTTATTAATACAGGCAGTAATCTCTAGGCGTAAAGAGCGATCGCTAATACATTCCCACAAAAAATTAGTTCGCCGTCCTGTCCCATACCTTACCGCTCTTATTGATGTATTTGGGCTTCAGTAGCCACTCGCGAGTCGGAACTGATTCCATATCAACAGGGGTTGAACTGTGGGTAAGCAGTATGCTCAATATTGATGGGGGTGGATAGTTTTCTCTGCACACATTAGTCACGGTTTGTGATCACAAAAACATTGCTTGCTACTGAGAGAGAACAACTATAACCAGTCCCAACAGATCAAGACACGAACAGCACAAAAAGGCAGGAAATTGCAGGTGTTTGCAGGATATTTTCAGGTAAATGCAGGTAAAATGCAGCCCCTACAAATACCTGCAAACGCCTGACTTTATACTGCAAACGCCTGACTTTATACTGCAAACGCCTGACTTTAGGGCACACAAAAAATCAGCTAATTTTTTTGGTGGCGGCTTCGATCGACGGTGCGAGTGGCGAACAGATAAGTCTGCTGGCGGGCGATCGAGTTACCGCATCAAGCCGATCACCTGGTTCATTCCGTGTCAGCACGAAGAAATCAAAAAACGGGGCAACGATCGGCAATCCGCTTGAACCGGGCAAATTCTGTCGCGCCGACAACCGCCAGAACATCGGCGGTGGGTTGTGGGTTAAGCTAGGACACTTTTTTGCGACATCGAGGTGCAACACGCGCCATCGTGATATTGCTGGATTTTGCGTACTTGCAAAGGAATTTTTGACGGTTGTCCAAGTACCCCCAAATTCCACGCGACAGCATTAATGGAGTTCGATCGCACGCGCCAAGGCTTAGGCTCCAGTCTCGCCCGGAAAGTACCTTGCGTTTTGCACAGTTGAGCAAACAATGGGTCGGCGTCAAGTTTGTCAAAAACTTCCGCCGCATCTTTTCCCCGCGCATCCCAAGTCCGGGACAATTCAAGCAACCTAAGCCCGTTTTTCGTTTTATAAACCTGAAAAGCCAGCCCCGAATACTTGGTGAATGCTTCAATCAAATTCACAGCCGATTTGATATCCCCGCCGAATCGCGATCGGCAACTCATGTCCTCCCCCTCGATGTCGATATCCACAAACATTACGGAAGGGGAATTAAGTACCAGAACCCCGTAAGAGTTTCGAGTTACGATACCCCCGCCAACACGCTGGATGATCGGCTCCATTAAAGTGTCATACTCCCCAGAGAACGTGACATTGTACCAGGTACTACCCATCCCAAAAATAACGCCCTCTACCACGAGATTTTCCTGTTCCGACAGGTACGGAAATCGTGAGAGCAAGTGCTTTTCCAGCAACGATAATTGCGGGTTCCACTTGATCACTGATTCAGGATTGAGATTCAAAACCACGCCCTCTACTACATCCTTAACTTGCTCAATCGCCCGTCGTTTATCGCGCTTGGACGGCAGAATATCGGGAACTCGACAGGCGGCCACCAATCTCCGATTTAAGACCGTTAATTCCTCCCGCAACTCCCCCACGTTGGGCAATTCCGTCTCGTACTCAGAAAGAGTTCTAAACACAGACACGGGAGATTCTAATTTTTCGAGTTTTTGGTTAGCGATTGCGATCGCCAGTTTTGCTTGCGAGATTTGATACGCACGATTGTTTGTGAGGCGGTCGGTTGCCAATTGGATCAACGTTTTGCTTGCAAACAGGTAAGTGCGATGGAATTCGAGAAAAGTTTTCATGGGGTAACTCAAGTATTTGGGTAAACGACGGGTGTGGGGAGTTCGCCTAAAAGCCACAGTCAAGGGAATCTATCAAGCCTTCGCCGTGTTTTAGTTGCCACAATTCGCCTATCCGATCGCGCACAATTGCGTCCTCAGTCACTAGCCAAGCGTTTATGGTGGTGGCGTCGTATTTAGTCCCCGGTGCTTGCCAGCCAAACATCTGGGTGAGTAGGTTTTGCAGTTGTTCGCCATAAAATTCGTCCCACCAAACTGTTGCAATTTCTCGCAATATTTCGGCATCGGCGGGGGCGATAATTTCTGGCTCTGGCACGGGTTGGAGGGGGTTTGGTTCTTGCGGATTGTCGCGAGCGGCCATCGGCTTCGCCGTCAGTTCCGAGAATATTGCTTGCTCCGAATCGGTCAAAGCGGCCCAAACTTTCTCGCGGTTGGCAGCTCCCCTGGTACAGACATCTTTAAGGATTGGCAGAATGTCTGCCGCTGCCCGTCGTGCAGATTCGGGGTCGGGTTCTGCCGTTGCTATCCGAATCATGTCCAGCAGGTTGAGTTCATCTTCGTTGAGTTCAGAGTGCGGGGTTTGACGGAGTTTGTGCGGGGTTTGTGCGGGGTTTGTTGCGGGGTTTAAATCTTCTACTGGTAAGGGTTCTGGTATTTTGACGGGGTTGACGGGGTTCAAACCTACTTTTTCTATTTCCACTGCTTCTGTTTCCTGGTTCGTCTTGTGGCTTTCCTCGTGTGATGCAGAAGTTTCGGTTTTATTTGGAATGTTTAAAGGGTCTAAACCCCGCAAATGGCTGTAATTCCCGTCTGGCAAGGATTCTGAACCCCGTCGTAACCCCGTCGTAACCCCGTCAAACCCCGCATCATTGGTAGGAGAATCTTCAGGGATAAGTGCCGAAAGTACATCAGAATGAGTGGGCGATGTTTCCCCTTCGGTGCGAAGTCTTAGTCCTTCAATCCAACTGCGACCACGGGAACGCTGCCACTTGACTCCAGTGAGTTCAAGGTAATCGTTGCAGAGCTCCGAGAGCATCTTTGGATACTTGATATGAGAAACTGCTTTGAGGTTGGAGTCGCACCAATTCTTGTAATGTTCGTAAATCTTGCCCGTAGGTGTCGAGGCAGTCGGGTCTACAATCAAGCAATCATCAAAGTGAGCTGCAACGCTGTTGGTTTGCAGCTTCATGTCCCATTCTTCGAGCTTGAATTCTGCAATCTGATTTTTGCCTACCCCTTGAATGCACTCGGTAACTGTGCTGTCAGAAAGGCTAAGAGCCACGGCAATGAGTTGAGAGATTTCTTCATCCATCTCCGCTTCAATGTTTGAATTTCGCAACACCGCTGGTAAGGGATTGTCGAAGTGAACAAGACACAAACGGCGGTCTAAACCAGTTGTATCGCCTACGAAAATCGGGTTGTTACTTCCAATGATTAGTAAGCCGTAGAAAAAAGCATCAGAGGCTGGTTTATATACCTCCCGGTAACTGACGGCATCGCCACCAGTCAAGGACAATATCGCATCTACACCCAAAGCAGTGCGCTCATCTGGACAGGCTACCAATTGCTTGTCGATAATACTGGCAATTGTTGAGCCGTCATCCATATTTTTGAGTTTGCATCCTTTCCAATTCTCTCGACCTACTATTTTTTGAAGTAGTCGAATAAATGTACCCTTTCCGCTCCCCGGCTTACCGATTAAGTGAACGAGCATCTGCAAGTCAAAAAATCGAAACTTAAGCAATCCGTTGATGATTGCCAACAGTTTGAGGATTTTCTTGCGGTTGCCCTGCATTGCCGTATTCATCCATCGGTAAACCTTCGGGCAGTTTAGTTTTAACGTCTCCAACACCTCGCTGCTTGTACTGCCTGTGAGAGGCTTGTATTCATAAGGAAGGTGTGAAGTAAATCCCATACCCGGCGAGTGGTCTAAGCGTGTAAACCTGCTAGCATCGAGCACGTAATTATTGAAATTGATGTAACGCTTCCTGTCCCAAGTTTGCCAGCGAGCAACCCTCAGTCTTTTGGTTAAAAGTTTGAGTACGTCAGTTAAGTAGGCGTCCCCGCTGTAAGGAATATTTTTGGCATCAATTACGGTCATTAGTAGAGTTTCAAAATTGCCTATTTCGATTTTCTCCCATTCTTTGCCAGTCCATATTCGCCAAGCTTTTTGTTCATTGTCAAATTTCCAGTGATGCCCGTATTCTTCGGCTATTTGCGCTGCTGTTTCGCGGGGGGTAATAGGTTTAGTTCTGTCCTTTCCATTTTCGGCATCACTCTCTTTCTCGCCAAACAGTTTTGCTTTGCTGAGGATTGCTCGGAATTCCTCAATCCCTTTGTGCTGAATAAAATCATCCATGCCTTTAGTATTTTTCACCTCGCCGGACTCAATCACTGAGGCAGCGGCCCAGGCTCCCGTGATACTTCTCACTGGCACATTGAATTTAGCCAATTGCTTAGCCAATTTCTTCTCGGCCGCCCGCACATTTGGATTTGTGGCCGCATCGGCATCAAAGCCAATGATAAAGCCAAAGCCAGCCTCTGCGAGCTTTCTCAGCGCGGGTACTAGAAATCGCTGATTTTCGGGGTCGCGGGCTTTACCTGTGAGGCCTTGCTCTACTCCCAGCAAGGAAATTGTGGGGATGCCATTTGAGCACCCGGCAAGGGCTTTAAATACTCCCTCAGTAAGGAGAATATAAGGCACATCATTGATATAAAAAGCTTCTCGCTTTAGGGCTTCAATCTCCCAGTAGAGCGGGTTGTCGGGGGATGGGGGGACAAAAGCATCGAATTCTCCGACTGACGTTAAATACTTTGGTGGCTCCTTCTTGCCTCGCTTCGGTTCTCGGACATCAGGCCGGAATTGTACTTGCCCATTTTGCCCTATGAACAGGATGCCCGCCGATTTTGTCGAAATCCCATAGAGCGAAGCTTGGGCGATGCTGGCACTGAAGCTGCATTCGCGGGCCCAAGGATTGAGTAAGCCTCTGCCTTCGATGTGGGCTTCATGCTCAGGGGATAGGAATTTTTCGTTAACGCTGCACAATACCCCGAAGCCGCTTAAGTCTACTTGCCCTTGTGTTGTAGGGTGCTGCTGGATTGATTGATCAGAAGTGGCTATCATTTCAGCATCTCGATCACTCTCGGCTTCGATGTGGCCTTGATGCTCTGGCGTGGATTGCGCGGTATCAAATCCTTGATTTTCTTGCGTAGATTCTGTGGTGTACATTACGCCGCACCCCCGATCGCTTCAAAGGTGACCCCAAACAATCCCCGGTTATGTTTCGTATTTACCGGAGTTTGTGGCAGAATTGAGATGTAACAAAGCTTTGCAGGCTTTTGAAATCTATAGGTAGCGCTCAAACTCAGAATTTGCTCGATCGCACCGCTACAGATGGCACAAAGACTAGCCAGCAAGCTAGCATCAACCGCAAAAACAGCGCAAAAATAGCGCTTTATTCTTTTTTCAATGTATGGCATGATAGGGATAGCAATCGGCAATCTTTTTAGGATGCCGAGTTGATGTGTGGTTAACTTTTGTCGTTCGCCTGCCAAGACTTAGCGACAAAGTATGGACTATTTAAGATAAAAAAAGATGCGCTGAAGCCCTTATGCTGCCAGCGCATCTTCGTTTTGAAATCGTGTTTTAGTTTTCGATTCCATGTGCTTGTCAAGTTGATTTAAGTAAATCCAAAGTCCTTCTTCAGTAAAGGCAGATCGAGATACTCCAAAAGAGACAGCATAATTATCAAGCGCCTCTGTTAATTCCGGGGAAAGCGCGAAAGATATTCTCAGTTTTCTTGTAGTTGAAAGCATAAGCACCTTCTTAACTTTTGCTAGTTGTCAGTTTTCACTCTAATTTCCGAATCATACGATCGATAGGTTTTGCCCTCGATCGAATCGACTCTTTTTAATTTAGCAGATAACATTAAGAAGTTCGTAATTTTAGGGGAAAAATTTTAAAGCTATCCCAAAAAACTTACAGCGACTCACTGCATAGAATGAAGTGAGTTTTGATGGTGAGAAAGTGCCAGAAGACGTTGGAATATCGGCAGTTAAAGGATCTTTTGCTTGAGAGTTTGTGACACTTCACTGCATAGGATGCAGTAATTTTGGTGCATGGGATGCACCGATCGCCCGCAACTCCCCCAACTCATCGCCCGCCGCCGGAATGCCCCATCATTCTAGCTCAACCCGTTTGCAGGCATCCCGGCCCGAAAAATCACCTCGGCAGTCAACCTCAACTCTGGGAAAGCTAGCGACTCAACCTGATCGTCCCCCCTCAACTGTTTGACCTGGTACTCCCCATCTACCAACTGGCAAACCGAAAGTGTGGGTTGTTTGGGATGACCGATGAACTTGCGACCGCCCAAACCGAGATAGTCCACAATCCAGTATTCGGGAATGCCCATCTCTTCATACTCGGAAGCTTTGAGAAAATAATCATCCCGCCAATTCGTGCTGACGACCTCTACAGCCAGTCGTACCGAAGAGCCCATCGTGATAACAGATTCCTTTTTCCAGTGTGGCTCGTTGATGACCGCTGTTCGGTCTAGGACTATTACGTCTGGCTGATAACCTGCCCGATCGCGGACGGGTTTAAGTAGGCAATGACCAGGGATGGAGTAAGGTAATTCGCGACGTTCAATTTCACCTGCTACTTTGATGGTGATAAAGCTTGTAACGTCTGAATGATCTCCTGTAGGATTAGGCATTTCGACAATAACTCCGTTGTGTAGTTCGTAGTGGCGGACAGAGTTCTCTGGATACCAGGCAACAAACTCATCAAATGTGACTGTTTTGGTTTGGGTTTGGATCATGGTTGTCTGTTTCCTTTGCTAGACATTTGCTAGATAGTCGCTAGACATTTGCTAGACATTTGCTAGACATTTGCTAGACATTTGCTAGATATTTGTTAGACATTTGCTAGACATTTGTTAGACATTTGTTAGACATTAACTAGCACCTTTACTGGCCTTACCCCGCTTAGCTGTTGCTGCTGTTGCTGGCTTTGCTGCGGTTGGCTCCGGTTCTGTGGGCTCCGGTTCTGTGGCTGGCTGCGGGTCGGCGGAACCAGTTTCGGTTAGCGCCTTAGAGATTCTTTGGGGTGCTGGTAGGTCTACAGCATTTTTCGTCAGCCATTCTTCAATAAGTGCGGCGGTAACATCCGACATATTCAGCCCATTAAGAAAGCAAGCTGTTTTGAATTTGTCTTTTAATTCGGGCAACAGATAGACCCGAATTGACATCTCTCCTTTAGCCACATTACCCCTTTTGCTGATGGACATATCCACCAGTTTATTTGAGCAACAAGGCATTAAGGCATAAAGCCATCAATTTATTGGAGTAACAAGAGACAAAAAGCATTAGTTGACTAATGCACTGATGCACTGATATACTAACACACATATCGATAGAAATCGTTTTCATCGATAAATGCCAATTTTAAAACAGACTGAACTATGGAACTAGAAAACCTTGCAGTAATTGACGTTGAGTCCGAGCCTATCGATAATTCAGAGCCAGAGGATGAAGAAATTTGGTACTCTGCGGTGCAAATTCAAGGGCTGCTGAAACTGAGCAAAGCAGGCCTCCAGCAATCGATTTCCAAGCTCGTTAGCATTTACGGACTCGACCGCGAAACTCTCCGCCGTGGCGCTGCACGAGCGACCCAATACTCTGAGCTTGCCCTCAAAGCTTGCAAATTGCTGAATGCTGGCAAGCTTAGCGAACTGCGGAAATTAGTAGAAGCATCCCCCGCCGCATCTTCTCCCTCGATCGCCGAAGCCTTGGCAATCTCCGAATATATCCCAGTGCTCGATCGCCGGATCACCCAATTGAATCAGAATGCAAATTCTGCTTCGGCATCCTTGAATCAAAATGTGCAGCAGCTTCTAGCTCAAATTGCTTCCGAAAATCAGGCAGCCCAACAGCGCGACGCTGACTTGGACACTGCTGAAATCAACGCCGCTCAAAACCGTGGGGCTGCACGTGCTCTGGCCGTTTTTCAGGCTGAACAGAAGGCACAAGCTGAAGTTCTGGCACAACTGCGGGCAATGAAGCTGGGAGCCGAATCATGAGTTTTTACAAGATTCAGGTCAAACGCGAGTACAACGCACCGCGAGTGTTCAATGTAGTTGCCAACAAATCTCAGGACGCTGTTGTAGTGGCAGCTCAGAGTCTGAGAGAAGAAGGCATTACAGACGCGAAAGGCATTGAAATACTCGGTCAAATCAACAGTTTGAGGGATTAAAAATGGTACGAATTATTAACGGTGTAGTTTTTGAAGACGGCAAACCTGGAAAACGGGTTATCAATACGAATGGCGGTAATTACGTCGAAACAATTAAGGGTGATTTCATTGCTGGCACGGTCATCAACCATAAGTCTTCACCAACGCCGGAACGCAAGGATTTGTCTAAGGATGGCGAGGCAATTGACGTGAAATCTGAGGAGGTTTAAACGATGCTTAACGATGATGACAAAGACTTCGATAAAAACCTGACCAAGATAATGGTTGGCGGTGCGCTTGTAGCTGGCACTCTTGTCTTTGCAATTGGGTACGATACGGGCTACCAATCTGGAGCCAAGCGAGTTCCAGAGCCGACAATTATTCACGGAAACGTCACGATTAACAACAGCATTAATCTGAATTCAGATGATGCTGGAAGCGTTTCTAAATAGGAGGGATTGATCAATGACCAAAGTTTTTGAAATTACGCCTGAATCCAATCCAGAAATCTGGGCTCAGTTGCAGCCGCCTGTTACCGATGAGCCAGAGCGTCCGTGCATCAATTGCGATAACCTCGGATTCCCGGAGTGCCAATTTACGGCTGTTGGACTGGATTTGGCAACGGCGATCGAACTTTCGGAAAGCTGGCGACGCGGGGAGTTGTTGCCCGTTATTGGTCACCCGGCGGGCGATCGAGTATCTGACAAGCTCAACCAAATGACAAATCAAAGCCAGCCGATCGCCCTGAGAAAGTAACCGACTGGCTCGTAATTCTTCCCCTAGCTTGCGCTGGGGGACTAATCTAAGGAGATTTTACTATGGATTTTGGTCGCAATGACACTAGCAGCGTAGCAATAAGGAACCCAGCAGCGGGACACAGCCCATACATTGACGAGAAGGCGGGGGAGTGGGCTGACACCGAGGCGGACATTCTCTCTTACTTGAGCGATGTTACGAAGCTTGAAGCGATGGCAGATAAAGCAGCCAATGCCGAACAGCTTGCCTTAGTTTTAGAACCCTTCCTTGATAACGCTACAAGCTACTTAGAGTCGCTGGAAAAAATCAGCGATGGTCAGGTCAGATGGACAGAAATTAGGAAAAAATTCGGCTCCAAAGTTGCAAATGCCATCGCTAAAATCCGCAAGCTCAATGCGGAATTTGGGGCTGAGATGGAGCAACTAGATGCCAAAGACCGTGCAGCAATGCTCAAGATTGAAACCAAGCGTCAGCACGGACTAGCCGAGATTGCTTCCGAGCTCACAGGGGATTTACAGGCCGAGCTTTGGCGACATGAAAACAAGATGGAAGCCATCGCAAATCGGGGCGAGGTTGCAGAGAAGAGGCAAACAATTCAAGAGTCTCTTAGGGAAAGGCGACAGAAGCTGCTCAGTCGCGCCACAGTCGGCTCGGACAAAGGGATTCAGGAAAAAGTACCAGTGACTATTGGATCTGCCAGCAACAACAGCGCCAGCGTGTCGGCAACTGGTACAGCTAGAGGGTTTGGGGGCTGGTTTGCGAACGTAATGAACTTCAACAACCGTTAAGCAAGAGGGGACTTATGCACGAATTCATCGGGGCCAGTCCCCTTTCCTTTTCGGGAGGGGGAATTCAACAGCAACAACAGCAGCAGCAGCAATATCAAGCTACAGCACCAGCACCAACAATTGACCAACCGCAGCCGGAAGAAACCAACGCTGAGCGCCACTACCGGGACGCTGCTAATTTCTGTGAAGTCATCACACCCACAGCGCTTGGTTCAGCAGTGGTTTTTATGTTCCATGCCATGCAAGTCGCGGGCGGGTCAATGGTTGCAATTGGCATCTATCAAATTTATTTAGCAGCCAAGATTACCGGGCAGTCTAAGCATCGCTTGCCTACTGCAATTGTTGGCGGTGGCGTGACGCTTGGCATGATTGCTAGCCTCGCTGAACCAGCTACTGAATTGCAGCAAGTAAGCGAGGCAAAAATACGCCTAAAAACAGGCATCAAAGAAATTCAGGCAGTAAAAAAACCTGCTTCTAATAACTTTGATTACTTGCCGTCAATTGCTCTTGCCGCCATCGTTTTTTACTTAATCTTTAAGGTCAAGGGAGGGAGCAAGTAATGCTGCCATTAACCGAAAAACACGCTCAATTACTTAAGTCAAACCGCGCACTGCTTCTGACCTTTGAAAGACTCCCGATTGCTGGCAAGTTGTCGGCAGTTGCTTTGGCGCTTTTACTGGGAATATATAGCGGAATAAACGCAATCCAGGGAACAGCCAGCAATAGGGTGCGACTCTGCATCCGTAACAACAAACAAGCCTTGCAATGTGCTGACAAGGCAGGCAAACCCTACATCATGACCGAGTACCACGCACAACAGTGGAAGGCAAACGGCATCCCCCGTGAAGTGGTTTTTAAGGACACAATACCCGCCACAAATCCAAATAAAGCACTGTGGATGGCTCTCGCTGGTTGTAGCTTTGGTGTCGCGGGAATGGGTTTAAGAAGCTTGCAAAACTCCGAGCGACAGCTTGCAAACTATGAGGTCATTGCAGAGAAACGCGACCTAGCAAAAGGGCAACTGGCTGCTCGTGCTGAGTTACTGGAAGATTACCGCAATGTGACAATTAGGGAAGTCCAGGTGCAGGGCGATTTGGACGCTACCGCCAACGATTGCGCTGTGGTTCTCAAGCAATGCGAAGTTTTGGGTGAAGCCGATATTAAAATTGCTCAACTGGAGGCTGAGGAAGCCATTTTTGATGCAGAAACTGCGGGATTGTCGGATGAGAAGAAGCAAGAATACATCGCCTTTTTGCGAAACCAAAAGACTCCCTTCCAATTGACAGGTACTCAAACACTCGATGGTATTAACAACCCTAGCGACAAAGTAGAATCTGATTCAGTATCAATAATTAAGTCAGCCAAAACCCCCGGAGAACAACTCTTAGATGACTTGGCATATTCCGACAAGTCAATGATTCTTGCAGGGTCTACCGGGGCGGGGAAAAGTCACACTCTGAGTGCGTGGTTAGATTCTGTGTACAGCCAAGCACGAAGCAAAGGACAAACTGCATCGGTATGGATTCTTGGACGGAAAAACGATAGTTTCTGCGGGTTGCGGGAAGCGGGGAAACTAACAATTTTTAATTCGATTGACCCGACGAAAGCTTACAAATTAATTGAGAGTTTCCACAAGAATTTCTTAGCCAGACTTGACAAGATATCCGAAGATGACCGCAAACATCTACCCCCGTTACGCTTGATTTTAGAGGATTGGTCATCCATCGTTTTGACGCTTCGGAAGGCTTACAAGGCTCTCTGGGCAAAGATTGAATTGATGTTGCTCGACATTATTACAGTCGGTCGAGATTACAATGTTTGCCTTCTAGTCTTAGCTCAGTCGCTAAACCTTGAAGCGCTTGGATTGGTTGGAGATGCAAACTTGCGGGCAAACATGGCGATTGTAGCTCAGGGGCTTTTGGTCAAGACCGCAGACGGTAAAACTAAGGGCGATTATCTGCTGGTTGAGTTGTCGATTAAGAACCAGTACATCGTCTCCGATAACGCTCAAAGGGCAATGCTCTTAGCACAGCTTAACGAGTTAATGGCTGAATCTGAAGCGAAACAGATTCCAGTTTTCTTTACGACTTTGGGGAATGGAAACGTCGGTTTGTTGCCTCGTATCGAGAAGGCTGTTATCAAGCTTACGCCAGAAGAAAGAGACGAACAACTGGCTTTTGATATCGAGAAATTTAGGCAGTATTTAATCCAGTGTGAGGCAGGAATAGCGACTGCTGAAACCAGCCAATATTCACAGCCATCTGGCTCTGAATATTGGCAGCGAACTTACGATTTAGAGTTTAATTTGGGCGATAAAAAGCCGTCCGATAGTCCGACAGAGGATTCCCCAGAGGATTCCCCAGAGGAAGTGTCCGACTATGACAACGGACAGCCAGAACCGTTGTCCGACAAGCTGTCCGGCGAAGTGTCCGGCTTCGTGTGGACTGTCCGACGGTTTGGTCAGATGTTCCCTAACCTGGCTCCTGAGCAATTATTTGTGTCCGTGTCCGAGGCTGCTTTATCGGGCGCAAATATCCGCACAATTATCAAGTCAGTTTTAAAGTGTGGTGAAAAAAACGGTCATCCAACACGCAGCTATTCACGCCACGGAAAAAGCCTCTTGAAGTGGCTAATTCAAAATTACGATGATGGAGAGATTGCACAGTTGCCCAAAATTCAAGAGTTCCTACAAAACGAAAGGGGTAATAACAATGCTTAGTAAGTTATTAAGGGTGATTCCCGGCTAATTGCTTGATGCAATTTACGATGCCATTTTTGCAGAGTTAGTCAGGCGCGGTGACATCATCCTCTCTGATGACTTGAACAACAACGACTACAACTAACTAAGGAGAATGACTGATGCCGACTGGAAAGCAATATGACCACCCTTATGAGCATGAAATACCCAAAATTGATGAATTAGCTCTCTGCATTGCCTTCTTACAAGCTGCAAAAATCAGAGCGGAAAAGCATATAAGCAACCCCTTCACAGACCAATCGTGGCTCGAAGAACCCGAACAGCGATTGATGGATTCGGCTAGCACTGCCATTGATGAAGCTGTGGAAAATTTGGCAGCTCTAAGAAATGCTCTGAAGAGGGATAAGGAAGAAGATGAATAACCCCAGCAGTACATACCTAATCTCAGTGCGACCGACTTGGGCTGATGCCTTTTTCCTTGACCGTAACCCAAAGACGATCGAACTGCGTAAAGGCAGCTTTGGAGCATCCCTAAAACCGGGCGATAATATTGCAATTTACGCCACAATGCCGACCGCTGAAGTGCTAGGAATTGTGCGGGTTTTGAAGCGTGAGAGACTACCGCTCGATCGACTGTGGCGGGCATCGGAGCAAGGAAGGCTGGCAAAAATATCACAGGCACAATTCAATGCTTACTATGCCCAACAGGAATCAGGAATTGGTGTTTGGGTTGGTGGGGCCGAACTCTTGCCAAGTCCGATCGCACTTTCCCAACTTCGGCAGAACTGGGGCCATCGCTGGCAGCCACCGCAGCAGATTGTGCAGCTAACCTCTGAACAGATGGCGTTAATTAAAGGAGGCAAAAATGACCAGGCAACATCAACTATGGGATTTTGTACGCCCACGCGTCGAGCATCCTGATTCGGTTTGGCGGGTGATCGAAGTCAAAGGCGATCGGGTTACAGCAGAACTCCGACCGAACAAACTTAAGCCACGCCAAGTCCGGCGGGTTTCAGGAACTGCTGATTTTTTTATCTCACTAGAAGAGAGTGAATAAGTGCGAATCGAATTAGAATCCCGCCCACTGAACATCGCCCACGCTCACATCGCCCACTGAACATCGGCAACCTAACCGAGCGCTACCTTGTCACAGATGAACCGAGCCGGACTGTGTTATCGGTGATTTGACAACAACAAACGAACACTAGCTCGACTAAAAAAGAAGCCTCCGGGAATCTCCGGGGGCTTCTTTTTTGGAATGTGTCGCCGCTGCTGAAACGACAAACCTATTGTACCGATCGCCCAAACTCCTAAGCCGCTACACTGTGGTTAATTGGGGGCAAACACCCGTTGCCAATTACCAATTACTAATTACCCTTCATTAAACGCCCCGACCTTGTGCCGGGTTTTTTTGTTGGGCCTAATATCCCCGGTAGCACTTTCGCCGCCAATTGAGTCGCGGGACTGTTTTCGATTAAGTCGATCGAACTGGACTTAAAAAGATTAGGGTAGCAGTGCCTCTCAACCAATTCGAGAGCCGCTTCGATCGTCGAGAGTGCTGCACCCATCCCGGCCACCGAGGCAATAGGTGCGGAGGATGGGGTTTGTCACCGCGGAGATCGATAGCTCCATTTTTTGAGCTTGGTTGATAATCGCCGCTTCCCAAGTCTGGCGCTGTTTCAGGCTCCCCGTCGGTTTGGCGTTGAGCTGGTGGGCGATCGTTTTGAGCTCCTTAAAGGTTTTCTGTTCAAGTTGGTTCATCATCATCACTCCCTCCCCATCTCGTAGGCTTCGCGCTTATCTTGGGCTTGCTTCCGTTCGTGCCACTTATCTATAATCTCGTTCCCAAAAGTCTTGAGTTCCGTTGCCAGTGCTTCCCAGTCAATGCCGTCTTTTGGGCGCGGGTAAAGCAAGAGGTTTACGGGTTGCCCGATCGAATCGTAGAATTGCTCGCATAATTGGTCGGCATCACTGCTGGCGGGCATATCGGGGATATCTTCATCCAGCCAGCCGCTACCGCGCAAGCACGAGCGCGAGTTCTGCTTTTTTGTTCTCTACAAAACGCTCAAAGTCAGTCTGGCTCATTACTACCTTCCTCAAGAATTTCTAAGATTTTCTCAACATCTGCGAGCGTTGTGGTTGATTTCTTGCGCCTGGTTTTCAACTGGTTGAGCAAGTCGGCCGGCTCCGGCAACTCAAGTTCAGTCGCTGGCTGCTGCTGCTTATAGGCTTCTAGCTCAGCTTGCAAGTTGCCTATCTCTAACCTCAAGGCGGACTCTGCGGGGTTGGGCTTGAAATTGTATCCCCGCTCCAATTCCCGAATCTTGTCGCCTTGCTTGAGAATAGTTGCCTTCGCCTCTTCTAGTTCAGCCCTGGCGTCGCTCAGTTGCTGCTGCCAGCGGACTTTCTCAAGCTCGATCGACCTTCCCTCCCGGTGTACCTCTTCCGCAGCTTCCTTGGCTTCTTTCTTGAGTTGGGCGAGTTCTTCCCGATCGGCTGCCAATGTTGCAAGTTGCGCTTGCAGGCTGGAGAGTTGGGCCTCGACTTGCTGGCGATCGGCCCGTTCGGCTTCGAGTTGCGATCGCAATTGCCGAATATCCTCTCGCATATTGTCCGCCACTGCGGTACTAGATTCTAGAAGCAGGGCGTAGTCCGCGCGGGCTTCGTCGCGTTCATCCTTGAGCACTCGGCAATCGCCGCGAACCTCATTCAATTCTTGCTCTACCCAACCTACATCAGCCTGCAATTCAAGCCTGATCGATTCATCGTTGCCCTCGATCAGGCACTCAATTTTCCCAGCCGTTCCTCAAAGCTGGCTAACTTCTCTGCTAGCAACTTGTCTAGCTCTTTGGCGATGGTTGATTCTAAATCCCCACCTGTCGGCGCTGCACTAGCAGGTTTTATCCCCGTCGCTGACTCTAGCAACCCCACAACCCAAGAATTGACGCTTAAGCCTTTTGTTTCGGCAGTGGTCTTGATAGCTTCTAGCAAGTCTTCCCGTCCGTCCAGTCTCAAGTTGAGTTGAAGCCTTTTATTTGTAGGGGTTTCGGGCTTATTAGTTTTGCTCGTCATAGTCTTGTCTAGTAATAAACTAGCCACAGTCTAGCATAATGCTATTTAATTGTCTAGTATCACGCTAGCTTAAAATTAGCGCCTCTAGCTTTTTGTCTAGCACCTTAATTGGGCTTTGTGTCTAGTGTCTGTGCGATCGCAAATACTAGACATTAAATGCTCAATATATACTAGACATTATGCTAGGACACAAATAGCTTTTTATCTAGCATCTTAATTGGGCTTTGTGTCTAGTGTCTGTGCCATCACAAATACTAGACATCATGCTAGTATACAAATATAGCGAAACGGAAACGACACAAACCGCTCGCTACATACGCTCCACAACCAGCACACACAACCCTTCGGACGAAGAACAATGACTCTGTTAGCCAACAAGTTCGTTCAAATCACCTCAAAAATCGACGCCACGAATGCCCAAATCGCAGCGCTACAAGCCAAGCGAGCGCGAGCTCCAAGACTATCAGCAACAGTTGCCTGACCCCTACCGAACCCTCCCATCGCTAGCGGTATCTAGTAGATTAGCTAGACAAAATTTTAGCATAAACTCACGATCAATACTAGACACAAAAACTAGCTTAATTACTAAATGTCTACTAGGCATAGTGCTAGTATTTATCTAGTACAAACAAAACCACTGCCCGAAAAAACTCCGACCGCCCCAGAACCGATCGCCACACCGACACTACCGCGCCAACTACCCCAGCACGGCGCCGGCCGATCGCGCCAACAACGCCGGACATCGAGGGACGGCTTAATAAACTTTCGATCCAATCAATCCGCAAGCTGGCATCGGCTCCGGGAACCGACACAAAAGGGACGCGAGCAGCAATCGCAGCGAGGTTAAAGGCAATCGTCACAGAGTCCGATCTCCGGGACGCTAGCTAACAGTTGCCCGCCCCCAGCGATGGGAGGGTTCGCTAGCGGTATCTAGTACATAAGCTAGACAGAAATACTAGCATTGACTCACGATCAATACTAGACACAAAAACTAGCTTTATTACTAAAAAATTACTAGACATAATGCTAGTATTCATCTAGTACAAACAAAACCACCGCCCCAGAACCGATCGCCACACCGACGCTACCGCACCAACTACGGAGAGTGCTTACGGCGCCGGCCGATCTCCGCCTTGAAACTAATGCTCTCGTTAGTCTCGGTAAAGCGCATCACTTCTGATGTGCCAGTCTGCAACGTGCGTCCGGGCGAACTAGAAATTGCAGGGACGCTCGCGTCTGGCGCTCGGCAGCTTCGTAACTCAAGGGCGTGAAGAGAGCTCTCTTTCTCGACGGATTCTCTCGTCGAGAGCGGTCACTTTCAATCACGCGGCGGAGCGGGCACATCGACTCAATCCGAAAGCCTGCGAAACGATTCCTTTGCTAAGTCCTGGAAGCGGAAAATCAAACTATGGCCGAGCGCCCAACTTAAGATACTAAAACACAGAGCGGCTTAGACACCACAGCCCCGTCCAAAATGGACGGAACCTATTTTTACCCCCATGCCATCGTAAATTACTCTTATCAATAGCAAAAAATCATGAAAGCAGAACTTTCGATAGCCCGCCTGGAAGCTTCTCTCGATGCCAAAATTGAAAGATATTTCGACACTTTAGACACCGATCCAGACGTGCTCAAACGATTACTCGCCGAGAAGCGCTCCGAAAATACCCGTCGCGCCTATGAACGCGATGTCAATGACTTTTTAGTTACTATGACGGGGACGCCCGCCGTGCCTGATAACGTTTTGGAGTTTTTGCATCTTGAGGAACGTCAAGCGGTGTCGGTGGTGTTGAAGTACAAAGCTAAGCTGATCGACAAGGGACTCAAGGAAGCGACTGTTAATCGGCGGCTGGCGGCTGTCAAGTCGTTGGTGGAAATGGGTCGCAAGCTCGGCGCGTGCCATTACAGTTTGGAGGATATCAAGGGGGAGAAAATTGTCGGCTACCGAGATACAACCGGGGTTGATACCAAGACTTTTGAGCGGATTTTGGGAACGTGCGATCTGGCAACGAAAGCTGGGAAGCGTGATTATGCTTTGTTGCGCTTGCTGTGGGGTAATGCTTTGCGTCGCAACGAAATCAGCCAGTTGAGTGTTTGTGACTTTGATCCTGCCGGTAAGAGTTTGCGAATTCTTGGTAAGGGACGCGGTACGCAAGCTGAGACGATCGATTTGGGTTCTGCGACGGTGCAGGCGATCGCCGATTGGTTGGAGGAAAGGGGAAGTTGCTCGCCCGATAGCCCGCTTTTTATAGCACTTGACTCCGCTCACAGCGGGCACAGACTTAGTGGCGACGGTATCTGCAAGATGGTTGTCCGCCACAGCGAAAAAGCTGGTATTAAAAAACAGATGTCGCCTCACCGCATCAGGCACAGCGCTATCACAGCGGCACTGGACGCAACAGACGGGGATGTGCGGAAAGTTCAGAAACTCAGCAGGCACAGGAATTTAAACACGCTCATGATATATGACGACAACCGGGGGCGCGACCAACAGGACGTTACCGAAATGCTTGACTCTATGTTTTGAATGTTTTTATAGCGTTGCCTCAGTAATTCGTTAATTAGGGGCGTGTTTTTGCCTGCCATCAAGTCTTTAATTTTGTGGCGATGACGCTGTAACGCCTAGCCGTGAGAAGGAATTAGAGTTTACAAATTGGGTGTTGTTGGGCTGGGATTCATTCAAGTGGTATCGACGTACAATCGGCAGCAGATGCGGTGAAAATTATTAAACAAGCTATGGAGGTGAGGCTTGGCCCGCCCCAAGCAGTGATGTTCCTCAGTCGTACAGTAAAGGGAACGAAGCTCAAAGCTGAAGCTATAGAGTTGTTGGGAAAACTTGCACCCACCACCAAAGTTTGGCTGTTCGATGAAAGCCTGACCGAGGAGCAAATCCAGGATCTCCTCATGTTCGGCCGCACAGCATCGAGCTTGTGGGAACCGGAAGATTTTGGTCTTTCACCTTGATCGTTTTTGTCAAAAAGTAGTACCTAACGGGACTTAGATAAAAAATGGTAAAAATGGCTGAAAGCCTTGTTTAGTATAGTTTTTACCTCAAAAATACTTAAATCTTTGATAGGTAAAGGTTTCAGGTTATTTTACCCCCTTTGACGTATTTTCCTTGTCTAGCAAGGGTTTTAACCCTATTAACTGTGAAAATTTATTTAAGTCCCGCTACCGAAAGGAAAAGTTAGGAAGTTAAAAAAATTAGGCTACTAAGAGACAAGTTGTGATATAGCGTGCAACTATTTTTTGGCCGATATTAACAAGAGCTGAGCTCGATAGATTATGTAAGATCCGACTTTTCCGACTTTACGATCCGACTTTTCCGACTTACAAAGGCGGGGGAGAAGAAATATTATAGAGATAAGATGCGTCTCAAAAGCTGTGGAAGCAATTAATAGACTTTCATAGCTTTTGAACGATACAGTTATAATCAGGGTTTAACGCTACAAAAGGCACTTCTACTTAATTACTGACATATTGTTCTGAGTGTGCGCGATGATCGCACTATTCTGTAAATTACGGCTATTGTTTAGCTCGTAATTTACAGAATAGTGCGTCCATCATTTTTATATCAGTAAATTCCCTATGGATGGAGGGATATAAGGATGTACCAATTATCTCAAGAACTATTTGCTCTAGAAGTGAATGTAAATTGGGGCCTTTCTTCTCAACCTTTTTCTACGTTACTCACGTCCAAACCAGGAAATGTTGAATTTTTACCTTCCATGACGTTTCCTTTACACAAGTTTTATTGATTTCCCTTGACAAGCATCTATCCAAAGAATTAAGCTAAGTATGTCTAAAGATAGATGATAAATAAACGAACTGAGGAGTAAAGCGGGCAAAAAGATTAAATTGAATCTACAGAGGGTAGTAGCTCGAAAAATCCGAGTATTACTGCTGCCAAGGCATTCAAGAGCGGACGTATGGGTGCAATAGCAGCGTCCGGTAAGAAATTTCGTACTGAGCCAACTTTTTGAAAGGTGCCGAAAGATTTGGGAGGACAATGGGTGCAGTTAGCTGTCTTCCAAGTGAAAGTGAGGGTTCGACCCACACAAAAGCAATATAGCGCGTCTAAATAATTGTGTGATTTTTTCTAGGAACAATCCCCCGTTTGGTTGTCCCAATCACTCCGAGATAGGTACTCTTAGCACTACCCCTATCATATCTATTTAGATAAATGATTTAGGCTCGCTATACGGACAAATATTACCCATTTATGTCAAAGCCCAATGCGTTTTTTGAATTTTGTGAGGGTAATTTATAAATATATTGCTCCTTATAGATGGCTAGCTATCTTCCTTTGTAGCAGTCAGATTTTTGAGGCCGCATTTGAATCAGCAATGAGGATCAGCTTCAAGTTTATTATTGATGCAGCCATTGTTCCTCAAAATTATAGTCTTCTGGTTTTAATTCTGTTGCTCTTGGGAGGCGGAGCGATTGTATTTATCGTTGTTGGCTTGCTTGGTGATTTTTTATCAGCTAAATTGGGAATTCTGTTACTCAACAACATCCGCTGTTCTCTATTTGAGCGCATCCAGAGCCTTTCAATGGAGTTTTTTGGGCGACGTTCAGCCGGGGATATAATTAACTGTTTCCAGGCGGATGCAGAGAAGGTAGAAAATAGTTTCATCCTTGGTCTGCCAGTTGTTATTTTTTGCCTGAGTAACATACTTTTTTCGGTAATTTTCCTATTTTCCCTTAACTGGCAGTTAGCTGTTCTAAGTTGCATCGGTTTGACTTTCTGTGCAATTGCACCAGCAAATGTTGCCCGTCGTGCCACCAAAGAAGGCTATCATCTGCGGCAAAAGGAAGGACACATTGCCAGCGTAATCGAAGAGAATCTGCTCTCCCAATCCGTTATCAAGGTGTTCGGTCTAGAAAAACGAGTCTCAAAAGATTTTTCTGCCCAGTTGAATGACTTGAAGCAAGTTTACGTCCGGGCGAAATTTCTGTCTAGCTTAGTGCAAAGAATTCCCAGTCTCGCTTTTGTCTTAGTGCAGCTTGTTATTTTGAGTCTTAGCGCAGTGATGACCTACGGGAATTGGATTTCAGTAGGGACACTCGTCTCGTATCAGGTTCTATTGCTCGGTTTACATTCAACTATCCTCAACTTTACCTGGGGGCTGCCTTATTTAATCGATGGAGTGACAGGACTGCAACGTATCAATGATATTTTGGCGGAAATCCCTGAAGTTCAGGAAGCACCGGGTGCGATTGATTTGCCACATTTTCAAAGTGATATTTATTTTGATAATGTTAGCTTTAGCTACTCCAAAGATAGAGGCGGGGTGAAAAATCTATCGCTGAAGATTCGCCAAGGAGACTTTGCGGTATTTGTCGGTCAAAGTGGCGCTGGCAAAAGTACGATTGTCAATTTGCTGACGCGATTTTATGACCCGGATAAGGGACGCATTCTGTTGGATGGAGTTGATTTGCGCGACTGCACTATACGCTCACTGCGTTCTCAAATTGGACTGGTTTCTCAAGAGGTGATTTTGTTTAATGGCTCAGTGCGGGAAAACATCCGCATGGGCTATCTGGAAGCGAGTGATGAAGAGGTAAAAACCGCAGCGAAAGCCGCAGAAATTCACGATTTTATTTTGACTTTACCTCAAGGTTATGACACACCTGTTGGCGACAGGGGGGGACAGCTATCAGGGGGACAAAGGCAAAGAATTGCTTTAGCTAGAGCCTTGGTAAGAAATCCCGCCATTCTGATTCTGGATGAAGCCACATCAGCGCTAGACCCCGCAACAGAAGTGGAAATTATGACAACTTTAGAGCGCATTGCCAAGAAATGCACAGTGATTGTCATTACCCACAAAATGGCTCATGCGTTGCGTGCAGATGTGATGTTTGTGATGGATAAAGGGTGCCTAGTTGTTACTGGTTAACCTACAGATTTAATTCAACGAAGCACACTATGCCACAGTTTTGCCACCCATTCATGGAGAAAATATCAATGTTTCAGAAACTAACTGTGCCTAGCAACAAGTTGTTTGTCTGGGTGTTTGTTCCCTACCGCGTCACGGAAGAAGGAATAATAAGTTACTTCTACGACATTCCAGAGTTTCGTCAGCAACTGGCAGATGTTTTTGCAGAACTTGGCTTGAAGTGGAGGTGGCAGCCAATCACCTTTGAGAATATGTACGCTGTTGTTGAGGAAGTAGCAGCGTCAAGTAGTGATTACATCCCTGTCGTGTTAAATTATTGCGATGGGACTGAAATAGACGGTTATCCGGGCGTTTCTACTGTTAAACTGCTGGAACCCAAGGGCATTATTTTTACAGGGGCAGATACTAAATTTTTCAATCTGTGCGACAATAAAATATTGATCAAGCGTGCTTTTGTCGAGGGGAGTGTAGCAACTGCTGCTTATGAAGTTATCTCAGATATCAACTGTATTCAGGGAGTTTGCGATCGCCTTGGCACTCCTCTAATTGTCAAACCTGCAATTTCTTTAGAAAGCCGAGGAATTTCTCTACAGTCGGTTGTTGATAGCGATGAGCAGGTGAGGTTACAAGTGCAGCGATTGCTGCAAGGACAGCATGAGATGCAATTTACGCTCTCGCACATTTTTGTGGAACGGTTTATCAATGGTCGTGAATTTACGGTTTTTGTTGTAGGTTCTTCCCATCAACCAGATAGACTCAAAATCTATCCGCCAATGGAACGGGTATTTAACTCCAGCGTACCTGACACTGAACGGTTTTTGTCTTACGGGTATTGGGAAAGAGATGAAAAAGAATCTTTTCTCTCATTCCAACTGGTTGGTTCTGACTTGCATGAAAAGCTTTGTGAGTTAAGTAAACGTGCTTACTGTGCGGTTGGCGGTAACGGATATGGACGGGTGGATTTGCGGATGGATCGAGTATCGCAAGAACTCTTTGTTTTGGAAGTGAATCCTAACTGCGGAATCTCCTCTCAGTCTCTCTCCAATCTCTGTGATCCAACCGGAACCTCAGTTGGCACTATCTTGCATCTTTCTGGTACACCCTTTGCACAACTGATGTCAGAAATGATCGCAGAGGCTTTTGCTAGGCATTCTACCAAGTCGCGCTCGGTGAGCAAAGCAGCGTGAACTTGTACCGATATTTACTGTCAATACTGGAGCTACTAAAACAATGTCAATCTTTCAGAAATTGCCTGTACCTAGCAACAAGTTGTTTGTCTGGGTGTTCATTCCCTACTGCATAAAAGGACAAGAGTTGATCAGCGAAGACTACGATAATCCTGAGACTCGCCAGGAACTAACAGATGTCTTTGCTGAACTGGGCTTAGCATGGAAGTGGCAGCCTATTACCTTGGAGAATATGCAGGCGGTTGTAGAAGAGGTAGCTGTTTCTAGCAATGAATATATTCCAGTCGTGCTGAACTATTGCGATGGGAGTGAAATAGATGGCTACCCTGGTACTTCTGTTATCAAACTGCTGGAACAAAAAGGCATCATTTTTACAGGTGCAGATTCTAATTTTTTCCATCTCACAACATCCAAAATTTGGATGAAACGTGCTTTTATGGAGGGGAGTATAGCTACTGCTCCTTACGAAGTTATTTCAGACCCCAGCCGCGTTCAAGGAGTTTGCGATCGCCTTGGCACACCTCTATTAGTTAAACCAGCACTCGGCTATGGCAGTATCGGAATTTCACTAGAGTCGG